>JAFANN010000352.1 GCA_019232665.1 Caulobacteraceae bacterium | reverse complement strand
CGACGGCGGCGGGCGAGAGGGAATCGGCGATGAGTACGCGGGGGGGCATGGGGCTCTCCAGGGTCAGGGGCTCGCACAGGCTGGGGAGAAGGTCGTCAGGAAGCGGTCGTTGGAGGCAGGCGCATCACGGATCTCGCCCCTCAACTGCTTCTCAGGTCCCCCTCCCGGCTGCGCGGGTGAGGATCAGGCGGGGGTGAATTCGGAAGCGAGGGAGGCGAAGGCCCAGTCGAGCCAGGGCGTCAGAGCGATGAGATCGTCCGTCTCCACCGTCGCGCCGCACCAGATGCGAAGTCCAGGCGGCGCGTCGCGGTAGCCGCCGATGTCGAGGGCGACGCCCTCCTTCTCCAGCAGGGACGCGAGGCGCTTGGCGAAGTCCGCCTGGCCCTCCGCCCCCAGCCCGGTCACCCGCGGGTCGACGACCTTGAGGCAGACCGACGTGTTCGACCGCGTCGCCTGGTCACGGGCGAGGAAATCGACCCAGGCCGAGCGCTCGACCCATTCGCCGAGCGCCGCCAGGTTGGCGTCGGCGCGGCGCTGGAGTTCGGCCAGGCCGCCGATGGACCGGGCCCACTTCAAGGCGTCGAGGTAGTCCTCCACGCAGAGCATCGAGGGCGTGTTGATGGTCGCCCCCTCGAAGATGTCCGCATTGAGCTTGCCGCCCTTGGTCATGCGGAAGAGCTTGGGCATCGGCCAGGCCGGCTTGTGCGACTCCGCCCGCGCCACGGCGCGGGGCGAGAGGATGAGGACGCCGTGCGCGCCCTCCCCGCCCAGGACCTTTTGCCAGGAGAAGGTGACCACATCGAGCTTGGCCCAGTCGAGGTCCTGGGCGAAGGCGGCGCTGGTGGCGTCGCAGATGGCGAGGCCCTCGCGGTCGGTGGCGATGAAGTCGGCGTTGGGGACCCGGACCCCCGAGGTGGTGCCGTTCCAGGTGAAGACGAGGTCGGCGTCGGGACGCACGCGGGCGAGGTCGGGCAGCTCGCCGTAGGGCGCGTCGAGCACTTCCGCCGGCAGCTTCAGCTGGTTGACCACGTCGGTCACCCAGTCCTTGCCGAAGGACTCGAAGGCGAGCAGCTGCACCGGCCGCGGTCCGAGCAGGGACCAGAGCGCCATCTCGACCGCGCCGGTGTCGGAGCCTGGGGTGATGCCGATCAGGTAGTCGGCCGGGACGCCCAGGACCTCCCGGGTCTGGTCGATCGCCGCCTGCAGGCGCGCCTTGCCCACCTTCGAGCGATGCGAGCGCCCAAGGACAGCGGAACGTAGGTTTTCAGGGGTCCATCCGGGGCGCTTGGCGCAGGGGCCGGACGAGAAGTTCGCGCAGGCCGGGCGCATCGCCGGCCGGGCGGGGGTGGTCATAGCAATGTCTCCCATCCTTACAGATGAGTCGCGCCCCGTTGGGAGGGCGTGGCCCGCCGGCCACAAGCCTCGGTTCGGACGCGCTGGCAAGTGAATTTTTTCGCGGGTGCGAAAAGGGGCGGACAGCGGCGCCCGCCGGAGATCAGAACCCCGCGCCGATTCTTCCCAGGCGGGAGCGGAGCTGGCGCAGGCGCTTGTCGAGCTCGGCCATGGTCCGGTTGAGGGCGCCCTCGTCGTCGCGCCAGACCTGGACGACGCGGGCCCAGACCAGCGCCATGGCCGCCACTCGCGGCGGGGTCGCCGAAACGCCGGCGGCCTCGAGGACAGCCCGGGCAGTCGCGGGTACATGGGCGACGGCTATCAGGCGCGGCGCCTCCCGCGAAAGGGCGGTCAGCGCCGCCCGGTGCGGCTCCATCGCCTCGATCCGCGCCATGGCGGCGTCGAAGAGGCGATCGTGGGGATCGTCGGAAGGCGTGGCTGCCGTGCGCAGGGCCGCGCGGTCGAGGGCTTCGGAGATGCGCCAGAGAATGGCGGCCTTGCCGCGCGCCTCGCCATAGAGGTCCACGAGCTCGACGCCGGCGCGCTCGGCGACGTCGCGAAGGGCGATCTCGCTCCACGGCCGCTCGCGGGCCAGTTCGAGGAGGGCCGCGGCCGCGGGGTCTAAGTCCTCGCCCGGAGCCGCCGCTTCGCTCACCCCTCGCCTCCCAGTTCTCTCGAACGCCGGGCCGCAGCCAGGACCGCCCGCTCCACCAGCGCCTGCAGTTCGCCCCCGCCGACAAGAACTTGCAAGGCGGCCTCGGTGGTTCCCGCCGGCGAGGTGACCTGGCGGCGAAGGACTGCGGCATCCTCTCCGGTGGTGCGCATCAGGGCCGCCGCGCCGGTCACCGCCGCGCGGGACAGATCGCGGGCCGCCTCCGGCCCCAGGCCGGCTCTGACGCCCGCCGCCTCGAGCGCCTCGACAACGGCGTAGACATAGGCCGGAGCGGAGCCCGAGGCCGCCGTCGCCGCGTGGATCTGCGCCTCTTCGTCCAGATCGACCACTACCCCCAGGGGCGCAAACAGCGCGCGGGCGCGGGCGCGGGCGGCCGGATCTGCCGACCAGATGCTTGCCGCCCCCTCGCCCACCGCCGCAGCAGTGGTCGGCATCACCCTCGCGATCGGGCGGCCGGGAAGGACCTCGGCGATGTCCGCCGCCTTCACTCCAGCCATGATCGAGATGACCACGGCGTCGGGCGCGAGACGCGGAGCGAGCTCGGTGGCGATCCCGCGCCAGACCTGCGGCTTGACCCCCAGGATCACCGTACGCGCTGCAGCGAGGCCTTCGTCCGGACCATTCAGGACGGCGCCGGCGGCCGCCGCCGTGCGCGCCGCCTCGCCAGGCGAGGGGTCGCGGATCAGCAGATCCTTCGGCGACATGGCGGCGGCGCGGCGCCAGCCGGCGATCAGGGCGCCGCCCATGTGGCCGGCCCCCACCAGGAGGATCGGCGTCTCGCCCCCGCCCATGGCGCGATGTCCGGCCGTCAGGCCTGGCCGGCGGTCTCGAACATGCAGGCGGTCATCGCCTCCTCGGGCGTCTTGGCGCCGGCGATGAGGAAATCGAAGGCCGGATAGAAGCGGTCAGCCGCCTCGACCGCGGCGTCGACCATGGACGCGATCTGGGAGGTGCTTGGGCGGTCGCCGTCCGGCAGGGCCATGGCGTGGCGGAAGACGATCTCCCCCTCCTCGGCCCAGATCTCGAAGTGTCCCAGCCAGACGCGCTGGTTGATCAGGTTCGCCAGGGCGAAGGCTTCCTCGCGGCGCGCCGAGCCCGCGCGCATGTCGATCGACAGGCAGAGCTGCAGGCAGTCCGCTTCCGGGCGCCAGGCGAACCACAGTTCGTAATCCTTCCAGTCGCCGGTCAAGGCGAACGCGAGGTCGCCGTCCTCGGTCCGCTCGAAACTCAGGTTCTCCGACACCAGCACGCGCTCGACGATGTCGAGCGGATCAAGCGCGAGGAGGCCGTCGTCTTCGTCGGGGCGCAGACTATCCATGGACACCTCTCAAATCCTCCGTCTGCCCGCGCTGGCGCCAGGCGCCGCTGTCACGGGCGATGATGCGCGCTCGGGCGCTTCAATCCGCCGCCGAGCCCTTGAGCGCCGCGATTTCGGCGCGCAGGGAGGCGACTTCAGCCTTCAAGGCCTCGAACTCCTCCCGCCGAATCAAGTCGAGGTCGGCCGCCCATTTGTCGGACTGGGCGCGGAGAGCGTTCTTGGCCTCTTCGCCGGCGGCCTGGGCGATTCCCATCGCGGCCTGCGCCATCTTGGCCATTTCATCCAGTAACGGATTCTGAGTCTGCATGAGTCGACCTTGTAGCCTATTGAGACAGGCTAGGCGAACCGACCCACGCCGACCCTGGGCGATCAACCTGCCGCTACACCGCGTCGCGCCATTTGGGTAGAGGAGCGGACATGGCCCTGCCGTTTCCAGACATTCCGCCGCAGGCGGTGGAACTCCCCCGAATCAAGCTCGGCGGAATCGCCCTCGGACCCTTCGCGATCCGCTGGTACGCCCTCGCCTACATCGCCGGAATCCTGCTGGGCTGGCGTTATGCCGTCGGCCTCGTCCGGAACGCGAAGATCTGGGGAGGCTCGCGGCCTTCCGCCACCCCCCTGCAGATCGACGACATGGTCCTGTGGATCACCCTGGGCATTATCCTGGGCGGCCGCATCGGCTACCTCCTGTTCTACATGCTTCCGCTCGCCTCGGGACGCGCGACCCTCGCAGCTGACCCGCTGGAGGCGGTGAGGCTGTGGCACGGGGGCATGAGCTTCCATGGCGGGGCGATCGGCGTGGCCCTGGCGCTGGTGTTCTTCGCCCGCGCCCAGAAGCTGAATCTGCTCAGCCTCGCCGACACGGCCGCGCCGGCCGTGCCGATCGGCCTCGCGTTCGGCCGCCTCGCCAACTTCATCAACGGCGAGCTCTGGGGCCGCGTCACGAACGTACCATGGGGCATGGTGTTCTGCGGGCGCCACATCCCCACCGACGAATACGGGAACTGCATCGCAGGACTGCAGCCGCGCCACCCGAGCCAGCTCTACGAGGCCTTCCTGGAGGGGCTGGTCCTGTTTCTGATCCTGCGGTTGGCGACGCACCGGTGGGGATGGCTGCGCCGCCCAGGCGCGATCACCGGCCTGTTCCTGGCCTGCTATGGAATCTTCCGGATTTCCCTGGAGCGGGTCCGCATGCCGGACGCCGGACTGCAGAACCTGCCCTACGGCCTGACCGTGGGCACGCTGCTGTCGATCCCGATGGTGCTCATTGGGGCGGCGATGGTCTGGCGGGCGATGCGGCGACCTCCGGCGCCGGCGATTCCCGTGGCTTCCACGCCCGACGCGCATGAGCCTGCTTGAGCGGATCGCCGGCGAAATCCGCCGGTCGGGTCCGATTACGGTCGAGCGCTACATGGACCTCGCCCTGAACGATCCGCAGGCAGGGTACTACGCCGCGCGTCCGCGCCTGGGGGAGGCGGGAGATTTCATCACCGCCCCTCACGTCTCGCAGATGTTCGGCGAGCTCATCGGCCTTTGGGCGGCGGAGACCTGGGCGGCGCTTGGCGAGCCCGCCCGGATCGTCCTGGCAGAGATGGGTCCTGGGGACGCGACGATGATCGGCGACGTCCTGCGGGCGGCGCGGGCGGCGCCGGCCTTCACCGCGGCGGCGGAGGTTTGGCTGGTCGAGACGAGCGCGCCGCTGCGCGAGATCCAGCGCTCACGACTGGGTGAAACAGCGCGGTGGGCGCAGCGCCTGGAGGATTTGCCGCGCGACGCCCCTGTGATCCTGCTGGCCAACGAAGTGCTCGACTGCCTGCCGATCCGCCAGGCCGTACGCGTCGCCGGCGGGTGGCGCGAACGGCGGATCGACGCCGGTCCCGATGGCGCTTTGGTTTTCGCCGCCGGAGAGCCAATCGAGCCGCCCGGCGAGCCGCCAGACTCTCCGGAGGGCGCAGTGTTCGAGTGGTCGCCGGCCGTGGAGGCGCTCGGACGCGCGGCCGGGGCCCTGGTCACTCGGGCCGGAGGCGCGGCCCTCTTCATCGACTATGGGCGTGACGGCCCCGAGGCGGCAGACACCCTGCAGGCCCTCCTCGGCCATACGAAACGACCGCCCCTCGCCGAGCCGGGCGAGGCCGATCTTACCGCGCACGCCGACTTCCCGGCCTTCCTGGCGGGCGCCCGCGCCGCCGGCGCGAACGTCAGCCGAATCGTTCCCCAGGGCGAGTTTCTGCGCCGCCTGGGCGTGGAGGTGCGGGCCGACGCCCTGGCCCGGGCGCGCCCCGACAAGGCTGACGTGATCGTGCGGCAGATGCGCCGCCTGATCTCGGCCGAGGGGATGGGAACTCTGTTCAAGGTTACCGCGGTCTCCTCGTCCGGCCTCATTCCCCCGGCGATGGAGATGGAATGACCCCACCCTTCCTGACTTCGCCCCTGCTCGAGGGGATCGCGGGCGTGCGCCACGGGTTCTTCACCCGGCGCGGCGGCGTCTCCGGCGGCGTTTACGAAGGATTGAACGTCGGCGTCGGTTCCCGCGACGATCCTGCTGCCGTGGCGCACAACCGCCGTCTGGCCGCGCAGGCGTTCGGCGATCCTGCTCCGCCCCTGATCACAGGATACCAGGTCCACTCCGCCCGGGCCCTGACGACGGATGGACCCTGGCCTGGCGATCCCCCACAGGCCGACGCGGTGGTGACCACCCAGCCGGGAATGATGCTGGGAGCGCTCGCTGCCGACTGCGCGCCTATCCTGATCGCGGACGGCGCCGGGCGGGTGGCGGGCGCGGTCCACGCAGGCTGGCGCGGGGCCCTGGCGGGGATCGCCGAGGCGGCGATCGAGGCGATGGTCGAAGCCGGCGCGCAGCGCGAGCGTCTGGTCGCGGCTGTCGGCCCCTGCATCGGTCCGGCGTCCTACGAGGTGGGGCTGGAATTCCTCGACGCTTTCGTCTCCGCCCGCCCCGACAACGCCCGCTTCTTCCAACCGGGCGCCACGCCGGCCAAGCGCCTGTTCGACCTGCCGACCTTCGTTCTCTCGCGCCTGGCTGAGGCGGGCGTCACGCGCGCCGAATGGATCGGCCGCGACACCTGCGCCGAAGCCGAGGACTTCTTCTCCAACCGGCGAGCGCTCCAACGCGGCGAAGCCGACTACGGCCGCCTGCTCAGCGCGATCATGCTGGAGTAGGGGCGATGCCCCGCTCTCCTTCCCCGCTTCGCGCTCCGCGCTCGGTTGGAGGAGAGCGTAAGGGGGAAGGAGCGCAAATAAGCTGAGCCTCGACGGCAACGCAGGGCGATTCGCGGCGTTGCGATCGGATGGCGATCTCCGAAACGACCGCGCACGAGGCGCGGCTGGCGATGAAGTTTGCAGCGGTGGGGCTGGTCGGGTTCGTGGTCGACGCGATCCTGCTCAAGATCGGCCTCGCCATGCGCCTGGGGCCCGCATGGGCGCGGCTGATCTCGCTCAGCCTGGCGATGCAGGTGACGTTCGCGATCAACCGCAAGCACGTCTTCCGCTGCCGCGGCAGCGAGGGACTCCCGCGCCAGTGGTGCGCCTACATGGCGACAAACGGCTTCGGGAATTTCTGCAACTACTGGATCTTCGTCACGCTCAGCTCGCTGCACGGGCAGCTGGTCGCTGAGCCCTTGATCGCCCTGCCGATCTCGGCCTTCACCGCCTACCTCATCAACTACACGGGCGCGCGCCTGCTGGTGTTCGGCCGGGAACGGCTGCAGCAGAGACGTTCGGCAAGGGCCCTCCCGCGCCCGGCGGCGCAGGAAGGCAAGCTCCTTACTGACGGCTAGCTGGGCGTGACGTGCCCGCGTTGGACCTTCACGGTGATTTCCTCACCGGTGAAGGCCTTCGCCTGCCAGGGCTCGCCAAGGCCCACCTTCGGAATCGGCGTGCAGTAGCTCGCCCCGAATGCAAAGGGGTGCGACTGGTGGAAGCAGAGCTGCCGGTCCTTCACGCTCCAGTGGCCGCTGGACATGTCGTGCTTGCGGCCCTCGCCGGTGTAGGTGCCGTCGGCCTTGAGCCAGATCCTGGCCTGGCGACCGTCGGGATAGGTCTCGACGATCGTGTTGCCGAAAGCGCCGCTGACTAGGGACGTGCCTGAGTTGGACTCGGAATCGGCGGCCGCGGCGGCGCCTGCGGCGCCACAGGCGATGGTCGCGGCGACGATGAGAGGGATGGTTCGCACGTCTTCTCCTTATTAGAGGTTCGTCCCTGATCCGGGCGGTAACGCCCCAAACGCCGATCCGGCGCCGAGCCGTGGCCTTGCTCCGTTGGCGCGCGCTGCTAAAGGCTCGCTCAGCGAAACGGCCCCTCGCCGGGGGCGCGGGGACGACGAGGGAAGCACCTCCATGAAGCTGCTGGCTGGCAATTCAAACCGCCACCTTGCGGAGGCGATCGCTCAATCGCTCGACATCCCGCTCACGCGCGCCCAGGTGAAACGCTACGCCGACAACGAAGCCTGGGTGGTGATCGAGGAGAACGTCCGGGGCGAGGACGTCTTCGTGCTGCAATCGACGAGCTACCCGGCCAACGACAACCTGATGGAGCTGCTGATCTGCATCGACGCGCTCAAGCGGGCGTCTGCGAGGCGGGTCACGGCGGTGACGCCCTATTTCGGCTATGCGCGCCAGGACCGGAAGGTGGGCGGCCGCACGCCGATCTCGGCGAAGCTGGTAGCCAACCTGATCACCCGCGCCGGGGCCGACCGGGTGCTGACGATGGACCTTCACTCGGGGCAGATCCAGGGCTTCTTCGACATCCCGACCGACAACCTGCAGGCCGCGCCCCTGATGGCCGCGGACATCCAGGAGCACTACGGACGCAACGCCGACGTCCTGATCGTCTCACCCGACGTGGGCGGGGTGGTCCGCGCGCTCGCTCTCGCCAGCCGCCTCAACGCCGGCCTCGCCATCGTCGACAAGCGTCGCCAGGGCCCCGGCAAGTCGGAGGTCGCCAACATCATCGGTGACGTGGCCGGCCGGCGGCTGATCATGTTCGACGACATCACCGATTCGGCGACGACGCTGTGCAGCGCGGCCCAGTCGCTGGTGGACGCCGGAGCGGCGGAAGTGTCGGCCTACGTCACCCATGGGGTGATGTCCGGAGCGGCCGCGGAGCGGGTGGAAGCCTCCGTCCTAAAGGAACTGGTGATCACCGATTCGATCGATCACGACGGCCGGCTCAGCAACTCCAGCAAGATCCGCCAGGTCACATGCGCCGAACTGATCGGCGAGGCGATCCGGCGCATCGCCAACGAAGAGTCGGTGTCGAAGCTCTTCGACTAGAGCCTGATGCGTTTGCACGGAACAGACGCGAACGTTGAACAGGGTCTACACTTTTAAATCTGGAGCACGTGCATCCCGTTCAGGCGATATCCGCTGCTAAGGGTCGCCGAAGCGCGGAGTGGCGCCGAATCCACACCTCGCCAATCTCTTGATGAAACAACGGCGAGCCTCACCACAAGGCAAGGGGAAGTGGCGGAAATTGTGGCGCGACCTAGCGTCCCGGTACGTTCAGATGTCACAATCTTGCCCGAAGGGCGGGCGATTCGCGCAGTCCTCCACGGTTGCAATTTTTCAGCAAGACACGGCAGGTTCGTGATGCGTCTGTTCACTCCCGCCCGCGCCCTGGTCCTGATCGCCGCGACCTCCCTGGCGGCCGGCGCACCCGCGCTTTCGGCCTACGCCAGACCCAAAAGGGAGCCTGTCGTGGAGGCGCCTCCCCCGCCTCCTCCGCCTCCGGCCGGCCCTGTCGGACTGCCCGACCGGCTGATCGCGGATGCGGCGGGCTACGAGGGCTACATGTCGCGGGTCGGCGCGACCTCGCCAGGCTTCACCAGCGCCGAGACGGTCTCGGCGGCGCTCAAGAACGGCGCCGCGTATGAGCCCAAGGCCTTCATCCGCGGCGCGATCGCCTACGGCGCCATCGCAGCTCTGAAGGACCCCAACTTCGTGGCCTCCCTGCGCAATGCCGGAAATACGCCCGACCACCGCCGCCAGATGGTCGCCGACATCCTCTCCAACCCGATCTATGTCGTCCAGTTCAAGGGATCCGACGCCGCCGCGGGGCTGGCGCGCGAGGCGCTCGGCGCAGCGGCCCTGCAGCTGACCCAGACCGGCCGCCTTATCCGCCAGGCCGCCTACGACGTGCAGCACCAGAGCTGGTCGAAGGTGCAGGTCGTCGATCTGCCGGGCCGCCTGCACGAAGTCGAGGCCGAGTCGGCCGAGGGCATCGCGCCGGCCGCGGACGAGGTCCCGGTGCTGCAGAAGGCCGCCACCGGCGCGACGCCCCTGCCCATCACCGCCCAGCCCCTCGCGCCGCCCTACGCGCCCCTGGTGGCGAGGGCGCTGCAGGTCGCCGCCGTCGCCGCCCTCGGCGAGGCGACGGACGGCGCCTACGAGCAGTTGGCGAGCATGAGCAACGACCTGGAGACCGAGCTGTGCCTCGAGCGGGCCAAGCGCGACCTCTATCAATGTCTGGCGGTGTCGAAGCCCAACTACGAAGACATCTTCTGCATGGGTCGGCACGAGATGCTGCAGCCGGCGGAATGCGTCGCTTCCGGCGCCGGGGTCGACCTGCCGCCTGAGCCCGCGCCCCCGCCGGCCGCCACGCAGACCCGCATCGCGGATCGTTCGACGACCCACCACCGCAGCAGCGCGCATCACACGACGCACCACGGCTCCGCGACCTGAGGTGATTCGCAGCGCCGCCAGCCGTTGCACGGCGGCGCCGTCGCATGTAAAGAGAGCGCCCTCTTTCCGGGGCCCGCCCGAGATCGCTCGGCAGGCCGCAGACCCCGGTCGCCTGGCGCACCAGCCCGGCGGCCTTTTTAGCTTTTGAAGGCAAGGCGATGGCCGAAATCGTTCTCAACGTGCAGGTTCGCGAGGGCGCGGGCACCGGCAAGGCGCGCGCAGTGCGCAATTCGGGCATGGTTCCCGGCGTGCTCTACGGCGCGGGCCAGGGTCCCGTCGCCATCTCCGTGAAGGCGCCCGAATTCCGCAAGGCGCTGCACACGGGCAAGCTGCTCGGCCACCTGGTGAAGCTTCGCTACAACGAAGAAGAGCAGTCGGTCATCGCCAAGGACGTGCAGTTCCACCCGGTCACCGACGAGCCGGTCCACTTCGACCTGTTCCGCGTCGACGCCCACGCCTCCGTGCGGATCTCCGTACCAGTGCACTTCCGCAATCAGGACGCCTCGCCGGGCCTCAAGCGCGGCGGCGCTCTCAACATCAACCTGCACGAAGTCGAAATCCTCGCTCCCGCCGACGCGATCCCCGAGGAGATTGTTGTCGACCTGACGGGCCTGGAGATCGGCGACTCCGTCCGCGCGGGCGACCTGCAGCTTCCGGCGCGGGTTCAGGTCACGGCTCACCACCTGGACGCCACTGTGGCCTCCATCGCCGCCTCGAAAGCCATGGCCTCCGAGGAGGCGGCGGAGGAAGAGACGACCACCGAGTAGTCCTCCTCGCCTGCTCCTGGCGGCCAGGGGCGAGACCACACGCGATGCTCATCCTGGCGGGCCTGGGCAACCCAGGCCCCAAATACGAAAAGAACCGGCACAACCTCGGGTTCATGGCGGTGGACGCCTGCGCCGAGCGCTGGCGGTTCACGACCGAGCGCCGGAAGTTCTCCAGCCTTGTGCGGGAAGGGGAGATCCCCACGTCCGAAGGTGCGGAGCGCGTCCTCATCCTCAAGCCACAGACATTCTACAACGAGAGCGGCGCCGCGGTCGGCGAAGCCCTGCGGTTCCACAAGCTCGAGCCCTCGCGCCTGGTGGTCTTCTACGACGAGATCGATCTCGCCCCGGGGCGCTTCCGGATGAAGTCGGGCGGCGGGGCGGCCGGCAACAACGGCATCCGCTCGATCACCGCACACGTGGGGCCTGACTTTCGGCGCGCGCGCCTGGGGACAGGACATCCAGGCCACAAGGACAGGGTGATGGGCCACGTGCTCTCGGATTTCCACAAGGTCGACTGGCCATGGGTGAAGACCCTCACCGAGGCTTGCGCGGACGCGCTTCCCCTGCTCGCAGCCGGAGAGGACGAGAGATACCAGGCCGAGGTGATGCGCCTTGCGCCGGCGGAGAAGCTCGACCCGCGCGCCGCCGCCCGGGGCATGGACTCCTAGATGATCCCGGTTTTCGGCCTTTCGCTGCTCTTCTCCATCGCCCTGTGCGTGCACGTCGTGCGCACGCGCCAGGAGATGTGGTGGCTGCTGATCATCCTCATGCTGCAACCGCTCGGTGGGATCGTCTATCTCGTGGCCATCGTCCTGCCGGGGGCCTTCGGGAGCACGACGGCGAGGCGCGCCAGCGCCGCCGCCCGCGCCCAGCTCGATCCAGGGCGCGACTACCGCGAGGCCGCCGCCGATCTTTCCCAGACGCCCACGGTGCAGAACCAGATGCGCCTGGCCAAGGCCGCCGCGAGCCTCGGCCGCCACGAGGAGGCGGAACGGCTCTACGCCCAGGCCGCCCAGGGCATCCATGCCGACGATCCCGTCCTGCTGCTGGGACGGGCCCAGGCGCTGAATGAATTGCGCCGCTACGACGAGGCCCTGGCGGTCCTGGCGCGGCTTGAGACAGACGCCGACGGGGGCGCCAGCCCGCAGGCGGCTCTCGCCTACGCCCGGGCCTACGACGGACTGGGACGACAGGCGGAGGCGGAGGAGGCCTATCGATCGGCCGTCGAGCGACTCCCCGGGCTGGAAGCCATGGCGCGCTTTGCCGCCTTCCTGGCGCGCACCGGCCGCGGCGCCCAGGCCCGGGACCTGATCACCGAGATGGACCGGCACATCGACCGGGCCGCGCCGCAGTTCCGCAAGGAATATCGCGGCTGGCGCGACCTCGCGGCCCGCGCCTTGGCCTGACAAGGTTCGCGCGGCGGCCCAGCCTATGCTAGGTCCGCGCGCTTCCCTCCGACCCAAGAAAGACACTGACCCTTCCATGGCCCTGAAGGTCGCCATCGTCGGCCTGCCCAACGTGGGCAAGTCCACCCTTTTCAACGCCCTCACCCAGACGGCGGCGGCCCAGGCGGCCAACTATCCGTTCTGCACCATAGAGCCGAACGTCGGCGAGGTGGCCGTGCCCGAGCCGCGCCTGGACGCCCTCGCCGGGATCGCCAAGTCCAAGGAGATCATCCCCGCCCGGATCACCTTCGTCGACGTGGCCGGCCTGGTCCGCGGCGCGGCGCAAGGGGAGGGCCTGGGCAACCAGTTCCTGGCCAATATCCGCGACTGCGACGCCATCGCCTTCGTGGCGCGGTGCTTCGAAGACGGCGACGTCACCCATGTCGAAGGTCGCGTCGACCCGCTGTCCGACCTCGACATCATCGAGACCGAGCTGATGATCGCCGACCTGGAGAGTCTGGAGCGTCGCCTTCCCGCGCTCGAGAAGCGAGCCAAGGGCGCGGACAAGGAGGCGCAAACGACGCTGCGTCTGGCCCAGCTGGCGCTGGAGCCGCTTAAGGCGGGCCGGCCCGCACTTGCGGCCAAGGTCGAGGCCGAGGACATGCGCGCCTGGCGCATGCTGCAGCTGCTGACCACCAAGCCCGCCCTCTACGTCTGCAATGTCGACGAAGCCTCAGCCGCCACCGGCAACGCCCTGTCGGACCGCGTCGCCGAGCGGGCTACGCAGGACGGCGCCAAGGCCGTTGTGATCTCGGCGAAGATCGAGAGCGAGATCGCCATGCTCGATCCCGAAGAGCGCACCGAGTTCCTCGAGACGCTCGGCCTTGCCGAGCCGGGCCTCAACCGCATGATCCGCGAAGCCTATGATCTCTTGGGGCTGCGGACCTATTTCACCGCTGGGCCGAAGGAGGCGCGCGCCTGGACCATTCCGGTCGGCGCGACCGGACCGCAGGCCGCGGGCGTGATCCACACCGATTTCGAGAAGGGCTTTATCCGGGCCGAGACCATTGCCTACGAAGACTATGTCCGCTTCGGCGGCGAGGCCGGCGCCCGGGACGCCGGAAAGCTGCGCGCCGAAGGCCGGGACTATGTCGTCCAGGACGGCGATGTGATGAACTTCCGCTTCAACGTCTGAGACGCTGCAAGACACGCAAAAAAGAGGGAGGAGGCCCGGATGGGCGAGATGATCAGGATCCGCAGCACAGCGCCCGACGGGTTCGAGTTGTCGGCCTACCACGCCTCGCCGCGGGGCGAGCGCAAAGGCGGGGTCATCGTCCTGCAGGAGATCTTCGGCCTGGACGAGCACGTCCGTCGCGACGTCGACCGCTGGGCCTCCCTCGGCTACGAGGCCATCGCCCCTTCGCTCTACGACCGGCGTGAGCCCGGTTTCACGGCGCATCATGACGAGGCCGGCATCAAGGCGGGCGTCGCCCACGCCATGGGCTCTCCCATCGATCAGGTGCTGGCCGATATCGCCGCCGTGCGCGACCGCCTTGCGCCGGCGGGGAAGGTGTTCGTCGTTGGATACTGCTATGGCGGCTCGCTAGCCTGGCTGGCGGCCGGCCGGCTCGACGGGCTATCGGGAGCGTCGAGCTACTACGGCAGCCTGGTGCAGGCGAACGCCGGGCTGAAGCCGCGCTGTCCGACGATCGTGCACCTGGGGCGCCTCGACGGCGGCATCCCCGCCGACGCCGTCAAGGAAGCCGTCCAGGCCGCCAACCCCGAGACGCCGGTCTACATCTACGAAGGCGCCGGCCACGGCTTCAACAACGAGGATCCGGAGCGTCATGCCCCCGAGGCGGCGGAGCTGGCCCGCCAGCGGACCCTCGCCCTCTTCGCCTGAGGCGGCGGCGGTGGCCGAGAGGATGCGTCTGACCAGCGGCGCCGACGGCTTCGCCTTCGACGCCTATCGCGCGCCGGCGACAGACGCCCGTCGCGGCGGACTCGTCGTGATCCAGGAGATCTTCGGCGTCACCGATCACATCCGCGAGGTGGCGGACAGCTTCGCGTCGGACGGCTACGAGGCCCTCGCCCCAGCGTTGTTCGACCGCCGCGCTCGAGGCTTCGAAGGCGGTTACGATCCCGAAGGGGTCGCCAAAGGACGGGAGGTTTCCGAGGCGACGCCCTGGGACGAGGTCGCGGCCGACCTGCAGGCCTGTATCGCTGCGCTGGCCCCGCCCGTGTTCGCGGTCGGCTATTGCTGGGGCGGTTCAGCCGCCTGGCTCGCCGCCTGCCGCTGCGACGGCCTGTCGGCAGTTTCCGCCTACTATGGCCGTCGCATTCCAGAGCTCCTCCGGGAGACGCCCCGCTGCCCGATCATCCTCCACTTCGGCCGCGATGACGCCAGCATCCCTCCGGCTACGGTGCAGGCTGTCGCCGACGTCTATCCAGACATCCCGATCCACCTCTACGACGCGGGACACGGCTTTGCCTCCGACCGGCGCGCCGACTACCGCCCGGACGCCGCGCGCCTGGCGCGCCTGCGCACCCTGCAGCTCTTCGCCCTCAACGGCGGCGGCCGCAGCGAGGTGTAGGGCCAACTCCCCTCACTCTCCTTCCCCTCGCGCGCCCCTCCCGGGGAAGGAGAGCCGAGAGAGTTGGGCTCGAGGCATTGAACCTTTGGCTGGAGAGCCGACATTTACGGCGCGACCGGAGAGTTCGCGCATGGCGGGCGGGCACAATGCGGGCGCGGAAATCCGCAGGGCGCCGGCCCTGCGCTTGGTCGTGGACGAACCTGCGCTCGTCGGGCGCATCGCGGCCGGAGAACAGCGGGCGTTCGATGAACTGTATCGCCTATACCTACCCAGACTTCATCGCTTCCTCGGAGCGATGCTCCCGAGCCCGCCGCTGGTCGAGGAGGTCCTCGACGACACCATGCTGGTGGTCTGGAAGCGGTCAGGCAGTTTCGACGGCGCCAGCAAGGTCTCCACCTGGGTTTTCTCGATCGCCTATCGGACCGCCCTCAACGCCCTGCGCCGTCATCGCGAGCCGCGAGCCGACGAGTCTGGCGACGAGCGGCCCAGCCCAGACCAGGGTCCCGAAGAGCAGCTGGCGGGAAAGCACGCCCGTCGCGCCATTCTGCGCGCCATGGAGCGGCTCTCCCCGGACCACCGGGCGGTGGTCGATCTCACTTACTTCCACGAACTCGGCTACCGCGAGATCGCCGAGGTCATGGGCTGCCCGGTGGAGACCGTGAAAACGCGGATGCATTATGCGCGACGCTATCTGCGCCGCGCCCTCTCCGGCCGCCTGGCCGACTGGCTGTGAGACCCCGATGGCCCTGTGGACCCCATCGCGACGCGCGGATCACCGGCATACCCGGCGCCTCCTGCCCTGGTATCTGACCGGCCAACTCGACCCCGACGAGGCGCAACGAGTCAGGGCTCACCTGGACGTCTGCGGCGCGTGCCAGTCAGAGCTGGCTGCAGAGCGCCGCCTCCAGGAGGCGGTCCTCTCCGCTCCGCTGTCAGAGCCGACCGCGCAGCCCGTGCGGCGCGGCCGGGGGCGCATCCTCGCCGGCGCTATCGGGGCGGTTGGAGCGATCGCTGCGAGCGTGGCGGTAGCGGTGGTGAGTCTGCAGCCGGCCCGAGCCCCCGTTCGCCACGAAACCTACCGGACCCTGGGCGACCCAGCGCAACCCAGAACGGGCGAACTGGTGGTGGTCTTCGATCCGGGATGCTCCGCCGAGCAGATGCGCTCCGCCCTCGCACTCGCCCACGCGCGGATCGTCGACGGCCCAACGGCCACGGGAGCCTATGTCCTGCGGGTTCCGCCGGGCGGGCGCGCGGCGGCGCTGGCGGCCCTCCACGGCGCGCCGGGGGTGCGTTTGGCCGCCAGCCTCGGGGGTCAGGGGTGAGGCGCCTCGCGGTCGCGCTCGCCTCGTTCGTCGCGGGCTTGACCGCAGCGGCCTGGGCCGTCGCAGAGGCAGTTCCGTCAGCCACAGCGGGCGAGGAGATCCTGGTCTTCCTGCGCATGGCCCCGCCCCACTTGCGTGCCGGTTCGGCGCCCGTGGGCGGCTACGGCGACGACGACAGCGCAGCCGGGCGTCGGCGCCTGGCGGGGCGCATCGCCCGCCAGGAAGGTTTGTCCCTGGTGACCGATTGGGCCATCCCCCTGCTGGGCGTCGATTGCTTCGTCCTGAGCCCGCCGCGATCGGGCTCCGCCGAGGACGTGGCCGCGCGCATCTCCAGGAGCCCTGGCGTGGCGTGGGCGCAGCCCATGCACCGGTACGAAGCCCAGGCGCGCCCGCGATCGCCCACCCCCAACGACCCGTTGTTTCCGATCCAACCGGTAGCGGGCCAGTGGCGACTGGCGACCCTCTACCAAGTCTCGACCGGCCGCGGCGTCCGCGTCGCGGTGATCGACAGCCAGGTCGATCCGGCCCATCCCGACCTCACAGGCCAGGTGGAGACCCATCGAGACTTCGTCCGCGGGCGTCCGGTGAAGGTGGAGGCTCATGGCACCGGCGTCGCCGGAGTGATCGCCGCGAAAGCGAACAACGGCATCGGCATCGCCGGCGTGGCGCCGGACGCCCGTCTCCTCGCCCTTCGCGCCTGCTGGCAGACCGGGAAGGGCGCAGCGTCGCTGTGCGACAGCCTTGCCCTGGCGGAGGCTCTGCATTTCGCCATCGAACACGACGCCGAGATTATCAACCTCAGCCTGAGCGGTCCAAACGACGTCCTGCTCGGAAGGCTGATCGATCTCGCCGTGGCCCATGGAGCGCAGGTGGTCGCGGCGTTCGACCCCGCCTTGTCGCGCGGCGGCTTCCCCGCCTCACACCCGGGCGTGATCGCGGTCGCCTCCGATGGCGTGGAAGCGTCGCAGGAAGGAGTTTATACCGCGCCTGGGCACGACGTGCCCACGACTCAGCCGGGAGGCCGATGGGGCCTTGTCGATGGCAGCTCCTACGCGGCCGCCGAGGTGAGCGGCCTGCTGGCGCTTCTGCGGCAGCATGATCGCGCGCGTCACCCCACGCTCGTCCTTGCAGCGTCCTCTCCCGGCGCGATCGACGCCTGCGCAAGCCTCATGCGCGCCTCCGGCCAGCGCGAGACCGAATGCTCGCCCAGGGACGGTCTCGCCTTCAACCGCCGGTGAGCGCACACGCGGGCGGGGGCGCAGGCGTGTCTTGTTCCGCTACGTGCTGCTGATCCAGGCTGGACTGGCTCCTGCGCTAGTCGCGGAAGGCGCCCGCGCCCAGGTCGCCGCGACCGCTTCGTTCGAGAGCGACGCGCGCTATCGAGGCCAGTCAGTCAGCAACGGCCGACCTGCGTTTGACTTCGCACTTTCGACCGACACGCCAGCTGGTTTCTATGGCGGCGCGTCTGCATCGATCTCGCCCCAGCCCGAGGCGGGCCTGCGTCTCATTGGAGTTGAGGAATACCTCGGCTACGCCCGCCGTCTGGACTCCGGGTTCGTCGTCGACGTCGGCGTCGCCGACTATCAGCGATGGCGCTACCAGGACGGGGATCGGTACGGGTTCCTCGACGTCGAGACCTACGCCGGCGTTCGCCGCTGGGGAGTGAGCGCCTACCTCTTCTATTCGCCCCACTACTACTCGGGAGGCGCTCGGGCCGTCTACGCGCAGCTCGAGGCCCAGAGGAAGCTATGGGGGCCATGGCGCCTGTTCGGCCACGTCGGCGTCCTCACGCCCCTGGGCACCGCGCCATATCTGTATGGGCCCAGCGGAGAACAGCCTGACGGCAGCCTTGGCGTCTCGCGCTCGCTGTTCCGCTCGGCCAAGGCCTTTGTCACTTGGTCCGCCGCGCCCCGCCAACCCTACGCCCTCGCCTTCGGTCCCGCCGGACAGGCTGTGATCGCAGGGGTGTCGTGGAGCTTCTGAAGCGTGGCAACGCAATCGCCGGCTTGGGGGCCCTGAGCTGTCACAAGTTGGGCCATTTTGTGAACTCGCGCTTTGAACCGCGGTTCGCGGGGCAGCCATTCACGGTCGGCGGCGAGCTGTGCGCCGTCGAAAGAGTGAAAGGCGCTCCATATGCATGGCCATAAAGCCTCTGTCGCCCTCGCCGCTTCCCTTGCAGCCGCTGCGGCGCTGGGACCGGGCGCGATCGCTCACGCCTTCAACGTCACAAACCTCACCTCGGACGGGAGTGTCCCGGCCGCGTGGACCGATCCGAAGCTGATCAATGCGTGGGGCATCACCTATGGCGTCACGCCTATGGGTCCCACTCCGTTCTGGATCTCCGACAACAACTCCGGCTTCAGCACGGTCTACAAAGGCGACGGGACGCCTTTGCCGCTTACCGTGACAATCCCGGGTTTCGGCGGTCCCGGCGCGCCAACTGGCATCGTGTTCAACGGGACGGGCGGCTTCAACGTCAGCAGCGGCAACAAGAGCGGATCCTCATTCTTCCTCTGGGACACCGAGGACGGCACGATTGACGGCTGGAATCCGACGGTGAGCCCGACCACCGCGATCCAGGCCGTTAACAATCACGTTCCTGGCGGAGGATCGGTTTTTAAAGGTCTGACGATGGCGAGCATCGGCTCGTCCAACTATTTGTACGCCGCTGACTTCAGGCAGGGTCAGATCGATATGTATAATAGTTCGTTCGGCCTTGTGAACAACTTCACCGATCCTAACGTCAAAGCGGGCTACGCCCCGTTCGACGTGCGAGAGCTGAACGGCGACCTCTATGTCACCTTCGCCCTTCAGAACGCAGCCAAGCACGATGACGTCGCCGGGCCCGGCAACGGCTATGTCGACGTGTTCAGCAACAATGGAACCTTCCTGCGCCGCCTGGTGTCGCAGGGCGGCCAAGTGAACTCCCCATGGGGTCTGGACATCGCGCCGGCGGGCTTTGGCAAGTTCGGCGGCGACCTGCTGGTCGGGAACTTTGGCGACGGAACGATCAGCGTCTTCAATCCGCTCACCGGCGCATTCCTCGGCGTGCTCGACGGACCCAACGGCCAGCCGATCGTCGAAGGGGACCTCTGGGGTCTGATCAACGGCGGCGGCGGCGTCGCCGGCAACCCCAACGCCGTCTATTTCACGTCTGGGGTCATGGACGAGGCCCATGGCCTCTTCGGGAGCATCTCGGTTCCCGAACCGACGACCTGGACGCTGATGCTGCTGGGATTTGGTTCGGCCGGCGCAGCCTTGCGGCGGTCGCGCGTAGGTCTCCGCAGGGCCTGACGCGCCGCGCCCGCCTCCTTCCGCCCCTGAGGAGGCGGGCGCGTTCTTTTCCCACCTGGCGCGCCGACCTTGGCGTTCCGCTTAGACTTCCTCGATCTGGCGGCGAAGGACCGGATCCCCCTCGATCCGCCGAACCAGGATCGACTGAGCGACAAGAAGACCTATGCCCGCGGCGTAGCCGGAGAAGGCGCCTCCCGGATAGCGGCCGCCATGGGCGGCGTCGTGGATCTGCCAAAAGACGAAGCCGGCCAGGCCGATGAGGACGCCGACGCCGCCGAGCACCGAGATCACGCTCTGGCCGAAGCCCACTCGATAACTGATCCACAGGTGCCGCGTTAGCGCCTGGCGAATGATCGGCACCATCAGGGCGGCCAACAGGGATAGAGCCAGGAACACGCCCGGCAGCAGGGCCGTGCGCTCGAACTTCAGGTGCCCCCCGCCAGGAAGCAGGCGCCAAGCCTGGATCACCGCGAAGGTGTAGATCAGCCCGGCGACGATCAGGATCGTGTCCTGCATCCGCCGGAAGATCCGCCAGGAGCGCGTAAGCCTCATACTTGGGCTGATTTGGGGTGGCTCCCTCGCCAGAGAAGGGGATCGGGGGCGTCTGGCGTGCGTCAGTCCGTCAATGCCCCTCGAAGGCCATCAGGACAGAGACCGGGATTCCAGCGTCGCGCAGCTTCTGTGCGCCCCCGAGTTCAGGCAGGTCGATGACGAATCCCGCAGCGCAGACGTTGGCGCCTGCGCCCCGGAGGAGGTCTACGGCGGCGAGCGCGGTGCCTCCCGTTGCGATCAAATCGTCGACCAGGAAGACCCGCTCGCCCTCCACGACCGCGTCCATGTGCATCTCCATGGAGTCGGTCCCGTATTCGAGGGCGTATTCCACCGCCCGAGTTTTGTGGGGCAGCTTCCCCTTCTTGCGCAGGGGGATGAAACCGGCGCCCAGTTGGTGGGCCACAGCCCCTCCCAGGATGAAGCCCCGAGCCTCGATGCCCGCGACCTTGTCCAGCTTCATCCCGGCCATCGGCTGCAGCAGCTCGTCGACCGCCCGGCGGAAGGCGCGCGCGTCAGCCAGTAAGGTGGTGATGTCGCGGAACATGATGCCCGGCTTCGGATAGTCCGGGATGGTGCGGACGGCGGCCTTGAGGTCCACGTCAGGCTCCTTGAATCTTCCCGAGCACTCGGCCGGCCACGGCCGAAAGGCGCTCCGCCACCGCAGGGTCGCGGGCCGAAGCCGCCGTGAGGAGGGCGCCGTCGAGACAGGTGTCGATCGGCGAAGGTTCGCGGGTCGGGGGCAGGCTCTGCGCGAGTCGACGGATGAGATCGCGCGCTCTGGCGGCATTGCCGGCGAGGACGGCCTGGATATGGGTCACCTCGACGTGGGCGAAGTCCTCGTGCCAGCAGTCGTAGTCGGTGACCATCGCGACCGACGCGTAGGGCAGCTCGGCCTCACGCGCCAGCTTGGCCTCCGGCATGTTGGTCATCCCGATCACATCGCAGCCCCAGCTGCGATAGAGCGCGCTCTCGGCCTTGGTCGAGAACTGCGGACCCTCCATCGCCAGGTAGCAGCCCCCTTCGACCAAGCGCGCCCCGGCGCCGCGCGCGGCCTCCGCGGCGAAGCGCGAGAGGCGTGGGCAGACCGGCTCGGCCATCGAGACGTGCGCGGCTAGGCCCTCGCAGAAGAAGCTCTTCTCGCGTGCGAAAGTCCGGTCGATGAACTGGTCGACAACCACGAAATCTCCGGGCGCGAGCGACTCGCGCAGGGATCCGACGGCGGAGAGCGAAACGATGTCCGTGCAGCCGGCGCGCTTGAGTGCGTCGATGTTCGCCCGCGAGTTGACCGACGTGGGCGGCAGCCGATGGCCGCGGCCGTGACGCGGCAGGAAGACAAGCCGCACGTCTCCCAGGCGGCCGGTGAGGAATTCGTCGGAAGGCGCGCCGAACGGACTCTCCACCCGCCTCCAGGCGGCGTCCTGCAGGCCCTCGATCTCGTAGAGCCCCGAGCCTCCGATCACGCCAAGCGTCCAGCCGGCCATTCCGCACACGGTCCTATTTTTGCGCTGCAGCGGCCGCCTTATCGCCGAGGCGGCGCGGCTTGGCTATGCTCCGCTGATGAGACGCGGACATCCGGCGCGTGCGTGAGGCGATCGGCGCGCTCGCCGCCCTGTCCGCCATGGCCGGTCCGGCGACCGCCGCGAGGGCGGGAGCGACGCCGTGCTGGATCGATCATGGGGCTGTCGTCGCCTCAGCCGCGTTCGGCGACATTGCCGGCGACTTCATCATCGACCTTTCCCGGCCGGTGAGCGCGCTGCACGAGACCCGCGCGAACCAGGACGGGATCACCGGCGAGTTCGCGCGCGCGCCCCTCACCTTCGCTGGAGAGCGGATCGCGGAGCTGAACATGCCAGTTGTCGATCTGGATGCGCAGACCCGGCCGTTCGACACCGTCATAAACGGAGTGATCGGGTGGGACGTGCTCGGACGATACGCCGTCGAGCTCGATCTGCGGCGCGGTCGCTGCCGGCTCACCCTGACATTGCCGCAACGCGGCGTGCGGCGGCGCCCCAATGCCCTTCGGCTCGTTGAGATCAGCGCGGCGCCCGCCCTTCCGGCGGCCGTGTCCGACGGCGTCGACGCCCAGACGGGCCGGTTCCGGATCGATACGGCGCAGGAAGCTGTGCAGGTGGCGGGCGCGCGCCTGTCACGCCCAAAAGAGGGCAAGGACGCCTCTGCTCCCGTCCGACTGCGGGCCGTTTCGGTGGCCGGCGTCCTGGTCGAGCAGGTTCCCGCGGCGGTGATGGAGCCGCCGGACGCCGGCGTAACCGGCAGCCTTGGGCTATCGGTCTGGCGCGGCGGCGTCCTGCGGCTGGACCCCGTAGAACGCCAGGCGACATTCCGGCGACCCGATCAGCACCCCTGAAGGTCTCGACCGGGGTAGTGGCGAAGTCAGTGACCGACGTTGCGCCAGATCGAGCGGTAGCTCGCGTAGAGGAGACCTGCGAAGATCACGAGGAAGATCATCACCTCGATGCCGAGCTCCTTGCGCTCGTCCATCTTCGGATCCGCCGCCCAGGTGAGGAACGCGGCGACGTCCTTGGCTTCCTGATCGACGGTGGCCTTGGTGCCGTCGTCGAATGTGACACGGTTGGCCGTCAGGGGTGGCGGCATGGCGATGAAGCCGCCGACCGGCACCTTGCTCGGGTCGCCCGTCCAGTTGCCGGAAAGATCGCCCGGCATCCACGGGTCGTAGTACTTGCCCGTCGGCACGTTCAGGCCGGCAGGCGAGGGAGTGCCATCGCCCGTGACCACCGAATAGATGTAACGGGGGCCGCCCTCGCGCGCCGCCTCGAGAAGGGACATGTCGGGCGGCAGCGCCCCGCCGTTCGCTGCGCGCGCAGCGATCGGGTTCGGGAACGGGTTAGGGAAATAGTCCGCCGTCGTGCCCGGGCGGTGGATCGCCTCGCCGGTGTCGGAGTCGATATCCGGATACTGGACGTCCCGGGCGAGGGTCTTCACCACGGGGTTGTCGTTCGGGTTGGGATACTTCGGGTCGTAGAAGGGCGCGCCTTTGTCGCCGAGGTTGCGGAAGGCGACCATGCTCATCGCATGGCAGGCCGAGCAGACCTCCTTGTAGACCTTGTAGCCGCGCTGGAGCTGTTCCTGGTCATAGAAACCGATCGGAGACTCGAAGCTCCAGTGCACATCCTTCAGGGGCGCCTGGGTGCTGACCGCCAGGGCGGGCGCAGCGGCGAGAACAGCGGCGCCGACCGCCGCGGCTAGGGTGAGAAGTCGCATGGTGTCCTTGACCTTCAACCCTTGGTCTGGGGCGCGGCAGCGGCGCCCGCCGGGACCGTTGCGGGATGCGAGAGTACGGGAGTGGCGAGGCTGTCGGGCACCGGCAGCGTCTTCTCGGTGAAGCCGAGGACCGGGGTGATCACCCAGAACCAGGCGAAGTAGTAGATCGCCGCGATTCGACTCAGCCACGTCACGGTGTTGATCCCGTAGTCGAGGAACACCGGTCCGGCGCCGCCGGGGAAAACGTGGCCGTCGGGCTCCTGCGAGCCGCACCACCCAAGGATGAGCACCGCCAGGACCCACACCAGCCAGTAGTTGCGAGCCATCGGCCGGTAGCGCTTGGAGCGGACCTTGGAGGTGTCGATCCACGGCAGGGCGAAGAGGCTGCCGAGCGCCGCCGCCAGGGCGAGAACGCCTGTCAGCTTGTCCGG
>JAFANN010000099.1 GCA_019232665.1 Caulobacteraceae bacterium | reverse complement strand
GATCTTCGCCCCGACGCGCTCCGCTCCCACCTCCGCGGCGGCGCGCCGGAGAGCCACAAGGCTCGCGCGTTCGATCTCGTCGTTGCGCGGCAGGCGCTGAAAGAGCGCCCGCTCGAGCTGGGCGGTCGCTGGCCCGCTTTCCGCAGGAGGGAGCGCCGCAGCGACGGCCTGCAGGAACCCTCGCAGCGGCGCTTGCTCCGCCGAGAGCCGCCGGGCGACCGCCGAGTGCGTCGCCCTCGCGCCAATGGCGGCTCCGTCCACGATCGTCTCCGCCGCGTAGCTCATGTCCGGACCAAGGCGGAGGGGCGCGTCGAGCGTTTCGAGAAGGGCCCCGCCATCGCGCCCCGCTCCCAGTTCGGCGGCCGCGCACCAGAGGGCCATGAAGCTCGCGCGTTCCGAATAGCCACCGCCGGTCACGCCGTTGCGATGGGCCGGCGCAGGTGAGGCGACACGCGCATCAGGCCCATGGCCTCGCTGCAACACGCGCAGACCGTCTTGGAGCATGGCGGCATGGCGACCGGACAGGCTGCCGGCGTGCATGTTGTAGATGGCCAGCGGCACAGGGATCCCGCGGAACGAGGCGCCCGCGCGCGCGAGCCGCTGCCACAGGTCCCAGTCCTCGCAGGAGCCGAGGTGCGGGTCGAACCCGCCGAGAGCCTGCGCCTTCGCCGTTCGAAGGAGCACGCTGTGGATGGCGAGGGCGGGGCGGCGGGCGAGGACGGCGAAGGCGTCCTCGCCCACCGCCGGCTCGAAATAATCTCCGACGACTGCGCCGTTTGGAGTCACTCGGCGATAGGCGCAGTAGACCGCGTCCGTCGTCGCATCCGCTTGCGCGAGGAGGGTCTGCATGAACTGTCGCTCGACCGTGTCATCCGAGTCGAGAAACATGACCCACTCGGTTCGCAGCCGCGCGAGGCCAGCGTTCCGCGCGCCGGAGACCCCGGTGTGAGGGATCGCGAGGAATTCGACCCGCTCATCCCGGGCAACCGCCCGCCGCGCGATCTCTGCGGTCTCGTCCGTCGAGCCGTCGTCCACGACGATCGCTTGCCAGTCCCGCCAGGTCTGGGACGTCAGGCTGGCGATGGCGTCCGCCAGAGAGGCCTCCGCGTTGTACGCGGCGATCACGACCCCGATCGCAGCCGGCCCGCTCACCGCCCCGCGCCCGCCGCAGAGGCCGGCGTGCGAAGATAGAAGGCGACGCCCGATGCGAGGCCGGCGACTTCCGCGCCCAGCAGGCGGTTGTCGCTTCGAACCCCACGGACGATGCGGCCGACCGCCCTGCGCGCGTAGTAGTGCGGCAGTGTGAGGAACAGCCTTCGCAGATTGCCGAGGTTGCGGCTCCGCTCGTACTGGACCAGCAGGGCCGCCGCGTGACCGCGCATGTAGGCCCGGATCTGCCGCCGCAGGCCATCCATGTCCCGCCGATGGTAGTGGTAGGCCACCGACGCGGGCTCATAGCGGCACCAGCCGCCGGCCGTCAGGATGCGGTGCCAGAACTCCGAGTCTCCCGAGCATCCGGCGGCGCCGACGTCGAGCCGCTCGTCGAAGTAGCCAACCCGCTCGAAAACCGAGCGCCGGAACGCCATGCTCGCGCCGGCCCCGATTTCCCAGGCGGGGCAGCCGTGGCGCCGATCCGCAGCGAAGAACTCCGGTCCGAAATCGCGCCTTTGGAAGCCTTTTCCGAAACCCCAGTGGGTCTCGAAGATCCACTGGGCTTCCGTCGCCAGCTCGGCGGGCAAGACCAGGCCGGTGACCGCCCAGATGCGCGCTTCGTCGAACGCCTGGATCAGCCGCTTCAGCCAGTCCGGATGCAGCACGACATCGTCGTCGGCATAGGCGACGACGTCGCCACTCGCCGCTCGCGCCCCCGTGTTCCGGGCAATGTCCAGCCCCGGCCTGTCCTCCCTCAGGTAGGTCACACCCGCTTTCCGGCTGACCTGGCGCGTCTCGTCGCCGAGCGAGGCATTGTCGACGACGATGACCTGGCCGGGACGCAACGTCTGTTCGGCGAAGGAGGACAGGCATCGGGCCAGTTCCTGCGGACGATCGCGGGTGCAGACGACGACCGTGACCGAGAGGTCGCCCATCGTCGGCGCGGGGGAGGGCTCCAGCCTCTCGACGCGCAATTGGCCGACAGGCCTGTCGCCCACCCACACGACCATCAGGCTTGGACCGGGGGCGACTTGGCCGCCTCTGTGGCAAATCAGGGTTCCGATGCCGGCCGGGGCCTCTTCGGAGGTCATCGTAAGCTTACCCATGCCAGGCGAAGGCGCTTGCCCCCCACCGCGCGCCTTCGAGAGTTCTCAACTGGCTCCCGGAAAGCCAAGGCCATTTGATCGCGACTCTGCGTCAGCGGCAAGAAAGGTTAATTATCGTACAATAAAGAACGGGGTCGGCGCGATGAATCGTGTTCTCGTCAGCGGCGGCTGTGGCTTCCTGGGGTCGCACCTCGTCGACAGCCTGTTGCTGCGCGCCGACGTCGAGCGGGTGGTCGTCATTGACAATCTCTGGACCGGCGCCTTGGCGAATCTGGCCCACGTGTCGGACTCCCGACTTTTCATCGAGATCTGCGATGTCGAGCGGTTCGCGACGGCCGATCGCTTCGACGAGGTCATCCACATGGCCTCGCCCGCCTCGCCTCCATGGTACATGCGTGAACCGCTTCGCGTGATCCGCGCGAACGTCGAGGGCGCGCTCAACCTGCTGAACCTGCTCAGGCCGGGGGGGCGGTTCTGCTTTACCTCGACGTCGGAGGTGTACGGAGATCCGCTCGTCTCGCCGCAGCCGGAAAGCTACAGAGGCTCCGTCGATTGCACCGGTCCGAGGTCGTCATATGACGAATCAAAGCGCTGCACCGAGGCGCTGCTCTTCGAATCCCAGCGTGTCAGCGGCCTCGATATTCGGGTCGTGCGGCTCTTCAACGCGTATGGCCCGCGCACCCGGGCGGACGACGGCCGCGCGGTCTCGAATTTCATCAGCCAAGCCCTGACGAGCCGGATGCTCACCGTCCACGGCGACGGCCTGCAGACGAGGAGCTGGGGCTATGTCGACGACATCATCGAGGCCCTGGCGCGCTTTTTCTGGCGCGACGCGTGCGAATACAGGGGGCCGCTGAACGTCGGAAACAACAGGGAGGTCTCGGTCCTCGACGTCGCCACGCATATCACCAAGCTCCTTCCGGGGACTCGGATCAAGTTCATGCCGCCGGTCCCGCAGGATCCGACCAACCGACGCCCGGACCTCACGATCATGAAGAGGGTGCTGCCGGGCTGGACGGCAGACGTGCCCTATGAGGAGGGCGTGCGCCGGACGCTGGACTGGTTCAGGCTGCAGATGGCGGCGCGCGAGTCCGCAATCCGCTACGAGGAAGATCGACGCATGGCAGTGTGAGAGCGGATGGCTCCCTTCAGCGGCTGCTCGCAATGCTTCGTTGTTCCTGAATGAGCATGCCGAGACATGGGAGACGGATCGTACGGGACACATGGGTGACACTTCCCGCGAGAGGGTGGGAGGTGTCGATGCCGTGGAAGGAGTGTTCGGTCGGGGACGAGCGCCTGCGGTTTGTGGCTCGGCTTCTCGACCGGGAGTCGATGAGCGAGGTCTGCCGCGCGTTCGGGATTTCGCGAAAGACCGGCTACAAGATCTTTGATCGTTACAAAGAGCGGCCTGGACGCCCTGACGGACCGCTCGCGCCGGCCGGTCCGCTACGCCAACCAGCTGCCGACGCAGATCGAAGCGCTGATCCTCACGTTCAAGCGCGAGTGTCCGGGCTGGACAGAAGAAATCTGGAGCGGGCGAAGGGATTCGAACCCTCGACCCCAACCTTGGCAAGGTTGTGCTCTACCCCTGAGCTACGCCCGCCCGCTCCTCCGGAGACCGGCCCCGGAAACGAAGGAGGCGCTTATTGCAGAGGGCCCCGGCGTTGGCAAGCGCCCCAAACGGCTCCGTCAGCCGCCAAATCGCGGGGACTTCAGGCGGCGCTTGTTGACGTGGGCCTTGGGCGCGGGACCGGTCTCCGCAGGCAGCTCGCCCTTGAAGTAATAACGCTGCCACGCCTCCTTGACTGTCGCCGGATCGCCCTTGCGGAGGCGGGAGTTGAAGTCCTCCCGGCGATTGCGCCAGGCCTCGTACTGGCCCTGCAGGTCGAAGTCGCGCTCGAGCGGCTTCTGCACGACCTCGATCGTCTCCAGCACCTTGTCCTGCACGAGGGTGATGAAACAGAACGGCTCGCCCTTGACGAAGCGCACGCGGCCGGGGCGCGTGAACATCCAGTTCATGGTGAAGGGGAAGGGGAGCCAGTCCGTCTCGACCAGGCCCATGAGCGGCTGGATGCCGTCCTTGACGTGGTTGGGCGCACCCATCGCCCACATCGACCACCCGTCAGGGGTGCGGAACAGGTAGCCGGGGTGGAAGGTGAGGACGCCCTGGGAGAAGTGGCTCTTCACGAAGTCGTCGAACTCCGGGAAGGGATGGTCGGCGACGATGGTGATGTCGCGCTGGTTCGGGCCGCCGTTCCACTCGGCGGTAAAGCTCACCGGGCATAGGATCTCCCAGCCGGTGCAGTTGGCCATCACCATCGGCAGGCAGCGATAGGCGTGCCGGTCGCCGAAAGTCTCCATCCAGCCGCGCTGCTGGCGGCCCGGCACGATCTCGGGCGGACGGGAGGTGGTCGGGAAGCATTCGAGTTGCATGGCGCCCGCTCTTAGCGCGGCTCCCGCGGGCCGACAAAGACCGCAAGTCGCCGCGTCCGGCTACTTCGTCTCCACCACTGGAAGCTCCACAAAGCTGGCCTCTTCCGGCGCGTGGAACACCTTCACCGTGGCCTTACGATAGTCCTCCGGCCTGGCGAAGAAGATGTTGTCCACATAGGTCTGCGGGTTGCGGTCATAGAGCGGGAACCAGCTGGACTGGATCTGCACCATGATCCGGTGCCCCGGCAGGAAGACGTGGTTCGTCGTGGGCAGGGCGAAGCGGTAGCCTTCCACCTTCCCGGCCGGGATCGGCGAGGGATGCGTCGGATCCTTGCGGTACCGCCCGCGCAGGATGTCCATGGAGACGGCGAGCTGATAGCCGCCCATCTCCGCATGATCGGGGACCTCGTCTGGGTAGACGTCGATCAGCTTGACCACGAAGTCGCCGTCGGTCCCCGTGGTCGAGGCGAGGATATTGGCGATCGGCTGGCCGGAAATCTGCACCGGCGCGGTGAGGACGTCGGTCTCGTAGACGAGCACGTCAGGCCGAGTAGCGAACTCGCGCTGGTCGTCCTCGAGCCAGTACCGCCAGGTCGATCCCTGCGCGTACGTCGGCCGGATCGGACGGATCCGGTAGGGGACGGGCTTGGCGGGATCGGAAACGTAGTCGTCGAAGCCGCCGCCGGAGGATGCCGGCGAGGCGAAAGCCAGCTTCCCGCCGCTCTGGAGGTAGAGCTTCTGCGGCTTTGACGGGCAGCCGGTTTCGCAGCTCAGCGGCCAGCTCTGATATCGCCGCCAGGTCCGCGTCCCCGTCTCGTAGGCGGTCACCGGCGCGATGTTCGCCTTGGGCCCGTCCTTCAGGTGCTCGTCCAGGAACGGCTGCAGCACGTTGAGGCGGAACCAGTAGCCAGTGTCCCCGTCCCAGACGAGCGGACCGAGCTTGGAGCCGTCTCCGTTGGCCTGGCCGTGGTACCATGGCCCCAGGACCAGGAAGTTCATGTCGTTGTGGACGTCCTTCGGCTTCGTCGCCTCGTAGGCGGCCACGGCGCCGTAGATGTCCTCCTGGTCCCACAGACCGCCGACATAGAGGGTCGGCACAGTCAGAGGCTGGGCCGCCAGCAGCTTGTCCACCGCCTGACCCTGCCAGAAGGCGTCATAGGCGGGGTGAGCCTCCAGATGGCGCCAGAAGCCGAGCTGCTCCATCCCCATCGTCTGGCCCAGCGCGCCTGCCGAACCGGCGCGCAGGAAATTCTCGTAGTCGTCGTAGGCGGGGGTGAACCAGTCCTGGTCGCTCTTGCGGGTGGCTTCCTGGCCGTAGACGTAGTCCATCATCTCCTGGCGGAAGGCGCCGTTGTGGAACCAGTCGTCGCCCTTCCAGGTGTCGACCATCGGGTTGATCGGCACGGCGGCCTTCAGCGCCGGGTGCGGATGGATCAGGCCCATCAGCACGGTGAAGCCGTCATAGCTGGTGCCGATCATGCCGACCCGGCCGTTCGACTCCGGCACGTTCTTCACCAGCCAGTCGATAGTGTCCCAGGTGTCGGTCGTGTGGTCGACGTTGGTCGTGTTGAGCGGCCCGATGAGGGGCCGGTTCATCACATAGTCGCCCTCGGATCCGTACTTTCCGCGTACGTCCTGGAAGACGAAGATGTAGCCGTGCTGGACCGCGATGTCATAGGTCGAGCGCACCGCGTCGACGAGGTGGGGCGTCCCGGTCTTGATGCCCTTTTCCGCGTCGTACGGCGTGCGATCGAGCAGGATCGGATAGCCGTGCGCGCCCTTGGGGACGACGATCACCGTGTGTAGCTTGACGCCGTCGCGCATGGGGATGTCGACGCGACGGACCTCGAAGTCGAACTGGGCGGCAGCCTGGTGGAAGGTCGCGGGAATGTCGCTGCCGGTCGGCGGCGTCTGCGCAACCACCGATCCGCACACACCGAAGGCAAGAGCCAGCGCGCCCGCCAGGATCAGTCTCATGTTCGAAATTCCCCTCTTGTGAAGCCGCAAGTACACGGCTGCGGCGGGTTCGAAAACCCGCGGGGGGAGCCGTCAGAAGGTCACCCGGGAGCTGACGAGCCAGGCGTTGCTGTAGGTGGGCGTCAGGACGGGCTTCAAGGTGACCTTCGGCGTGAGAGCGGTCTGATAGCCGACGCCGATGATCAGGTTGTTGTCCTTGGTTATCGGAATACGACCAATGACTACGCCCGGTGTGAAGAAGAGCTGGGTCTTTCCTTCGCGCGGACCGCTCGTCCAATGGGTCGTGTTGAACTCCACTTCAGGCCAGAAGTACTGATCGACGTGCGCCTGTAAGGTGACGTTGTTGACGATCTGCACGCCGATCGCGTGGACATTGGAGAGTGGGATCGGTACGCCGACGGTCGCCTGGACGTCGAACCACCCCCAGCCCTTGCCGGCCGCGAGAGTCGGCGTGACCGACCAGGCGTTCTGGGTGAAGGCCGTGACCCCGGTCGGCGCCGAAACGCCGAAGAAGCCGGTGACGATGTAGTTGCCGTGCTGCTCGTCGGCGCTGAGGAAGCGCTGCTTGACGGTGAGGAAGGACCAGTCGCCGAACCCTTCCGCCGGCTTCTTGTTGCTGCGGACCTCGTAGGGCGGAAGGTTGATCAGGATCTCGTTGGTCTCGTCGGGAATCAGCTCAATGCCCTTGCCGCCGTCATAGTTATTGAGATGGGCGCCGTTGCCCATGTTCTCGCCGATGGCGTCGAACCGGTACTCCTGCTCCAGCCGGGGGGTGACCGTCGCCAGCGGCGTGATCCACTTCGGCTGGCTGGCCTTGGCGGCGTCGGCCCGCGCCTTCCACGCGGCGAAGAATCGGTCTGGCGGGTCAGGCGGAGCCGGGACCGCGACGGCCGGCGAGGCCGACCCGGCCTGATCCGTTCCCTGATCGCTCGCGGTAAGGGCGCTGCTGTCGCTCGCCG
>JAFANN010000051.1 GCA_019232665.1 Caulobacteraceae bacterium | reverse complement strand
TTGCCGCCGTTGGGCACGCTGTCGATGTGGGAGCCGATCATGATCGGCTTGAGCCCGGCGACCGAGCCTTCGCGCCGCGCGCGGATGTCGCCGGCGGCGTCGACCCGGGGCGTCCCCCCCGCGGCACGGATGAGGCCCATGACGTAGGCGCGTCCGGCGATATCGGCGTCGGAATAGGCGTAGCGGCTGACGCCATCCTCGAAAGAGCCTCCAGGCGGACGGCCAAAGACGCTGAGATCCTCCAGGTTCTTGCGCAGGCGCGCTGCGTCGATTTGCAAACGACCCGCTGAAGACTGGCCCGCGGCCCCGGACGTTCGGATCGCAAAGCTGAACACGGCAAGCGATCCGAGCACGACGCGGCGATCAGGACGTCGGATATCCAAGGCGTCTTCCCCCTCCAAGCCGTCAACCGGCGGCCGCGGCCGCCTCCAGGGCGGCGATGTCGAACTTCGACATCTTCAGCATGGCCTCGGCGACGCGCCTGGCCTTGGCGCGATCGGGCTGGTTCATCAATTCGCCGAGGCGCACAGGGACGACCTGCCACGACAGGCCCCAGCGGTCCTTCAGCCAGCCGCACTGCGACGGCGATCCCCCCTCGGTGAGCGCGGTCCACAGCCGGTCGATCTGCGGCTGGTCATCGCACTGGACCATGATCGAGAAGCTGCGGTTGAAGGGATCCAGCGGGCCGGCCTCGATGGCCTGATAGGCCTGGTCCCCAAGGCTGAAGCCGATGATCTTCACCGCGCCTGCCGGACCGCTGGGGTTGTCAGCGGCCACGGCGGACCTCCAGTGGATCGCGGACCCGGGAATAAGCGAGACGTAGAGGCTGACGGCCGCCTCCATGTCCTTCTCGAACCACAGGTGCTGGAGAACCCTGGTCATCGCGACATCTCCGCTTCGCTGTCACAGCCAAGCGCGTCGGGCTGCGATCTGACAAGACCCTGGGAAAATCCGACCCTGAGCGGCTTGCGTTGCGACGCCAGATCGCCCATCCGCCCCCGGAGCATGCCCGCGTCTTTTCACCCATGACCGAACGCCGCCCCATGCTTAGACCGAGGCGGCGCGGGCTCGCCTCGATCAATGCGGAGATCCGCGATGGGATCGTGCCTGCGGCCGGCAGGCTCGCCCGCGTCCCGACGACGCCAGCTCCCGCGGGGACGGCCGCACAGCGCAACTACCGCACCATCGCCCTGATCATCGCCTTCGCCTTCTTCATGGAGCAGATGGACGCCACCATCCTGGCGACCGCCCTGCCGACCATGGGCCGCGAGTTCCACGTGCCGCCGACCCACCTCGCCTCGGCTCTCACCTCGTATCTGCTGGCCCTGGCGATCTTCATCCCCGCCAGCGGGCGCATGGCCGACCGGTTTGGGGCCAAGACGGTGTTCCGTCTCGCTATCGTGCTGTTCCTGACCGGTTCGGTGATGTGCGGGCAGGCTCATAACCTGCCGTTCCTGGTGATCTCGCGTTTCATCCAGGGGACAGGCGGGGCGATGATGGTGCCGGTGGGCCGGCTGGTGCTCCTGCGCAGCGTCGCCAAGGAGGACATGGTCAACGCCATGTCCTGGCTGATCATCCCGTCCCTTATCGGCCCAATCATCGGCCCGCCGCTGGGGGGATATATCGTCACCTTCCTGAACTGGCGCTGGATCTTCTACCTGAACATCCCGGTCGGCCTGCTGGGCATCGTGCTGGTGACCAAGTTCATCGGCCAGGTGCGCGGAGAGGCGCCGGCGGCGATGGACCTGCCGGGCTTCTTCCTCTCGGGCGCCTCGCTGGGATGCCTGCTGTTCGGCTTCGAGATGTCGAGCCGCCCGGGTGAACTGCACCGGGCCCTCGTGCTGATCGCCATCGGCCTGGCGTCAGGCGGCCTCTACATCTTCCACGCCCGACGCGCCGCGGCGCCGATTCTCGATCTCACCCTGATGCGAGTCCAGACGTTTCGGCTGTCGGTGATCGCCGGATCGCTCACGCGGATCACCCAGGGTGCGCAACCGTTTCTGCTGCCCCTGATGCTCCAGTTGGGCTTTGGCATGACCGCAGCCGAGAGCGGCACGATCACCATCGCCGCCGCGGTCGGCTCTCTCGGCATGAAATGGCTCGCGCCCTGGGCGCTCAAGACGTTCGGCTTCCGCAACAGTCTCGTCGTCAATGGACTTATCGCGACCGGCGGCTACGCCGTCTGCGCCGCCTTCCGCCCCGACTGGCCGGTGTGGGCGATCTTCGGCGTGCTGACCGCGTGCGGCTTCTTCATGTCGTTCCAGTTCACCGCCTACAACACCATCGCCTACGACGAGATCGACCCCGAGCGGATGAGCTCGGCCACCAGCTTCTACGCCACCTTCCAGCAGCTGATGCTCTCGCTGGGCATCTGCGTCGGCGCCGGGGCTCTGCGCATCGGCATGCTCGCAACCCACGCCACGACGCCTGCCCTGCCCGATTTCACTCTGGCCTTCCTCGTGGTGACAGCGATCTCGGCCGCGGCGACGATCTGGCACCTGAAATTCGCGCCGGACGCGGGAGATCGCCTGGCGGGCCGGGCGCAGGTTCCCGCCCCGGCCAAGGCCTAAGGGCCTTGTGCTCGTCAGCGAGCGGTCACGCTGAGCGTTTGGGATACTGCCGCGAAGGCTTCGATGGCTTCGCAGCGGGCGGCGTGGTCGGCCAGCGCCGGCCGGCGGTTTCGCGAGGCGAGGCCTGGATGCGCGTCGTCCAGGAAGCGTAGGGCGCAGGCGACGGCGATATCCGGATGTCCGAGCCGATCGCCGAACCAGAAGGCGCCGGCCCGACGCGCGCACTCGTTCTCCAGCGCTTCGAGCACATCGCCGATCTGGATCTCGCACCGGACCGTCCAGGCCGGCGAGACTGTCTCATGCAGGGCCCGCTCGTAGACGAGGCTGACCATCTTGTCGCAAAGGCCCGTGGCCAGGGCGCAGACGCGCAGGGCCGCCCGCCGCTCCGGCCCCGACGACGCGATCAACGCGCGGGAGGGCCCTGCAAGTTCGTCGAGATGATCGAGGATGGCGAAGCTATCGATCAGCGCCTCGCCGCCATCGAGGACCAGCGTGGGAACGCGCCTGAGGGGGTTGAACTGGGCGATGCGATCGCCGTCGCCGAACGTCGACCAGGGCCGATACTCGTACGCTATGCCGTAGAGGCGCAGGGCCACCGCCACCCGACGCACGAATGGCGAATCGTATTGCCCGATCAGGATCATCGTACAGCCCAGTACTAACTTGAGCAGAGAGTGGAGCCTGTCCCGAACGCCTCGGCAAGCCTCTCGGGCCTGCGACCGATAGGGGCAGCTAGGCGATCATCGCCAGCCAGTCGTCCTCGGTGATGACCTGGACGCCCAGTTCGGCCGCCGTCTTGAGCTTTGAGCCAGCGCCGGGTCCGGCGACGACGAGGTCGGTTTTCTTCGACACCGAGCCGGAGACCTTGGCGCCGCGGGATTCGGCCTGGGCCTTGGCCTCGTCGCGGGTCATGCGCTCGAGCGAGCCGGTGAAGACCACGGTCTTGCCGGCCAGGGCGCTGTCGGTGCGGGGCTTTTCCGCCGGCAGGATGTTCAATTGCTCGCGAAGCGCTTCGACGATGCGCAGGTTGTGCGGTTCGCGGAAGTAGGCCCCGGCCGCCTCGATCACGGCCGCGCCGATCTGGTCCAAGCCGTCCAGGTCTTCGATCGCCTCGGCGTCGCCCGCCGCAACCTTGTGCATGGCCTCCAAAAAGGTCTCGTCATCGCCGTAACCGCGCGCCAGGACGAGCGAGGTCGTCTCACCCACGTGCCGGATGCCCAGGCCGTAGATGAACCTGTCGAGGCCGATTTCGCGGCGCGCCTCGATCGCCGCACGAAGGTTGCGCACAGACGTTTCGCCATATCCCTCGCGCGCGCGCAAACTATCGAGCGCCGCCTCGTTGCGGGCCAGACGGAAGATGTCCGCCGGCTCACGCACCAAGCCTTCGTCGAAGAAGGCGCGGAGCTGCTTCTCGCCCAGACCCTCGATGTCGAAAGCCCGGCGAGAGACGAAGTGGCGAAGGTGCTCGAAACGCTGGAACGGACAGGCGAATTCGCCGGTGCAGCGCCGCACCACGGTTTCCGCGCCCGACGCTGTGGTCTCACGCGCCAATGGCGTCTTCAGCTCGCACGGACAGCGGTCCGGAAAGTCGAACGGCCGGGCGTCCGCCGGGCGCTGGTCGAGGACCACCCCGACGATCTGCGGGATGACGTCGCCGGCGCGCTGGACGACGACGGTGTCCCCCACCCTCACGTCCTTGCGGGCGATCTCGTCGGCGTTGTGCAGGGTGGCGCGCTCGACCACGACGCCTCCGACGGTCACCGGCTGAAGACAGGCGACCGGCGTCACCGCCCCGGTCCGGCCGACCTGGATCTCGATCCCCTCAAGAATGGTCCGCGCCTGCTCGGCGGGGAACTTGCGCGCCACGGCCCAGCGCGGAGAGCGCGAGACGAAACCCAGGCGCTGCTGCCAGTCGAGCCGATCGACCTTGTAGACCACGCCGTCGATGTCGAAGCCGAGGTGCGGACGCGCTGCCTCCATCTCGCGATAGGCTGCCAGCAGCCCTTGCGACCCTTCCACGCGCGCCGAGTGCGGCGTGACCCTGAATCCCCAGGACCGCAGCAGTTCCAGCGCCTGCCACTGGGTCTCGGCGAAGGGCGCGCTGATCTCGCCCCAAGCGTAGGCGAAGAAGCGGAGGGCTCGCTGGGCCGTAATGCGCGGGTCGATCTGGCGCAGAGAGCCGGAGGCGGCGTTGCGCGGGTTGACGTAGGTGCGTTGGCCGGCGGCCTCGGCGGCTTCATTGAGGGCGGCGAATTCGGCATGACCGAAATAGACCTCGCCGCGGATCTCGATCGACT
>JAFANN010000010.1 GCA_019232665.1 Caulobacteraceae bacterium | reverse complement strand
ACCCCCATAGCCGTGGCGCCAGTAACCAGATCCCCAATAGTAACCCCCGTACCAGTAGGGGTCGCCGTAATAAACGCCCCAGCCGGGATAGCCGTAATAGGCGGGGCCGTAGGCAGGACCGACCGCGACGCCGTACGTCGGACCGGGATAGGCATAGGCGGAATAGCCCTCCGAGGGTCCGGCGTAGGCTGCGTAGGTCGGGTACGGTCCACGCACGGAGTGGTGATGGTAGGCCGTGTGGTGATGGACGTGCCGGTGGGCGACCGGCGGACAGCTGGCGGCGGAGGCAAAGGCGGTCGTCGAGACCGCCGCGATCGCCAGGCCGCCGGCGATGGCCGGCGCGATCTTTGCAGTCATGGCTCGTTCCTTGTTGTTTTTACGGGTAGAATCGCGCCGGCGACGACGTCTCCCCCCAAGGCCGCAGCCGCGGCGCAGGCGCTCAGCGCCAGTGGTGGTAGTAACCCCCGTGGCCGCCCCAGCCGCGCGGGCCGAAATAACGCACGCCATGCCACCAGTATGGGTAGCCGTAGTAGACGCCGCCGACCCAAACCGGGCGGCTGTAATAATAAGGAGGCGGTGCGACGACCACTTGGCGCACCGGGTAATAGGGCGCAGGCGCGTAGTAGGCTCCACCGAAACCGGCGACGATCATCGGATACGCGGCGGCCGCGCCAGCGGTAGCGATGGCCCCGATGGCGGCGACCGTGGCGACTGCGGCTTTTAAGGTCTTCATGTTTCAGCTCCTTTTATTTTGGACCGGCCTGGGCATGCGCTTCAGCAGGACGGTCGGAGCTTGGCTCGACGCTTCTGAACTCACGCTGAACGAGCGTGACAGGGGAAGGTCAGCTTCAGGTCAGCGTGCCAGGTGGGCGATGAGGGCGTTCAGGACCCGGCGGCCGTCGGGCGTCGCGATGAGCCGACCGTTTTGGCGCTCGGCAAGGCCGCGGACGTCCCGGAACCGGCTTTCGTCAATGGCGAGGGAAGCAAGTTCCTCGAGCGCGACGCCCTCGTCCGTCCGCAGCCCCATCAGGAGGCGCTCGAGCGCCGCCTGGCGAGGCTCCAGGCGCTCGAGGACGGCGCCCAGGCCCGCGCGGCCGACCGCCTCGACGTAGGCGTCGATCCCCCGAGGCGCCTGCGCCGCCCAGCGATCCCGGTCCCGCGTGATCCGGCCATGCGCGCCGGGACCGACGCCGGCGTAGTCGCCGCCGCGCCAGTAGACGAGGTTGTGGCGCGACCGGGCGGCCTCGCCGCGGGCATGGTTGGACACCTCGTAGGCTTCGAAGCCGGCGGCAGAGAGCAAGGCGCCGGTGAGGTCGTAGAGCTCCGCCCGCACGTCTTCGGACGGCGGGACGATGCGTCCCCGCTCGCGGGCGCGGTCGAAGGGCGTGCCGGGTTCGAAGGTCAGCTCGTAGACGGAAACGTGCTCCGGCTGGAGGGCGATGGCGTCCTCGAGGTCCCGGGCCCACGCCGACGCGCTCTGGCCGGGCAGGCCCCAGATCATGTCCAGCGAAAGCCGCGGCATGGCGGCCTTCGCGGCCTGCGCCGCCCGCCGGGCGAGCGCGGCGTCGTGATTTCGACCGAGGGCCTTGAGGTTGGCGTCGTTCAGCGATTGGACGCCAAGGGATAGCCGATTCACTCCGGCAGTGGCGAACGCCTCCAGACGGCGGTGATCCGCGTCCGCCGGATTCGTCTCCAGGGTGACCTCGAGATCGGCGCTGGGCGTCCACGCCCGTCTCGCGCTCTCCAGGATCGCGGCCAACTCGGCAGGATCGAGGAGAGAGGGCGTTCCGCCGCCGAAGAAGACCGAGACCAGGGTCCGCGGTCCTGTCAGGCGGGCGTGACCCTCGATATCGCGTCGGATCGCTTCGGCCAGCTTCGCCTTCTGCGCCTCACGACCTCGATCGCGCACGACGTTGAAGTCACAGTACGGACAGATCCGGGAGCAGAAGGGCCAGTGGACATAGAGGGCGATCGGGCGGCGCCCGTCCGCCACGGACGTATTCAAAACAGCGCCGCCTCCAGGGCGGCGAACGCCCGGGCGCGGTGGCTGATGGCGTGCTTGGCCTGCGGGTCCATCTCGCCGAAGGTCTGATCGCCTCCGAGCGGGATGAAGATGGGATCGTAGCCGAAGCCGCGGTCTCCCCGTGGCGGAAAGGTCAGGGTTCCGTCCACGCGCCCCTCCACGGCCACCACCGGCCCGTGCGGCCAGGCGACGGCGAGCGCGCAGGCGAACCACGCCGAGCGCTCCACGCTTTCGACCTCTTCGAGCCTTTGTTCCACCAGGGCCATGGCGTGGTCGAAGTCGCGCTGGGGTCCGGCCCAGCGGGCGGAGTGGACGCCCGGCGCCCCTTCGAGTCCGGCGACGCACAGACCCGAGTCGTCGGCGATGGCGATCAGCCCGCAGGCGTCGGCCGCAGCTCGCGCCTTCATCACGGCATTGCCTACGAACGTGGTCTCGGGCTCCTCCGGCTCGGGGAGGTTGAGTTCGCCAGCGGAGACCACCTCGAAGCGGTTGCGCAGCAGCTCCGCGAGTTCGCGCGCCTTCCCCGGATTGTGGGTTGCGGCGACGAGGCGGGTTCGGGCGGCGAGGCTCAGCGGCATCCCTTTCTCCTAGTCCCAAGCGGCGGGCGAAGACAGTGCGGGCGCATTACGCGGGCGTAATCCATTACGGAGGTTTAATATTGATAAACGATAAGTAATTTGATTGAGGAACGATATGCGCATATCGATAATCACATAAGGAACGGCGACGGGCCGCTCCGAAGGGGAAAAGGAAGGCGAAGCGCTTCCCCCCGCCTTCAAGAGGACTTGAAGCCATGTTCGCCACGAAGCTCCTGGGCATATTCGACCGTATCGCCCTTCCCCTGTTCCGCACGATGGCCCTCGGCGGGCTCTCCGCAGTCGCCCTCACCCTCGTCGCTCAAGGCTGAGCGCTCCGCACCCCCATCTCAAAGGACCTGAAGCCATGTTCGCCACCAAGATCCTCGGCATGTTCGACCGCATCGCCCTGCCCCTGTTCCGCACGATGGCCCTCGGCGGGCTCTCCGCGGTCGCTCTGACCCTCGTCGCCCAAGGTTGAGCCGCTTTCCCCCAGCGCCCAGCCAAGGCATGTTGAAACGGCCGCCGGCATGACAGCCTGGCGGCCGTTCGCCGTGCAAGGCCAGGGAACTTCGCGGAAGACCATGATGCGCGCTCTTGGGCCCGGTTCGGTGTCGAGCCTGCTGAAGGTCATCCTGGACGTCATCCACTTCGCGCTCTGGGCGGCCGCGATCGTCGCCAGCGCTGGCATCGTCATCGCCCTGCTGGTGAGCATCCGGCCCGAGCTTTCCAACGCGAGCATCGTGATCGCGGGCATCCATCTCGAAGGGACGTGGCTTGGCCCTCTGTTGGCCGCCGTCCTGCTGGCGGTCATCCTGTACTTCGCCGGCGCGATCATCATCGTCGGCAGGCTGCGGCGGATCTCCGAAACCCTGGTCGCCGGCGATCCCTTCCACCCGGCGAACGTGCGCCGGTTGCAGATCATCGCCGCCGCCCTGGCGGCGCTCGAGCTTGGGCGTTACGTGGTCACTCCCCTGCTCCGACTGGCCGCCCATGACACCCACCACTTCCACATCACCGGCGGCGTTAGCCTGACAACCTGGTTCGCCGTGCTCGTGATCGTGGTCCTGGCCGAGGTGTTCCGCGAGGGCGCTCGCCTTCGCGGCGAGGCGGAACTGACCATCTGATGCCGATCCGCGTGCGATTGGACCGTCTGCTCCTCCAGCGGCGGATGTCTCTCACCGAACTCGCCGATCGGGTGGGCGTGACCATCGCCAACCTCTCGATCCTCAAGACAGGCAAGGCGCGAGCCGTGCGCTTCTCCACCCTCGCCGCCCTTTGTCGGGAGCTCGATTGTCAGCCCGGAGATTTGATGGTCTTCGAGCCAGGCCCGGCGGACGAGGACGACGAGACGGCAGAGGAGTGATCAGGCCGCCAGAGCAGCCTTCTGCAAGCCGATCAGGTCGGTGATCCCCGCCTGGGCCAGGCTGAACAGGGCTTCGAATTCGGCGCGGGTGAAGCCGCGCTTCTCGCCGGTGGCCTGGATCTCGACGATGTCGCCGGCGCCGGTGAGCACGAAGTTGGCGTCGGCCTCGGCGTTGCTGTCCTCCTCGTATTCCAGGTCGAGCACCGGCTCGCCTTCGAACACGCCGCAGGAGACCGCCGCGACATGGTCGAGGATCGGGTTGCGGGCGATCAGGCCCTCCTCGAGAAGCTTGCGACAGGCGAGAGAGAGGGCGACCCATCCTCCCGTGATCGCCGCCGTGCGCGTTCCGCCATCAGCCTGGACGACGTCGCAGTCGAGAGTGATCTGGCGCTCTCCTAGGGCCTTGAGGTCGACCACCGCTCGCATCGACCGGCCGATCAGGCGCTGGATCTCCTGAGTGCGGCCTGACTGCTTGCCTTGGGCGGCCTCGCGCCGGCCGCGGGTGTGGGTCGCGCGCGGCAGCATGCCGTACTCGGCCGTCACCCAGCCCTGCCCCCTGCCGCGCAGAAACGGAGGCACGCCTTCCTCTAGACTCGCGGTAACCAGGACTCGCGTGTGGCCGAAGGAAACCAGACATGAGCCTTCAGCGTACCGATTGACGGCTGTCTCTAGGGTCACCGGTCGAAGGGAAGCGGCGTTACGGTCGGAGGGTCGCATGGAGATCAAAGTCTTTCCGCTTGGGGGGTGCGCCCGACGCGCGCCTTGCGCGAGCGAAGGCGGCGCTTATCCTTGAAAGAGCGAGAGCCGTCCATGAACAATCAGCCCCTTCATTCCCTTCACGGTCCAGGCGCTTCGCTCACCGAACTCGACGAGCGGGCGCGGGAAATCTTTCGCCGGATCGTCGAAACCTATCTGGAGACGGGGGAGCCCGTCGGCTCGCGGACGATCTCGCGAGCGGGAGTCCACCTGTCGCCCGCGTCGATCCGTAACACCATGCAGGACCTGGCCGAGCTGGGACTGCTGGACGCGCCGCACGTCAGCGCCGGCCGGCGTCCGACTCACGCCGGCCTTAGGCTGTTTGTCGACGGCCTGCTCGAGGTGGGCGATGTCGCCGAGGAGGATCGCCAGAACATCGAGGCGCGGCTTTGCGCGCGAGGTCGTTCGTTCGACCAGGCGCTCGACGAGGCCAGCGCGATTCTCTCCGGTCTCGCCGGCGGAGCCGGCGTGGTCGTCACACCGGCCCGCGACGCAGGGGTCAAGCACGTCGAATTCGTCGCCCTTGGGCCGGACCAGTCACTGGCTGTGATGGTGTTCGAAGACGGGACGGTGGAGAACCGGCTGATGGAGCGGCCGGTGGGCGTGACCCCGTCCGCCCTGCAGGAGGCTTCGAACTTTCTCAATCACCTCCTGCGCGGCAAGACGCTCGCGGACGTCCGGGCCGATGTGGCTGCGGAGCTCGGCAAGGCGCGGAGCGAGCTGGACGCGACCGCCGCCCGGTTGATCGAGGACGGGCTGGCCGCCTGGAGCGGCGGCGAGGGATCGCAGCGGGCGCTCATCGTCCGCGGTCGCGCGAACCTTCTGGGCGATCCCAACACCGCGGCGGACCTCGAACGCGTGCGCATGCTGTTCGATGACCTGGAGCAGAAGGAGCAGTTGATCGGCCTGCTGGACGGCGTGCGCGACGCCGAGGGCGTGAGGATCTTCATCGGCGCGGAAAGCCGGCTGTTTTCTCTTTCCGGTTCCGCCTTGATCGCCGCCCCCTATATGTCGGGCCAACGCAGGGTGCTGGGGGCGATCGGAGTCATCGGACCAGCGCGCCTGAACTATGCCCGGGTGATACCGTTGGTGGACTACACCGCCAGGGTCCTGGGCCGGCTGACCAATGGATGAGACGGACGCGATGAGTGATTTCGACGTGGATCTGGAGGACCAGGAAGAGCAGGACGGCGAAGGCCCGCCCGAGATGGAAGCCCTGCAGGCCGAACTGGCCGCGATGAAGGACCAGGCCCTGCGCCTGGCCGCCGAAGCCGAGAACACCCGCCGCCGCGCCGAGCGCGAGGCGAACGAGGCGCGCGCCTTCGCCATCACCCGATTCGCCAAGGACCTGATGGGCGTCGCCGATAACCTCGGCCGGGCGCTGGAGCACGCGCCCCGCGACGCCCAGGACCCCATGGTCCGCAACCTGGCGGTGGGTCTCGAGATGACCCAGAAGGCGCTCAACGACGCCTTCGAGCGCAATGGCCTCAAGCGGATTTCGCCGGCCGTGGGCGAGCGATTCGACCCGCACCAGCATCAGGCGGTGATGGAGCAGACCTCGACCGAGGTCGGGCCGGGCGGTGTTCTGCAGGTTCTGCAGGACGGATATGAGCTCTTCGGACGCAATCTGCGGGCCGCCATGGTGATCGTCGCCGCCCGCGATTCGACCGGAGCACCCCCCGGCAGCGCCCCGGAGGACAGCGAGAGCGATCCGGCGGCGCCGGGCGTCACCGACTGATCACGGCGAAGCCACTTCCCGCCGCCGGCTTTTGCGATAGTGTCCCAAGTCCTTTTCAACACGCCGCCCTCTGCCTAACCGGGCGCAGGGGGGGCCCCGAGGCGGCGAATCGGAACTGGACATGAAGCTTGTCATAGAGCGGGCGGCTCTGCTGAAGGCCCTTGGCCACGTGCAAAGCGTGGTCGAGCGACGCAATACCATCCCGATTCTCTCGAACGTCCTCTTGTCGGCGCGCCCATCAGGCCTGGCCCTTTCGGCTACAGACCTGGACATGGAGATCATCGACGAGACGGCCGCCGACGTGGAGACGCCCGGCCAGATCACCGCGTCGGCGCACACCCTTTACGAGATCGTGCGCAAACTGCCCGAGGGGGCGGAAGTCGCGCTCAGCTTCACCGGGGACGATCCCCGCCTGCAGGTGAGGGCGGGTCGCTATCGGGTGAATCTGCCGGTGCTGCCCGCAGGCGACTTCCCGGCGATGCCGCAGGAGGGCCTGTCCTCTCCCGTCGGGGTCGACACCACCTCGCTGATGCGGCTCATCGACCGCACACGATTCGCCATCTCCACGGAGGAGACCCGCTACTACCTTACCGGGATCTACCTCCACACGCTCGTCGCGGACGGGCGGGAGGTCCTTCGCGCCGTGGCGACGGACGGCCATCGTCTGGCGATGGCGGACATGCCCGCGCCGGATGGGGCCGCAGGCGCTCCGGGGGTGATCATCCCCCGCAAGACCGTCCAGGAGGCGCGCCGCCTGCTCGAGGACTCCGGCGAATCGATCGAGATGCAGGTAAGCCCGCAGAAGGTCCGTTTTGACTTCGGGCGGGCGGGACTGACCTCGAAAGTCATCGATGGCTCGTTCCCCGACTACACGCGGGTCATCCCCCGCGAGAACACCCGGGTCCTGACGGCGGACAACGCCCTGTTCGCCGCCGCCGTCGACCGCGTGGCGACGATCTCGTCGGAAAAGAGCCGATCGGTGAAACTCTCGGTCGAACCCGGCCGGATCATCCTCACCGTGCGGAACATGGAGACGGGCCAGGCGGTCGAGGAGCTGGAGGTCGACTATGACGGCCCCCCCTTCGAAATCGGCTTCAACGCCCGCTATCTGCTCGACGTCAGCGGCCAGATCGGCGGCGAGCTGATCGAGATGCGCTTCGCCGAGCGCCCTGCGTCAGCGACCATGCTCGATCCGGTCCTCGTCCTCGATCCCACCGACGCAGCGGCGCAGTACGTCCTGATGCCCCTCAGGGCCTAGATCAGGCCACGCCCCACGTGCGCTCGGCCATCGCCGAGATCCGGCTCAGGGATTTCCGCTCCTACGAGAGCGCTCGCCTGGCTCCCGGCGGCGCGAGCGTGTTCCTGTTCGGCGCCAACGGCGCGGGCAAGACCAATCTGCTGGAGGCGATCAGCTTCTTCTCTCCCGGCCGGGGCCTGCGCGGCTCCGCCCTCGTCGAGATCGGCCGGCGCGCGCCCGGGGAGGCGCAGGGTCGTCCCTGGGCGGTCTCGGCGGATATCGACACGCCGGAAGGTCAGGTGCGCGCCGGAACCGGCGTCGAGCTCGAAGGCGCCTCGCGCCGCGTGGTCAGGATCGAGGCTGAGCCCGCCACGCCTGCGGCCATGGCGGATTTCATCCGACCGATGTGGCTCACGCCGGCGCAGGACCGCCTCTTCCTCGAGGCGCCCGCGGAGAGGCGCCGGTTCCTCGACCGGCTCGTGCTCGCCGCAGAGCCTGGCCATGGCGCGATCGCCGCAGCCTACGAACGAGGTCTCCGGGAGCGGGCGCGCCTGCTGGCCGAAGACGCCGATCCGGCATGGATCTCCGCCGTCGAGACCCGGATGGCCGGCGCCGGCGCCAGGCTCGCCCAGGCTCGCGCACGCACCGTCGCCGCCCTTCAGGCGGAGATCGACACGCGCGTCGGCCGGCCGTTTCCGCTGGCCCAACTGGAGCTGTCCGGCGACTGGGAGCGGGCCGCCGTCGCCGGCGCCGCGACCGAGGCGATCGAGAGCGATCTTGCCGCGGCGCTCGCCCGCGGGCGCTCGCGCGACGCCGCTGCAGGACGCACCCTGACCGGTCCGCACAGGGGCGATCTCCTCGTCGTCGACGCGGGAAAAGGGCGTGCGGCGGCCGAATGCTCCACGGGCGAGCAGAAGGCGCTGGTCCTCAATCTCGTCCTCGCCCAAGCGGCGCGACTTTCGCGTGCGGAATCCGCGCCGAATCCTATATTGTTGCTGGATGAAGTGGCGGCGCACCTGGACTCTGTCAGGCGGGCCGCCCTCTTCGACGAGATCGAAGCCCTCGGCCTGCAGGCATTCCTCACTGGAACGGACGAGGCGCTTTTCGAAACGCTCAAAGGGCGGGCCATCGGCGTCCACATCGACGCCTCCCGCCTGCGCCTGCTGGAACCATAGATGACCGATAACGCCTCCGATCCCCGCGCCGACGCCGCCGCCGACTACGGCGCCGATTCCATCAAGGTCCTCAAGGGCCTCGACGCCGTTCGCAAGCGGCCGGGGATGTACATCGGGGACACCGACGACGGCTCGGGCCTGCACCACATGGTCTACGAGGTGGTGGACAACGCCATCGACGAGGCCCTCGCCGGCTGGGCGAGCCGCGTCGAGGTCACCCTGAACGCCGACGGTTCGGTGACCGTCACCGACGATGGCCGGGGGATTCCCACGGATATCCACGAAGGCGAAGGCGTGTCGGCGGCAGAGGTCATCATGACCCAGCTGCACGCTGGCGGTAAGTTCGACCAGAACGCCTACAAGGTCTCCGGCGGCCTGCACGGCGTGGGCGTGTCGGTCGTCAACGCCCTCTCCGACTGGCTGGACCTGAAGATCCACCGGGGCGGCGAGACCCACCAGATGCGCTTCGAGGGCGGCGAGAGCGTCACCTCCCTGGCTGTGACGGGCCCGGCGCCGCTGCGCGAGAGCGGAGAGCCGCTGACTGGGACTGAGGTCACCTTTTTCCCCTCGACCTCGACCTTCGCCTTCATCGAGTTCGATCGGAAGACGCTGGAGCACCGCCTGCGCGAGCTCGCCTTCCTGAACTCCGGCGTGGTGATCCGTTTCCGCGACCTTCGGGGCGCCGAACCGTTCGAGGAGATCCTGCACTACGAAGGCGGCGTCGAGGCCTTCGTGCGGCACCTCGACAAGGCCAAGACGCCCCTGCTCAAGGCGCCGATCGTCATCCGCGGGCGGCGCGATAAGGTCGAGATCGACCTCTCGCTGTGGTGGAATGACGGCTACCACGAGACGATGCTGTGCTTCACCAACAACATCCCGCAGAAGGACGGGGGCACCCACCTGTCCGCCTTCCGCGGGGCGCTCACCCGGGTGATCACCAGCTACGCCGAGACATCGGGTGCGGCCAAGCGTGAGCGGGTCCAGGTCAGCGGCGAGGACGCGCGCGAGGGCCTGACCTGTGTGCTCTCGGTGAAGGTGCCGGATCCGAAGTTCTCCTCCCAGACCAAGGACAAGCTGGTCTCGTCCGAGGTGCGTCCGGCGGTGGAAGGGCTGGTGGGCGAGGGGCTCGCCCAGTGGTTCGAGGAGCATCCGGCCGAGGCCAAGCTGATCGTCCAGAAGATCGCTGAAGCCGCCGCCGCGCGCGAGGCGGCCCGCAAGGCCCGCGAGCTCACGCGGCGCAAGTCAGCTCTCGACATCTCGTCCCTGCCCGGCAAGCTCGCCGACTGCCAGGAGCGTGACCCGGCCAAGTCCGAGATCTTCATTGTCGAGGGCGACAGCGCCGGCGGCTCCGCCAAGCAGGCGCGCAACCGCGAGAACCAGGCCGTGCTGCCGCTTCGCGGCAAGATCCTCAACGTCGAGCGCGCGCGCTTCGACAAGATGCTGAGCTCCGAGCAGATCGGCACGCTGATCACGGCGCTCGGCGCCGGCATCGGCCGCGACGACTTCGATATCGAAAAGATCCGCTATCACCGCATCGTGGTGATGACCGACGCCGACGTCGACGGCTCCCACATCCGGACGCTCCTGCTGACCTTCTTCTATCGGCAGATGCCGGAGGTCATCGAGCGCGGCTATCTCTACATCGCCCAGCCGCCGCTCTACAAAGCCGCCAAGGGTCGCTCCTCGCGCTACCTGAAGGACGACGGGGAGATGGAGGCCTTCCTGATCGACGAGGGTCTCGACGGCGCCGAACTCGATCTCGCATCGGGCGAGCGGATGACCGGCCAGGACCTCGTCGAACTGGCGCAGACCGCCCGCCAGGCCAAGGCGAACATCGAGCGCCTGGCTGCCCGCGCGCCGGCTTTCGCCATCGAGCAGGTGGCTCTGGCCGGGCTCCTGGGCAACAGCGACGACCTCGCCGAAGGCGCCCGGCGCCTGGATCTGTACGCGGAAGAGGGCGACGGCGCCTGGAGCGGCGAGACCGCCCAGGGTGGCGGCTATCTCTTCCAGCGCACCCGCCGGGGCGTCTCCGAACGCATCGTGCTCGACGACCAGATGCTGCACTCCGCGGACGCGCGCCGCCTGGCGGAGCGAGCCAGCAAGCTGTCGGAGATCTTCGAGAAGCCGGCAGTGTTCCGTCGCCGGGACAGGACCCACACGGTCCGCGGCCCGCTGGACCTGGTCTCGGTGATATTCGAGGCCGGCCGGCGGGGCCTGACGATCCAGCGATACAAGGGCCTGGGCGAGATGAATCCCGAGCAGCTGTGGGAGACGACGCTCGACCACAACGCCCGCACGCTGCTGCAGGTGAAGGTCGAGCACGTCGACGACGCCGACGACCTCTTCACCCGCCTGATGGGCGACCTCGTCGAACCCCGACGCGAGTTCATCCAGGAAAACGCCCTCGACGCGGAAGTCGACGTCTAGGGTCACCCCGCCACTGGGTTGTGGCGGCTTTCCCCCTCCGTCCGGCCTTCGGCCGTCCACCTCCCCCGTTAAGGGGGAGGAGAGCGCGTTTAGTTAAACAATTCATCGCTCTCCTTCCCCTCCCGGGGAAGGTGGACCGGCGGGCAGCGCCGGGACGGATGGGGAAGGGCCGCGCCCTCGTCGTTGGCGGGCTTAGCCCTTCCCCACTACCTCCAGCACTGCCTCGCCGTAGCGGCCGAGCTTGGTCTGGCCGACGCCGTCGATGGCCGTGAGGGCGGATGGCGAGCGGGGACGGGCGCGGGCGATGTCGGCCAGGGTCTCGTTGTTGAAGATCAGGTACGGCGGCACGTGCTGACGGGCCGCCTCGCCCCGCCGCCATTCGCGGAGCGCCTCGTAGAGCGCCAGATCGTCGCCGGTCAGGTCGTCGGCGGCGTCGCGCCGGCCGAGCCGGTCGGCCTTGCCCGCCTTCTGGCGGCCGCCCTCTGGCTCCAGTCGCATGATCTGACGCTCGCCGCGGTAGACCGCCCGCACGCCCTGGGGTTCGGCCAGCGTGATCAGGGGGCGCCCCTCGTTCGGATCCTCGACCAGAAGGCCCTCGAACATCAGCTGGTCGATGAGGTCGCGCCAGGCGCCGACGCTGAGTTCCTGGCCGACGCCGTAGGTCGACATCGCCGCTTCCGTCTCGCTCACGCCCTTCGTACGCCCGAGCAGGTGGTCGACGAGGCGGCCGCGGCCGAATCGTCCGCCCATCCGATGCACCGCCGATAGCGCCTTCTGCGCCGCCTTCGTCACCTCCACGCCGATCGCCGGATGGCGACAGCGGTCGCACACGCCGCAGCCTTCGACGACCGCCTCGCCGAAGTAGCGGCGCACGGCTGCGGCCCGGCAGGCGCCGCCGTCGAGCAGGGCGTAGAGCTGGCGCACCTTCTGCGACTGGACAGCGGCCGCGGCCTCGGGCGCGCCGCTGCGGCGGATCCGCTCGAACGCCCAGGCCATGTCGGAGGCGCTGTAGAGGGTGATCCCCTCCGCCGGCGCCCCGTCGCGCCCCGCGCGCCCGATCTCCTGCCAATAGGCCTCAATGGAGGCGGGCGGGTCGGCGTGGATGACGAAGCGGACGTCGGGCTTGTCGATCCCCATGCCGAAGGCGATCGTCGCCACCATCACCGCCTCGTCCTCTTCCAGGAACCAGTCGAGGCGGTCGCGCCGGACGGTCTTGTCGAGGCCGGCATGATAGGCGCGGGCGGCGATTCCATCCCCGTCCAGGCTCTCGGCGAGCTCCTCAGCGCCCTTGCGCGAGCCTGCATAGACGATGCCCGAGCGCCCCCGCCGAGCCTGAACCAGCGCGCTCACGCGATCGCGCCCACGGCCACGCTTGCGCTCGGCGCTCAGGTGGAGCTCCGGCCGGGCGAAACTGGCCACGAACTCGGCGGCGTCGCCGAGCCGGAGCTGGGCGCGGATGTCTTCGCGCGTGCGCGCATCGGCGGTGGCCGTGACCGCCAGACGCGGCACGTTCGGAAAGAGGTCGGCAAGGCGACCGAGCGCGCGATACTCGGGCCGGAAGTCATGGCCCCACTGGCTGACGCAGTGCGCCTCATCGACGGCGATCAGGGCCAGTGGCGCCGCGGACAGTCGATCGAGCACCCACGGCTGCAGGAGCCCTTCGGGAGACAGGTAGATCAGGTCGAGCCCGCCCGCGGCCAAACGCCGCCACGTCGCGTCGCGCTCTTCCGGCGCCAGGGCCGAGTCCATGCGCGCGGCCGCGACGCCGAGCTGGCGCAGCGCCTCGACCTGATCGCTCATCAGGGCGATGAGCGGCGACACGACAAGCCCGACGCCCGGGCGGATCAGCGCCGGGACCTGATAGCAGACGCTCTTGCCGCCGCCGGTCGGAAGCACCGCCAGGGCGTTGCGGCCGGCGAGCGCCTCGGCGACCACTTCGGCCTGCAGGCCGCGGAAATCGGCGTGACCGAAGGTGCGGCGCAGGACAGTGCGGGCGTCGTCGAGGCTGGAGGTCACGGCGCGCTTATGACAGGCCGCGGGAAGGGCCGGAAGTCGTCAGCGCGGCGCCATTAAATTGTGGTCAAGCGCCTTGTGTGCTGCGTAAGGGCTTGATCGGCTGCGATTGGCCTGCATGGGCGGCCGCGTGATCGCATCTTCTGGGAGTTCCGATGTCCAACACGCCGTCCGGCGGTCCGCAGGGCGAGCGCCGACGGCGAAGCCCGCTTCAGGCGCTGGTCTACTGGAGCGTCGTGGCAGGCGTCTGGGCGCTGATCTTCGTGGTCGGTTTCTTCGCGGTCTTCTCCACGGACCTCCCCGACACGTCCCAGCTCGAGAAGATCAAGCGCGCGCCGTCGATCACCTATGTCGATCGCTCCGGGGCGGTGATCGGCGTGCGCGGCAGCCTCAACACGCCGCCTGTCGATCTCGACTCCCTGCCGCCCTACGTCCCCGCCGCCTTCGTCGCCATCGAGGACAAGCAGTTCTATCACCACTTCGGGTTCAACCCATGGGGCATGATCCGTTCCGAGATCTGGGACCTGCAGCATCCCCACGGCCCGCTGCGCGGTGGCTCGACGATCACCCAGCAGCTGGCGCGGAACCTCTTCCTCACCCCTGCCCAGACCTACCGCCGTAAGGCGCAGGAACTGGTGCTGGCGGTCTGGCTGGAGATCCACTTCAGCAAGAAGCAGATTCTCGCCCTCTATTTGAACCGTGTGAACTTCGGCGGCGGCGCCTACGGCATCGAGGCCGCCTCGCGCCGGTATTTCAACAAGCCGGCCTCGCAGCTGACCTTGGGCGAGGCGGCCCTGCTGGCGGCGACGATGAAGGGCCCCTCGCGATACAACCCGGCCGCCAACAGCGAGCGGGCCGCCCGCCGCGCCACGCTCGTGCTCGACGACATGGTCAGGATGGGCGCGATCACGCCGGCGCAGCGTGACGAGGCATTCGCCCACCCGGTGCACGTCTCCGCCCGCCTCGCCGATCAGCGGGCGCAGTACTTTGTCGACTGGCTGGACGCGCGGGTGCGGGCCCAGCTCGGCGAGCCGACCGAGGATCTGGTGGTGGAGACGACTCTCGACTTGCCTCTGCAGGCCGCTGCCGAGCAGGCGGTGCGCGGCGGGGTCGCGGGCCACACGGGCCAGGGCGTCCAGCAGGGCGCGCTCGTGGCGATGGACGGGGATGGCCGCATCCGTGCTTACGTCGGCGGAACGGACTACGGCGAGAGCCAGTACGATCGAGCGAGCCAGGCCGAGCGGCAGGCCGGCTCCTCGTTCAAGCCCTTCGTCTATCTGACCGCCATGGACCAGGGTCACCTGCCCACCGAGGTGATGGTCGACGGGCCGGTGACGATCGATGGGTGGACGCCTCGCGACTACACCGGCCGCTATCTCGGGCCGATCACGCTGCAGACCGCCCTCGCCCAGTCGATCAATACGGTGGCGGCCAGGCTCGCCAACGTGGTCGGCACGACCAATGTCGCCCAGACGGCCCACCGCCTGGGCATCGCCTCGATGATCCAGACCAGCCCGTCGATGGCTCTGGGCGCCGTAGAGGTGACGCCTCTGGAGATGACGCAGGCGTACGACGCCTTCGCCAACGGCGGGTCGCGCGTGACGCCCTACGGTATCGAGCGGATCCGGACCGCCGACGGGCGGGTCCTCTACGATCACGGCGCTGCGGACGGAGGCCGCGTGCCCGTCATCGGTCAGCCGGCCCTGGCCTACATGACCCAGATGCTGCGTCAGGTGGTGGCCTCGGGCACCGGAACCCGCGCGCGCGTCTCCGGCTATGACCTCGCGGGAAAGACGGGGACGACCAGCGATTACAAGGATGCCTGGTTCATCGGCTACACGGGCGGCTTCGTCACCGCGGTCTGGGTTGGCCGCGACGACAACACGCCCATGCGCCGGGTGACGGGCGGAGGTCCGCCGGCGGAGATCTGGCACAACTTCATGCAGGCGGCCCTGCCGCGCCTGGCGGCTAAGGCTATCCCGGGCGGCGAGGCCCCGCCGCCTGCGCCTACGGACGAGACCGCGGCCTCCGGGCAGCCTACGCCCGAGTCTCCCGACGAGACCGGAGGAGGCGCCCTACCGCCGCCCTTAGACGGTCCCGGCCTGGAACGACCCCCGATGGGTCCGTCCGGAGTCCCCTACTAGGCTCTGGGAGTCGCGAGCAGTCCGTGCAGGCGCGCGCCCTCGGCGCGAAGCCAACGCCGGTGAGGCGCCGGATCTCCCACCAGGGTGCGGACGTGGGCCCAGAACCGCGGCCCGTGGTTCCCCTCCAGGAGGTGGGCGCACTCGTGGGCGACGACGTAATCGGCGACGGCCCAGGGCGCCAGGGCGAGACGCCAGGAGAGCCTGATGGATGCGCCACGCCCCTTCTGCGCCGGCGTGCAGGAGCCCCAGCGCGTGCGGGCGTCCATCAGCCCGATCGGCGGGCGCTCGACGCCGAGGGCGGCGCAATGGACGAGGGCGCTAGCCGCGAATGCGGTCTTCGCCTCGCGCCGGACGACCCGGGCCACGATCATCGGATCGACCTCGGCCTCGCCGCACCCGCGAAGCTGGCGAATTCCATCGAGGCCCGGCTGGGTCAGTAGCGGCCGTCGGCCGTCGGGCTGCAAGCGCCAGACTTGGCCCAGCACTTCGAGACGGCCGTCGGCGATCAGGGCGGGCGCAGGCGGGGGAACGTCCTCGAGCTGCGCTCGAAGCCAGGCTCGCCGCTCGCTCGCGAAGCGGGCGGCCTCCCGCAGCGCCGATCGGCTTGGAGCCACGGCCGTGGCCTCCCCGGTCGCCCGATCGACCCGCAGGGTGATCCGCCTGGCGCGCGGGCTCACGCGCAGGCGGACTTTCACCCCCTCGATTTGCAGCAACTGCCCGTCTGCGTAGGAGAACTTGAAGAGGCTCATGCCCGGCTCGGCTGGCGCGCGCGAATCGGCGCGGACTGGCCGAGCCTACAGGGCGGCCTCGCTGCGGGCGATAAACTCGCAGATCCTCGGATGGATCTCCTGCGCGAACCGGCGTCCGTTGAACACGCCGTAGTGGCCCACGCCCGGCTGTACATAGAGTTCGCGCAGCGCGTCCGGGACATTGGGGCACAGGTCGTGGGCCGCCTGGGTCTGACCCACTCCGGAGATGTCGTCCCGCTCGCCCTCGACGGTCATCAGGCCGACGTCGGTCAGGGCGGTCAGGTCCACGCGGCGGCCCTGGTGCAGGAACTCGCCTTTGGGCAGCAGGTGCCGTTGGAACACCTGATCGATGGTCTCGAGATAGAACTCTTCGGTGAGGTCGAGGACGCTGAGATACTCGTCGTAGAACTCGCGGTGTCTCTCGGCGGAGTCGCCGTCGCCACGGACGAGGTGCTCGAAATACCGCCGGTGCGCCTCCTGGTGCGCTTCCCGGTTCATCGAGATGAAGCTGTAGAGCTGGACGAAGCCGGGATAGACGCGCCGCATCGCGCCCGGCCAGGGCCATGGCACGGTGTCGATCATCGTCGAGGCGAACCAGGCGAAGGGCTTGGCGTTGGCCAGGTCGTTGACCTTGGTCGGAGCGAGCCGGGCGTCGATCGGCGAGCCCATCAGGGTCAGGCTGGCCGGCCGCAGGGGATCGCCGTCTTCGGCCATCAGCGCCGCCGCCGCCAACACAGCGGGACCCGGCTGGCAGACCGCAACCACATGGGCGCGCCGCCCGATATGGCGAAGCATGTCGCCCACGGCGTCGATGTAGTCGGAAAGACCGAACCGACCCTCGAAGATCGGAACGTCCCGAGCATTGGACCAATCGGTGATGTAGACGTCGTGATCGGAGAGGAAAGTCCGGACGGTGCCGCGCAGCAGAGTGGCGTAGTGCCCGGACAAGGGCGCCACGATCAGCACAGGCGGGGTGTCGCAGTCCCCGCCCGCATCAGCGAGCTGTTCAGGGTGCCGCCGGAAATGGCGCAGCTTCGTCCATGGCGTGCGCCACGGCGTCTCGCGCGTCACCGCCACGCGATGACCGGCGACGAAGACATCGTCGATGCGCCAGGCCGGCTTGGCGTAGCGCCGCGTGAGGTTGGCTACAACGTCGGCAGAGGCATAGGCCATCCGGCCTGCGTCGGTTTCTCCGACGGGATTGAGGGGTGAGCGCCAGAAATCCCGCGCCATCTGGGCTGTGAAACGCAGGGGCGCGGCCAGTCCGTAGGCTGCCTCATGCAGCGTGTAGAGCAATCCATCCCTCCGGGAAGACCATCTCGCGATATGAGACGAGCGTCGCCGCAAGTCCAGCAGTCAAGCCAGGGCTGCGGCGACACGCCGTGGGCTTTTCAGCGCGCGGAGCCCAGCGCAGTTCCTTTCCGTCCACAAACCCCTACAGCTGATCCGCTTAACGGGACGTGCTCTAGGCGGTGGTCTGCATCGCCTGGGTGATCTGATGGGCGACGTCGGCCGGGGGGGCGGTGAGGTCGAGCGGCTTCACGAACCGGCCCTTGGGATCCATCAGATAGACGACGGCCGTGTGGTCCATCGTGTAGGTCCCGCCCTCGGGATGCTTCTGGTAGAAGACGTGATAGGCCTTCGCCGCCTGCGCGATCTCCGCGGGCGTGCCCGTCAGGCCGATCGACCCCTTCGGAAAGGTGTTGCTGGACAGGTACGTCGCCAGCTGGCTGGGCGTGTCCCGCGCCGGGTCGACGGTGATGAAGACGACCTGGAACTCCCGCGCCCGGGCTCCAAGGGCGTCCGTCGCGCGTCCCAGCGCGGCCAGGGTCGTGGGACAGACATCGGGGCAGTAGGTGTAGCCGAAGAAGACCGCACTCCACTTCCCGTCCAGCACGCGTTGGTCGACCGATCTGCCCTGCTGGTCCACCAGGTGGAAAGGCCCGCCGATGGTCGACGCGGTCGGGGCCTGCAATCCGGGGCTGCAGGCGAAAAGGCCAATCGCGATCAGGGAGATTGCCGCCACGGCTGGCCATCCGAGACGCTGTTTCATCGGACGAACCCATAACAGGGCCTCGCGCCCACGCGCGTCCGGAGGCATCCTTTGGGGCATGACATCAGTATCGCCATCCGCTTCCCTGGCGCTTCAGTCTGGCCCCGGCGCTGGCGCGCCAGATACGCCGGGCGCCCCGACCGTTCAAGGAAGGGTCTCGGTAAACCGCGCAATCCGCACGAGAACCCTGCTCGTGCTCAGGACCACCCTGGCCGGCGGCCAACTGGCGGTCCTGCTCGTGGTGTGGCGCGTGCTGCATTGGCCGATCCACGGCGTGACCTGCCTGGCGCTAATCGGGGCGTCGCTGGTGTTCAACACCGCCATCGCCATCAGCCCGGCCGCTCAGCGCAATGCGAGGGCATGGGAGGTCCTGGGCCAACTCGCGTTCGACGCGGTTCAGCTTTCGGCGCTGCTGTCCCTCACCGGCGGAGACCTCAACCCGTTCGCCCTCATGCTGATCATGCCGGTGACCATCGCCGGGGGCGCGCTTTCGCCTCGCTACGCCTTTGCCCTGTGCGGCCTGGCGATGCTGCTCACATTGCTCCTGGCGATTTTCGCGCCTTCGCCCACATGGCTCGCCTTGCCACCGACGGCCGCCTACATGCGCTTCCGGGTCGGGTCGGCCGTCGCGCTGATCCTCGGCATGGCTTTCGCCGCCGGCTATGCCTCGTGGACGAGCGGAGAGAGCGCCCGCAAGGAGCTCGCCCTGCACGTGACCGAGACGGTCCTGGCTCGCGAACAGCGACTGTCCGCCCTTGGCGCGCTGGCTGCGGCCGCGGCCCACGAGCTGGGCACGCCGCTGGCGACGATCACGGTGGTGGCCAAGGAAATGGCGCGCGAGGCGGCCGACGGTCCCATGGCCGACGACGCCTGGCTCCTGGTGGAGCAGGCGCAGCGCTGCCGCGACATCCTCAAACGGCTGGCCGAGACGCCGGAACGCTCAGACGTCGTCCATGAGCGGATGTCCCTGCTCCAGCTGGTGAGGGAGGTGGTCGAGCCTTTCGCAGGATCCGGCGATGTCAGGGTCGAGGCAGTGGTCACCGGTCCGCCCAGCGTCGCTGCACCGGATCTCTGGCGGCGCCCGGAGGTGCTTCACGCCGTCGCCGCCTTCGTCGAGAACGCCTACGACTTCGCGAGAGCGGAAATTCTCGTCACGGCGCGATTCGACGCCGACACGATCACCATCGAGGTGCGGGACGACGGCCCCGGCTTCGCTCCGCATGTGCTTGCGAAGCTCGGCGAGCCCTATGTCACCAGCCGGCCGGGGGCCGAAGGATCGCGCACAGGGCATATCGGCATGGGGCTCGGCTTCTTTATCGCAAAGACCTTGCTGGAGCGGACCGGCGCACGGGTCGAGTTCCGCAATGGTCCGAAAGTGGGCGCAATAGTAACGGCGCGATGGCCTCGTGTACGAATGGAGGCATTGGAGACTGCGATTTGAAACTCTTGCAAAAAGCGCACATTCCACGTCATGTTGTCGCAGGCACACCTGTGAGCGAACCGCATTCAAGTAAGGAGACGCTCTGATGGACGGCGAGACGATGACCGCGGGCGAAACAGGCGACAAATCGCTTCTTCTGCTCGACGATGACGCCGCCCTTCGCACGCGCCTGGGCCGCGCGCTCGAAGCCAGAGGCTTCAAGGTCACGCTCGTGGAGACGGTGGCGCAGGCCAAGGCGGCGGCCAAGGAGAGCCCTCCCGCCTATGCTGTGCTCGACATGCGTCTGGAGGACGGCTCCGGACTTTCGGTCGTCGACGTGGTCCGCGAGGCGCGCCCGGACGCGCGCGTGGTCATGCTCACCGGCTACGGCAACATCGCCACCGCCGTCGCCGCCGTGAAGGCCGGGGCGATCGACTATCTCGCAAAGCCGGCCGACGCCGATGACGTGGTCAAGGCGCTGTTGGTCTCCGCCACCCGCGACACGCCTTCTCCGCCCGAGAACCCCATGAGCGCCGACCGGGTGCGATGGGAGCACATCCAGAGGGTCTACGAACTTTGCGGCCACAACGTTTCTGAGACCGCACGCCGTCTGGCGATGCACCGGCGCACCCTGCAGCGGATCCTGGTCAAGCGCGCGCCGCGATAACCGTGAACCTTAGTCGGGGGACCGC
>JAFANN010000004.1 GCA_019232665.1 Caulobacteraceae bacterium | reverse complement strand
GCTCGACGAGTACCGCAAGCACGTGGAGAAGGACGCCGCGCTGGCGCGTCGCTTTCAGCCCGTGTTCGTCGGCGAGCCGACGGTGGATGACACGATCTCCATCCTGCGCGGGCTGAAGGAGAAGTACGAGACCCACCATGGCGTGCGGATCTCGGACTCGGCCATCGTGGCGGCGGCGACGCTGTCGAATCGCTACATCACCGACCGCTTCCTGCCGGACAAGGCGATCGACCTGATCGACGAGGCGGCCAGCCGCGTGCGCATGGCCGTCGATTCCAAGCCCGAAGAGCTCGACGAGATCGACCGTCGCGTGATCCAGCTGAAGATCGAACGCGAAGCCCTCTCGAAGGAGACCGACGCGGCCTCCCGCCAGCGTCTGGAGAAGCTGGAAGAGGAGCTCGACGACCTTGAAGGCCGCTCGGCCGAGATGACGGCGCGCTGGAAGTCGGAGAAGGAGAAGGTGGGCCAGGCCGCCCAGGCGCGCGAGGCGCTCGAGCGCCTTCGCGCAGAGCTCGCCACCGCGCAGAGGCGCGGCGACCTGCAGCGTGCGTCGGAGATCGCCTATGGCGAAATCCCCATCCTGGAAAAGCGCCTCGCCGACGAGGATGAAAAGACGGGCGACGACGCCCTCACGCCCGAGCTTGTCGACTCCGAACAGATCGCCGCTGTCGTCTCCCGCTGGACCGGCGTGCCGGTGGAGAAAATGCTCGAGGGCGAGCGGGAGAAACTGCTGCGGATGGAGGACGCCCTTCGCGGCCGAGTTGTCGGCCAGGAGGAAGCCTTGCAGGCGGTCTCCGACGCCGTTCGTCGCGCTCGCGCGGGTCTGCAGGACGCCGGCCGGCCGATCGGGTCCTTCCTCTTCCTGGGCCCCACCGGCGTCGGGAAGACGGAGCTCACCAAAGCGCTCGCCGAATTCCTGTTCGACGACGAGTCGGCCATCACACGTCTCGACATGAGCGAGTACATGGAGAAGCACTCCGTCAGCCGGATGATCGGAGCGCCTCCCGGCTACGTCGGGTATGACGAAGGCGGCGCGCTCACCGAAGCGGTGCGGCGGCGGCCCTACCAGGTCGTCCTGTTCGACGAGGTCGAGAAGGCCCATCCGGACGTGTTCAACGTGCTGTTGCAGGTGCTCGACGAAGGGCGTCTGACCGACGGCCAGGGTCGGACGGTGGACTTCCGCAACACCCTGATCGTAATGACCTCCAACCTCGGTTCGGAATTCCTGGCGGCGCAGGGAGAGGGCGAGGAGACCGACACTGTCCGTCACCTGGTGATGGACGTGGTGCGCAAGCACTTCCGGCCGGAGTTCCTCAACCGGATCGACGAGATCATCCTGTTCAAGCGGCTCGGCCGCGAGCAGATGGACTCGATCGTGCGGATCCAGCTGCGGCGGGTCGAAAAGCTCCTCGAGAACCGCCGAATGACCCTCGACCTCGACGGTCAGGCGCAGCACTGGCTCGCCGAGCGCGGCTACGACAGCGTCTATGGCGCAAGGCCGCTCAAGCGCGTGATCCAGAAGGAGCTGATCGATCCGATCGCCCGCAAGCTCCTCGCCGGCGATTTTGCCGACGGGTCGGTGATCCATGTCGGCGCGGATGGCGAGGGCCTGGAAATCGGGCGCGCGACCGTTAACTGACCACGAAAAAAAGGGCCCCGCGCCGATCAAGCGCGGGGCCCTCTTCATAGAGTCGGCTGAACGTCAGCAGCCGGGGGCGGGGACGTACTCGCCGTAGTAGGGGTCCCAGACGGTCCCGCAGCCGTAGTAGCCGCCGTCATAGTAGGAGTCGGCGAGGGCAGACCCGATCGCCAGGCCAGCCAGGCCGCCGACGACCGCGGGTCCCCAGCCGTAGCCATAGCCGCCGTATCCGCCATAGCCGTGGCCGTATCCGCCATAGCCGTGGCCGTATCCGCCTCCGCGATATCCGCCGTAGCCATGGCCGGCGTAACCGCCGCCATAGCTGCGCCCGCCGCCGTAACCGCCGCCGTAGCTGCGCCCGCCGCTGAACCCGGCGTGGCCGCCGCCGAAGCCGCCGCCACCGTGGCCGCCGCCGAAACCACCGCCGCCATGGCCGCCTGCCGCGCTCGCCGACGTCGCCGCCATTGCAACGGTCGCGCCAACGAGCGTTGCAGCAAGTCCGAACTTCAATCCTCTGTTCTTCACAACCACCTCCCGAGTATTCGAGGCGGCCTCGCGACTCTCGCGGGTCTTGCTCGGTCCTCTGGATATCAGCCCGGCATGATAGGGGGCCGCCCTGAACACAGGCTGAACGGTTTGTTTACATGGGACTTAAGAAGACCGGTTGCGACGGACACAGAGGACGTAACGATAAAATCCGGCCGTTCTGAGCATGAAATCTTTTTTAATATAGGGCCACTGTACGCTGGCCGCCGCTGATTTCCACCCGACGCGTCACTGCGATGGGCTCCCCGCCGCCCTGGGAGGGGCGTCCGACGGTCACGACGTACCAGGGGCCCATGGGAAGGTCGTCGAACTGAAAATGGTTGTCGGCGTCACAGGTGGTCCGGCGCACATAGCGGGCGTAATCGCCGGTGGGCGCGGATGGGCTGCGGGCGCGCACGATCGACACTGGAATGGCGGCGGCGGTCGCCGAGCCGTACAGGATGATCATCCGGCGACGGCTCCAGGGCGTCTCCGGGATCAGCAGGACGTCCTCCCCCTGGCAGATGAAGCGGACCGGGCCCCGACGGTAGCCGAAGGTCCCCGCGATTGAACCGCTTCCGCGCTCGGCCGACCAGGCGAAATCCTGAGGGTTGAAGGCGCTGGCGGGCGGAACCGCGCCGTAGCTCGATGGCGGAGGGGGACCTGTCGGCGTCGCCTCCGGTCCCATTGGAGTTTCTTCGCACGCGGCCAGGACCAGCGAGGCCGCCACCGCCATCACGACACCCTTCATAGCGCCGGTGTAGAGCCTCGGCGGACGTGGGGCAACTACGCCCGACGCCGCGTCCGCTCCGGCGCTTTTTCTCCTTGGACAAGGCTGGCTGAACGGCGATAAGCCGCACCAAGATCAAGGAAAGGGAGATCGATCATGAAGGCTGCGGTTCTGCGCGAGGTCAGGAAGCCGCTGGAGATCGAGGATGTCCAGATCGGCAAGCCAGGCCCTCATGAGGTGCTGATCCGCACCGCCGCAGCGGGGGTCTGCCACTCCGACCTCCACTTCATCGAAGGCCTCTACCCGCATCCGCTGCCCGCTGTCATCGGGCACGAGAGCGCGGGCGTCGTCGAGCAGATCGGCTCGGAGGTGCGCACGGTGAAGCCGGGCGATCACGTCATCACCTGCCTGTCGGCCTTCTGCGGCCACTGCGAGTTCTGCCTCACCGGCCACATGAGCCTGTGCGTAAATCCCGAGACCAAGCGCGAGCAAACGGACGAGCCACGCCTGTCCAAGAAGGACGGGCAGATGAACCAGTATCTGAACCTTTCGTCCTTCGCCGAGCAGATGCTGATCCACGAGCACGCCTGCACGCCGATCCGCAAGGACATGCCCCTCGATCGCGCCGCGCTGATCGGCTGCGGGGTCATGACCGGGGTGGGGGCGGTGTTCCATACCTCCAATGTCCGTCCGGGTGACACCGTGGCGGTGATCGGCTGCGGCGGCGTCGGCCTTGCGGCGATCAACGGGGCCGCCATCGCCGGCGCCAGCCGGATCATCGCCATCGACCTTTCTCCGTCGAAGGACAACATGGCCCGCCATTTCGGGGCCACCGACTTCATCTGCTCCGCCAATACCGATCCGGTGAAGGAAGTGCTGGAGATGACCAAGGGCGGTGTTCAGCACAGCTTCGAGGCCATCGGCCTGAAGAAGACGGCGGAGCAGGCTTTCGGAATGATCCGCCGCGGCGGCGTGGCCAACATCATCGGGATGATCCCGTTCGGCCAGACCATCGAAATCCCCGGATGGGCCTTCCTCGGCGAAAAGAAGATCCAGGGGTCTCTGATGGGGTCCAATCACTTCCCGGTCGACATGCCGCGTCTCGTGGACATGTACCTGGCCGGGAAGCTGAAGCTGGACGAGATGATCTCCAACCGGATCAAGCTGGAACAGGTCAACGACGCTTTCGCCGAGATGAAGACGGGCCAGATCGCGCGGTCCGTCATCGTGTTCGACGCCTGAACTGGATGAGAGCTCCTTCCGGGATGGAGGAGCCTCCAACGCAAACCCCGACCAGACGAAAACGTCTGGTCGGGGCGGATTGCTCTCGATTCAAGAGCTCGGGCGCCGTCTAGAACCGGCGCCAGTGGCCGTGCTGCCAGTAACCGCGGCCGGTGTGATCCCTGGCCCAGCGGTAATGGCCGTCACGGTCGAAGACCCACCCATCGTCGTGGATCACGATCCCGACGTTGGCCGGGTAGTCATAGCGGTCGTGAGCATGCCAGCACTCGCCCGCCCGATTGCACACGACATAGGCGTTGGCGACGCTGGCCGAAGCGGCCAGGCTTGCAGCGACCAGCGCCCCGCCCAGCACTTTTTTTGTCAGAGACTGCATTCGTAGTCCTCTCGTTGGGGCCGAAGTCCCTCGAACAGGCCAAAACGAGGGGAGGGCTAAGGTCGTTCCGTTTCAGTCCCGCTCGATCGCGCGGGCAGTGTCATCGAGGATGTCGCTGAGGCGGGCGATCTGCTCGGGCGAAAGGGGGCCGCGATCCAGCCTCAGACGCAAAGCGACGCGGAGGTTTTCCATCGCCCGCACGATCTGCGGTGCGGCGCGTCCTGCCGAACGCTCGGCGATTTGTTCCATCCGCTCGTTGAGGGACCTAACGGCGGCGCTGTTCTCTTCGAGCGCCTGGCGGCCGTCGTCGGTGATAGCATAGGCGCGTCGAGAGCCTTCCTCGGCGGCCGGCGCGATGTAGCCGAGGTCCTCCAGCAGGGTCAGGGTCGGATAGATCACCCCGGGACTAGGACTGTAGGCGCCGCCCAGCCGCTCCTCGATGGTCTTGATGAGTTCGTATCCGTGGCTCGGCTTGTCCGCGATCAGTTGCAGGATGACCCATTTCAGATCGCCCTGGTCGAACACCCGCCCGCCGCGGTGGTGACGCCGTTCGTGGCGTTCGCGCCCCCGATCGTGATCGTGCAGGGATCCAAAGCCCCGCCTGGGATGGGCGAAGGCGCGCCAGGCGCCCCGCCGGTGGAAGTGAGGATGCATAAAAGTGTCTCCAGATAGTACGAGATATATCGTACGGTTCGATATATCGATCTTTCGGCGGGATCTTGCAAGGATTTTTTGACGTCGCCGCGGGCGCGGAGGTCAGAAGCGCAGGCGCTCCTGGCCGATGAAGACGCTGGAGCCGGCCCGGTCCCAGGGCATCACAGTCGAGGTGAGGGGCGGGGGAGCGGGAACGCCGCTTGGCCAGCCAGAGAGCCAGGCTGAGTAGGCGACGTCGATCTGCGCCCCCACAGGCGCACGGATGACCACCGTCTCGGGACGATGTTCGGCGGTCCAGACGATCCGCAGGCGCGAGCGTCGCGCCGTGAGGGCGGAGACCGGCGCTCCGTCCACCTCCACCGCGAGCGCGGGCTGACTGATGGTGAAGGTGGCGACCAAGGCGTCCTGCCGGTCGGTAGGATCGCTGCGAACGACGAGGCTGCCGTCTGGGCCGCGCGAGATCGCCACTGGCGGAGGCGCCGGTTGAAGCGGCGCAGAGGCGCCGATGAGCGCGTCCGGCGCTCCAGCGACATTAGGGAGCGGACGCGCTCCCGGGCCGAGATACGCGGCGGTCCACGGATCGGTTGACGCCAGGCTGGCTCGCCAGGCCTGCTTGCCGTTCGTCACGTAAAGCGGCTCGACGGCGCGGGGGTAGCGGGCGGACCACGGCTGTGTCAGCCGCATCCCGAGCAGGATCGCACATGCCGCTACCGCGAAGAGCACGGCGGGGCCCAGGGCGACCCAGTTGCGGCGAGGCGGAGGGCAGATCAGCGGCCACAGGAGAAGGCTGGCCAGCCAGGCGAAGACCGCGCAGGCCGGGGCGATGTCGAGCCCCTGCAACAGGCCGTGGAAGGCGCCTCCGATCCAGGCCAGAGCGACGATCGCGATCATCGCATACCAGAGCCAGGCGAGGCGGGCCGCTCTCCAGCCGCCCGCGATCAATGCCGCGCAGGCCGCCCCGACCAAAGTCGGCCAGGCGACGAGGAAGGCGGTGAGCGGAACGAAGGCCTGCAGGACAATGCTCACGACGAGACCGGTCAGCAACAGGCCGATCCATCCGCTCGCCATCCGCTCTCCGCGGCTAAAGATGGCCGGTCCAAGAACCATCCCGGCCAGGGCCGTCAGGACCATGGCGGCTTCGAAGAGAGGAAAACGGGCGAGCAGGGGGCGGTAGGGGATCCACCCCTGTCCGACGCCGGTCGCCTGGCGGGCGAGGTAGAGGAAGACGGCGGCGAGCGTCAGGCTGGCGAGGCCGGCGACTGCGCCCTGGATCAAGGCGCTCCATGACGGGCGTTCGAGGCCGGGCAGCTGAGCGGCGACGGCGATAATGAGGATGGCGGCGGCCACGATCACGGCCCAGCCCCAGACGGTCGGGTAGGCGATCACGCCGGCTCCGAGCACGTCCGAATAGACGACGTCGGGCGTCCTCGTCGGCAACTGGGCCGAGTAGGCGAGCGCGGCCGCCGGGCCGAGGGTCGTCTCGCCCATGTGCTGGACCGCGCCCGCATCGAGGGCCGCCACAGTGGAACTAGGGGAGTGGTAGTCGAACTGCCGGCCGATGAACGCGAAGTTGAAGCCCGGCAGTCCTCGCTTCTTGGCGATGGTGAAGTCGGTGTTGTTGGGCAGATAGCGGTAGAGGAAGGGAAAGATCGAATTGCTGTAGGGCGCCACTGCGGTCCGCTGGAACAGGCCGATGGCGGCGCCGTCGTTGGCGCCGGTCTCGAACATGCTGGTCCGGCCGCCCCCGCCTCGCGCCTCGAGGTTCATCACGAAGCCCACGTGGCTCGCCGCGGGATCGTGGTCGAAGAAGGCGCGCGCGCCGAGCAGCCCCGGTTCCTCGCCGTCCGTGATCACCACTATGACGTCGCGCTCGGGCGCGCCGCGGACGCGCAGCGCGCGGACGATGTCGAGAATGGTCGCGACGCTCGTCGCGTCGTCGGCCGCCCCCGGCGAACCGGGCACGCTGTCGTAATGCGCCATCAGGGCCGGGGCCGGCAGACTGGGGTCGCGGCCCGGCAGCACGCCCACGAGGTTCTGCACGGGCGCAACCGCGATCCACGCGTCCTTCCCGAAGTTCATGACTTGCCGGCTGTCCGCGCTCTGGATGCGGGGCGAAAGACCGAGCAGCTTCATGCGGGCGAACAGGTAGTCTCGTACGGCCGCGTTTGCCGGTGAGCCGACGGGGTGCGGCCTGGGGGCGATGGCCGCGATCTCGGCCAGGGCGCAGCGGGCGCAGAAATTGCGGGAGGCCGGACCGTCGGAGCGCGGCTGCGGGGTTCGGGCGCCGACGTAGAAGAGGAGAAAAGCCGCCGCCAGCAGGCTCGCCAGGGCGGCCAGGCGGCTCATGCTAGGCGGGGACCTTCTCGCGCGGATCCTGCAGCATGTAGCCCCGGCCCCAGACCGTCTCGATGCAGTGGTCGCTCGCCGCCATCTTCAGCTTCTTGCGCAGCTTGCAGATGAAGACGTCGATGATCTTCAGCTCCGGCTCGTCCATCCCCCCATAGAGATGATTGAGGAACATCTCCTTGGTGAGGGTGGTGCCCTTCCTGAGCGAGAGCAGCTCGAGCATCTGGTATTCCTTGCCCGTCAGATGCACGCGCTCGCCTCTCACCTCGACCGTCTTGCCGTCGAGGTTGACCACGATGTCGCCGGTTCGGATGGTCGACTGGCTATGGCCCTTGGAGCGGCGGACGATGGCGTGGATCCGCGCGACAAGCTCGTCGTGATGGAAGGGCTTCGTCACATAGTCGTCGGCGCCGCAGCCGAGGCTGCGCACCTTGATCTCGACTTCGGCGCTGCCGGTCAGGATCATCACCGGCGTCTCGACCCGCGCGTTGCGCAGGCTCCGAAGCACCTCCATCCCGTTCATGTCCGGCAGGCTGAGGTCCAGCAGGATCAGGTCGTAATCGTAGAGCTTGCCGAGGTCCGACCCCTCCTCGCCCAGCTCCGTCGTATAGACGTTGAAGCCCTCGCGCTTGAGGATCAGCTCGATGCCGCGACTGACAGCGGAATCGTCTTCGATCAGAAGGATGCGCACCCGTTGACTCCCCGCCAGCGAATCCATCAGCACCGGGCCTGAAGCGACTGCTTCGGGTCCGTGACGAACCGCCCGAATCTAGAGGGCTGAATGGTTAACGAAAGGTGTTAACGGCGTAGGGTGATTTGCGCGTCCGGCCAAGCGTCTGGGCGATGACTCTTTCGTGACCGCCAGGCGGTCAGCGCGGTGCGTTCGCCTCGCGTTCGGCCGCGCGACGAAGCGCCGCGAGATCGTCGCCGATCCGGAAGATCGCGACATAGAACTCGCAGAAGGCCCGCCACAGCAGCGCCCCGCAGAGGACGATGAGCAGTCCGACGACCAGCACGGGGATCGCCAGCAGGATGGCCCAGCCGCCTTCTCGCCATGCCACGCCGATGGATGCGCCCACGACCGAGAAGGCGGCGATGACGATCACCCCCAGTCCCGCCCAGTAGACCAGGTGGATGACCGGACCGGTGATCATGCGGTCGAACGTCAGCAGCGACCAGACCCGGCCGCGGCGCACAGACGGTGCGGCCCCGCCCCTTATCGGTTCCATGACCGGCAATCCTCGAAATTTCTGACCCCGCCTGCGGGAACGACGGCTAGCAGCGCCGGGACTCGGCCGCAATGGCGCGGATGGGCGCGTGTCGCCGCTTACACCTGCGGCTCGCGCGGACGGTTGAGTTGCGAGGAAGTGTGGAAGGGGGTGAACGAGGCGCCGGTCCGGGTGATCAGGTCGACTCCGCGCCAGACCTCCGCGGCGGACGAATCACCCCGCAGGGCCTCGGCGGCGTTCATGGCGGCGGCGTCGCTGTCCATCTCGCGCTCGACCACGCTCGCGACATGATCGTCGCTGTCGAGAACGTAGATTCGATAGCTCGTCATGGAGACCTTCCGAAGCGCCCGCCGACGCCCCCGCGCCTGGCCGTACGGTCCTGCATCGGACGGACTGTGTCCAATCACATCTCCTGGATTGCGCAGGTTGAACCAGGCGCGGCGGAGGGCCGTATCGCAACATCGCCATGCAGCGACTAGATGTGGCCGCGATGACCACCACGATCATGGAACAACCTCGTTTGGGAGACGCGGAAGCGGCCGCGCGCCGCGCCGTGGGCTTGCCCGCGGGCGCCCGGGTCGTGGCGGCGATGTCGGGGGGCGTCGACTCGACCGTCACCGCCGCGGTGCTCGCCCGCGCCGGCTACGCGGCCGTCGGGGTCACGCTGCAGTTGTATGACTCGGGGGCCGCAGTCGGGCGGAAGGGCGCGTGCTGCGCCGGTCAGGACATCATGGACGCCCGCGCGGCGGCGGAGGCCCTGGGGGTTCCGCATTACGTCCTCGACTACGAGCGGCGGTTCGAAGAGTCGGTGATCCAGCCGTTTGTGGACGCCTACGCCCGTGGCGAGACACCGATCCCATGCGTGCGCTGCAACCAGACGGTGAAGTTCCGCGACCTGCTGGACGTGGCGCGCGAGCTGGGCGCCGAGGCGCTCGCCACCGGCCACTATGTGCGCCGGGTGGACGGCGGCCCAAACGGGCCGGAGCTTCATCGGGCCTGCGATCCCTCCCGCGACCAGAGCTATTTCCTGTTCGCCACGACGCGCGAGCAGCTCGCTTACCTGCGCTTCCCCCTCGGCGACCTGGAGAAGACCCAGGTGCGCGCCCTGGCGGCGGAGCTAGGCCTGCAGGCGGCCGACAAGCCGGACAGCCAGGACATCTGCTTCGTCCCTGAGGGCCGCTATGTGACGGTGATCGACCGCCTGCGCCCCGCCGCCGAGGAAGGCGGCGACATAGTCCACGTCGACGGTCGCGTGCTCGGCCGTCACCAGGGAGTGAGCCGCTATACCGTCGGCCAGAGGCGGGGACTGGGCGTCGCCGTCGGCGACCCCCTGTTCGTGGTGCGGCTCGACCCGTCGGCGCGCCAGGTGATCGTCGGGCCGCGCGAGGCGCTCCTCGCCCGGGGACTGAGCCTTTCCGAGACCAACTGGCTGGGCGACGAGCCGAGCCTGGCGGCGGCGGCGGGCAACGCAAAGCCCGTGCTCGCCCGTGTCCGATCCACACGCGAGCCTGCCCCGGCGCGCCTGCGGGTCGGGGATCAAGGCGTCGAGGTCGTTTTCGACACGCCCGAAGAGGCTGTGGCGCCGGGTCAGGCGTGCGTCCTCTACGACGCGGCGACCCCCTCGCGCGTCCTCGGCGGGGGGTTCATCGCCACTTCGTGGGGGTGATCTTCGCAGATGCGGCGCCGGGGGCTTGCCGTCGCGCTCGGAGGGGGCCAAATCCGGTTCCCGTTCGAACTCCATAGCCGAGGCCGCCGTGTCCGCAGATCCCGTCGTCATCGTCGACTATGCCCGCACCCCGATGGGCGGATTCCAGGGCGCCCTGACCGGGCTCAGCGCCACGCAACTGGGTTCGGCAGCCGTGGGCGCCGCGCTGGAGCGGTCGCGGGCGCCGGCCGACAAGGTCGAGCAGATCTTCATGGGCTGCGTCCTGCCCGCCGGTCTTGGCCAGGCGCCTGCGCGCCAGGCGGCGCTCGGCGCCGGCCTGCCCGAAGGGACCCAGGCGACGACCGTCAACAAGATGTGCGGCTCGGGCCTGCAGGCCGCGATCATGGCGCACGACGCCCTCGCCGCCGGGACCGCCGACATCATCGTCGCCGGCGGCATGGAGAGCATGACCAATGCGCCGTACCTGCTGGCCAAGCACCGCGGCGGCGCGCGCATCGGCCACGACCGGGTAATGGACTCCATGTACCTCGACGGGCTGGAGGACGCCTACGAGCCGGGCAAGCTGATGGGCGCCTTCGCGGAGGAGAGCGCCCGCGCCTACCAGTTCACTCGCGAGGACATGGACGCCTACGCCACCGAGAGCCTCAAGCGCGCCCGCCGCGCGGTGGAGAGCGGCGCTTTCGCCCGCGAGGTCGTCGCCGTCGAAGTCCCCGGCCGTAAGGGCGTGGAGCGCGTCGAGACCGACGAGCAGCCGCTGAAAGCCGACCCGGCAAAGATCCCCACCCTGCGTCCGGCGTTCGCCAAGGACGGGACGATCACCGCGGCTAACGCGTCCTCCATCTCCGACGGCGCGGCGGCCCTGGTGATGATGCGCGCTTCGACGGCCGAACGCCTGGGCCTGGAACCCGTGGCCCGCGTGGTGTCCCACGCCGCCCACGCGCACGCTCCAAGCCAGTTCACCACGGCCCCGGTCCCGGCGATGCGGCGCGCGCTCGAGCGTGCGGGCTGGAGGACGGAAGATGTCGACCTCTTCGAGGTGAACGAGGCCTTTGCGGTGGTCTCGATGATCGCCATGCGCGAGCTGGGCATCGCGCACGAGACGATGAACGTGAACGGCGGGGCCTGCGCGCTCGGCCATCCGATTGGCGCTTCGGGCGCCCGGATCCTCGCAACCCTTCTGGCGGCGCTCGAGGCCCGAGGCGGGCGTCGCGGGCTCGCCTCGCTGTGCATCGGCGGCGGCGAGGCCGTTGCGATGGCGGTCGAACGGGTCTGAACCCCGTCAGGCCCCGGCGAAGATATTGGCCAGCTGCGGCAGTCGGTGGGAATTCACCGTGATCCCGTGGCCGAGGTTGGCGTCGCCAGGGGCGAGGCCCGGCGGGCAGGCTCCGCGATAGTGGCCTTCCACGCGCAGGTCGTGCCGCCCGTCGAGCTCGGCCAGCGGCGCCCCGGTGACGGTGAGGACAGAGCGCACCTCGTAGGAGGTCGAAAAATCACCGCTCGCGACGCCGGCCGAAGTGAGGACGGCGTTCTGGCCGAACCGGCAGACGGAGGCGAAATGATAGGCGCCGTCCGACCCGCGCTCCATCGAGCGATGGCAGCGGTTCGCGCCGATGTCCTGTGCGAAGAGCCAGGGACGGTCCTGGGAAGGCGCGCCGAGGCAGACGCGAATGACGCCATGGGCGCGCTGACCGTCGCGGAACACCTTCTGCTCCCAAAGTCCCGTGCGCCGCGAGGGCCCCGCGACCGGCGTCTTCGCCTGAGCGAGCGCGCCAGAGGGCTTGGGCTGAGTGCAGCCGGCAAGTGTCGCGGCAGACGCAGCGAGAACCAGTGCGGTCGTCCTAGGACCCATCGGCTTGAACCCCCGGCACGCCGCTCCACCTCTACAGCCTGATGCGAGCGCGCATAACAGATGCAAACGCTGAATCAGGCTCCGCAACTTGAATCCAGAGCAAAATTTTCCCGTTCGAACGGTTCGGTCCGAACGGGGCTTTGCTCTAGGGCAGGACCACTGGTCTATTGCAATCTTGTTGCATAGTGCGCCGGTCCGCAAGTCAATCCTACCAAGACCGGCGCTAGGACGAAGGCATAGCCAATGAGAATCAACGACGCCGCAGGGCGCTTGGAACGTGATGAGGCCGGTCAGGTCGTTTTCGCCGACTACCGACGGGGGGAGGGGCGGCTGATCCTCGACCACGTCGAAGCGCCGCTCGCCCTCAGGGGAACCGGCGCGGCCGGTCGGCTGATGGAGGAGATCGCCGCCCACGCCCGCGCCGAGGGGCTGCGGATCGTTCCTCTGTGCGGCTACGCGGCGGCTTGGCTCCGGAGGAGCCACGCGCACCGCGATCTCGTCAGTTCCTGAAGAGCGGTCCCGGACGTCACTCGTCGGTCGGGTGGTAGTGACCGTTGGCGTCCGGACAGACCGGGATCAGGCGGTTGCCTGCGTCCGGGCCGTCATGGGGAGCGGCGAGACGGCAACCGTGCGCGCGGTACCAGTCCCTGTCGCGCTCGGCGTACTCCCACGGCCCGTCGTGGAACGGGACCGTCTCGCTGAAGCGGTAGTAGTTCGGCGGCGGAGGAGGCGGCGGCGGATAGGCGCTGGCGTCCCTCGCGCCGAACTGCGCGTCGTAGGCGTCGCGCTGGCGGTCGTACTCCCTGCGGTCACGCTGGTACTGGCGCAGCTGCTGCTCGTAGGTGTCCTCCGAGCGGTCGTACTGCTGGGCGCCTTGTTGGTTCTGGTATTCCGTAGCGGGGGGTTGGTCCGTCGGAGGCGCATATCCCTGATTCGGATAGCTTTGATTGGGCCCCGGCTGACCCTGATAGCCCTGGTAACCGGGATAGTTCGGCTGGGCCTGCGGATATGGCTGCGCCAGAGCGGCAGGCGCCGCGCTCAGCGCGAGCGCGGCCATGGCGGTTGCGATCGACTTCACTTCCGAGCCTCCCGCCGCCGGGGGCCCCGGCGGCGTGGTTGCAAATCCCTCGGCGCGATCAAACGTCGGGGACGGAGGCAGGTTGCCTTTCAGACCAGGGCGCTGGGCTCCAGGGCGAACTCCTTGAGCAGGGGCTCGGCATAGGCGATGCGGCCGGTCAGGGTCGCTGGATCGCCGCTGGCGAGGCGATAGGTCGCCTCGGCGATGTACTCGATCGGCTGGACGCGATCCTTGGTCTGCTCGTTGATCAGGCCGTGGACGGCGACGCCGGGGGTGTCGACGAGGCCCGGCGAGACGACATTCACCGCGATCCCGTCTTCGAAGACCTCCGAGGCGAGACCGGTGCTGAAGCGCTCGAGCGCGGCCTTGCACATGCCGTAGACCGTGCCGCCCCGTCCTCGCGCCTGGTAGGGCGGCTTGGGATCGATGCCGGCCGGCGAGGAGATGTTGACGATCCAGCCGCGCTTGCGCGCCCGCATGCCGGGCAGGACCAGCTGCGAGAGATGGAATGGCGCGTAGACCTGCACCTCCATCATCAGTTTGAACCGCTTCTCGGTGAACTCGGTCACCGGCATGAAGTAGGTGATCGCGGCGTTGTTGATCAGGATGTCGACCTCGCCGAGCTGGGCCACAGTCTTCTCCACCAGCGCCTCGCGCTCGCGCGCCTGGGCGAGGTCGGCCTTGATCATCACCGCCTCGCCGCCGGCGCGGCGGATGCGGTCGACGGTGGCGTGGAGCGTGCCGGGGAGGCGGCTTTCGCCTTCCTCGGCGGTGCGGGCGGAGACGGCGACGCGGGCGCCTTCCATGGCGAGGCGCACAGCTATGGCCTCGCCGATCCCGCGGCTGGCGCCGGTGACCAGGGCGACGCGGCCCTTCAGGGGGCCGTCGGGGTTGAACTTCGCGGGCGTAGGCATGGGTCTTTCCTCCGGCTTTGTGTCTAAGTTCTAAAAACCTTAACCCGCCCCGCCGCCAAGTCCCCATGCGAGCGGAACGGAGCCGGGCGGGGCGCATTTCGAAGCGGAGCTTTCAGGAGGCCGGATTGGCGTTCGACTGGCCTGGCGCCTTCTGGAGACGGGAGATGGCGCCGCGGGCGGCGGTGTTCGTGGACATGGCGGACTATTTTGTCGCCGCGCGTGAGGCGATGAAGAAGGCGCGCCGGTCGATCCACTTCGTCAACTGGGCCTTCGACGCCAATACCCTGTTCGAGCCGGACTCCGGCGGCGGCGGGCCTGACGAGGACCGCATCGGTGTCTTCCTCAAGAGCCTCGCGGCGGCGAGGCCCGAGGTGGACGTGCGGATCCTCTGCTGGGATTCGGCCTTCCCGATCGCCGCGACCCAGAACTTCTTCCCGATCGTGGACCGCCGGGTCTTCCGCGGCACGGCGGTGAAGTTCGTCCTCGACAGCAAGGTGCCGATGGGGGCTTGCCACCACCAGAAGATGATCGTCATCGACGATGCGGTGGCCTTCTGCGGCGGGGGCGACATCGGCCCCGACCGGTGGGACACGCCCGAGCACCTCGACCACGATCCCAGGCGCATCAAGACGCCGGCGGACAACAAGTGCTTCGACTCCCGCCACGAGGTGATGGCCCTGGTGGACGGCCCTCCCGCGCGGGCGCTGGGCGATCTCTTCCGCCTGCGATGGGAGCGCGCCACCGGCGAGGTCCTGCCGACGCCCGAGCCGATGGCCCCCGAG
>JAFANN010000297.1 GCA_019232665.1 Caulobacteraceae bacterium | reverse complement strand
GCGCGCGCACTCGGGATACCACTGGTCCCAGCAGACCCCCACCCCGACGCGGCCAAAGCGGGTGTCCCAGACGCGAAAGCCAGTGTCGCCCGGGCGGAAGTAGTACTTCTCCTGGTAGCCGGGCCCGTCGGGGATATGGCTCTTGCGATAGACGCCCAGCGGCGCGCCGTCGGCGTCGAGCATGACGAGGCTGTTGAAGTAGTGCGGCCCCTCGCGCTCGAAGATCGAGACCGGAATCGCCACGCCCAGTTCGGCGGCAAGTGGCGACATGGCCAGGACACAAGGATGCTCACGCCAGGGGTGGGCGCTGGCGAACCACCGCTCTTCCTGGGTCACGCAGAAATAGGGGCCCTGGAACAGCTCCGAGGGCAGGATCACCTGGGCCCCGGCCGCGGCCGCCTCGCGCACGAGCTCGGCCGTGCGGGCGATGTTGGCCTGCAGGTCCGGCCCGTAGGCGGACTGCAGCGCGGCGACAGTGAGGGTGCGGGCCATCACGCCGGCTCCTGCTGACTGATGCAGTGGAACGAACCGCCGCCGGTGAGGAGGGCGCGGGACGGAAGGCCGATCACTTGGCGATTGGGGAACACAGATTCCAGGGCGCGCACGGCGAGTGCGCCGGGTGCGTCATTATAGACCGGCACGATCACCGCGCCGTCTGAGATCAAGAAATTCATGTGCGAGGCGGGGATGGCCTCGCCCGCGTCATCCTCAACGCGTCCCGGCGAAGGCACGCGCACGAGGCGCAGGGGGCGCCCCTCGGCGTCCGTGGCGCGGGCCAGGACCGCGGCGGCCGCGTCATAGACCTCGCCGTTCGGATCGTCCTCGCCCCAAGCGACGGGGCAGACGACGACGCCAGGAGCGACGAAGCGGGCGAGATTGTCCACGTGGCCGTCGGTGTGATCGTTGGCGAGCCCCTCGCCGAGCCAGATCACGCGCCTTGCATCCAGGGACGCAGCCAGGGCGGTTTCCGCGTCCGCCGGACGCCAGCCGGGGTTGCGGTTGTCGTTCAGCAGGCACTGGCGCGTGGTCAGCACGGTCCCAGCGCCGTCGTGATCCAGCGCGCCGCCCTCGAGCACGAAGTCGTTCCGGTCCAGGGTCGCGCGAGCATGGGCGGCGATCGCCGCGGCGACCGTCTCGTCGCCGGGCAGACGGTACTTGCCGCCCCAGCCGTTGAACCGGAACGCCGCCGCCCGGCCGGCGGAGCGGAAGATCGGGCCGGTGTCGCGCAGCCAGATGTCGCCGAACACGCCGGGGACGATCTCCACGCCCGCCTGGCCGTCGAGCAGCTCGCGCGCCGCGGCGAGGGCGTCTTCGCCGGCGACCATCACCTTCACGCGCTCCCGCCCAACGCCGGCCAGGGCGCAGATCAGGGCGGCCGCCTCCACCTGGGCCGGCGCGAGGTTGTCCTCCCACAGCTCGGCATGGCTGGGGAATCCGACCCACATCGCCCGGTGAGGGGCCCACTCGGCTGGAACGGGGAGGCTCATGGCGCAGGCTTAAACCCCGCCCTCCTCCGCCGCGCAACGTCGCCGTCAGCCGCCCAGATACTTATCGAACCAGGCGATGTTGCGTTCGCGAAGATCGGCGAGGTCCGAGGGGTCGCGAATGGCGTGGCCCTGGCCTTTGTAGACAATGAAGGACGTCGGCACGCCCGCGGCCTCGAGAGCGCGCCAGAACTCGAAGCTCTGGGGCGGGGGGCACTCGACGTCGCGCTCGCCGACATAGATCAGGGTGGGCGTGCGGGCGTTCTTGACGCTGAAGATCGGCGAGGCCTTCTCATAGATCGCCGGGTCGTCGTAGGCCGAGGCGCCGAAGAAGGGGATCATCCATTGGTCGATCCCGTTCTCGCCGTAGTAGCTGACCCAGTCGGAGATCCCCGCGCCAGCGATGGCGGCGGCGAAGCGATGCGAATGGGTGACCGTCCACATCGTCATGAAGCCCCCATAGCTATGGCCGAAGACGCCCAGGCGCGCATCGTCCACCGGGGCGATCGACTCGACCTTGTCGATCCCAGCCACGATGTCTCGGAGGTCCCCGCCGCCGAAATCGCGGATGTTCGCCTTCGTGAAGGCCTCTCCCTGACCATAGCTGCCGCGGGGATTGGCGTAGAAGACGAAGTAGCCTTTGCGTAGCCAGGTCGTGACTGGGAAAATCCCCTCGTCATACGGTGGCACATAGCGCGGGGTGACGGCGGAGCTTGGGCCGCCGTGGATGTCCACCACCATCGGGTGCTTGCCGGCCGTCACGTTCAGGGGCGCGAGCAGCCAGCCCTGGACCTCGAAGCCGTCGCTCTTCCAGGTGACGCTGCGGGCGTCCGTCTGCGCAGACAGGGCGGCGTTCACACGCGTGAGGGCGACAAACCGGGGACCCGGAGCCCCGGCCCAAATCTCGGGTGGATGAGTGAAGTCTTGCACCTCGGCTGCGGCCGTGGAGCCGTCGGCGCTGAAGCTCGCCTGCGCGTCGGCGGCTCGGGCGCTCCCTGGCGCGCTCCAGCGGGTGTCCACCTCTCCGGTCCGCGGATCGATGGCGACGATCTCCGCACGGTCTCCGCGGAGAAGCGTCCCCAACAGCCTCCCGCCTCGCCAGCCTGCGAGGGAGGTGAAGCTCGCCTTGATCCCCGGCGTCACGTCGATGGGCGTGCCGCCCGCGAGGGGGACGGTGTAGATATCCCCGCCGACCGAGCCGAAATCGCTCATCAGTCCGCCGATGAAGACGACCGTGCGGCCGTCGGGCGAGACGCGCGGGGCGTTCATCTGCACCGTCGGCGCGGCGATCACCCGCACTGGGCTGCCATCGAGGTCGACGGCCACGAGCTTGGCGATCCACCAGTTGTTGTCGCCGTTGCCCTTGGCCGCCGTGGCGACGAAGCCGCGCCCGTCAGGACGCCAGTCGTACTCGTAGATGAAGGTGTCTGCGGGCGAGACGTAGCGGATCTCGCCGCCGCTGGCGGGAATGACGCCGATGCGCTTCTCGTCGGCAACGGTCAGGGCACCGATGTCGCCCACCTGTTCGGCGCCGGCTTCGACGGCTCCCGTCTCCTTGTGCGCGCCCGGTGTCGCCATCAGGGCGATCTGAGCGCCGTCGGGAGAGAAGCGCGGCGTCTGGGCCACGCCCTCCACCGTGGCCAGGACGCGCACGCGCCCGTCGCGCAACACGTCGAGCGTGGCTTCTGTCTTGTCCGGATCGAAGGCGATGAAGGCCAGCGCCTCCCCGTGCGGCGACCAGGCGAGACCGGAATAGCGGCAGACTGGGCAGGGATCATAGCTCGCGAGCGCCGCGCCCGTACGCGCGTCGCGCACCACCACCGGTCCTCTGGCGCGTGTCGCGGTGGGGCCGAGAGGCTCGTCCGTTTCCACAGCCGCGATTCGATCGCCAGCCGGAGAGATCGCCACATCGCCGAAGGTGCGCATCGTCGCGGCTGGCGCCTGGGCCAATACAGGGCCGGCGAGCGCCGCCGCGGCGAGCGCAAGGACGAAATGGCGTCTCAACTGGGTTCCCCCGCTTCTTCTTTGGATCTTTGCTTGGCTCGTGTCCCGCCCTGAGGGCAGGGACCAATCGAACCTGCGCCTACGCCGCTTCAGCGCCTTGCAGGGCGACCTTGAACGACGCGCCGGTCTTGGCCTTCACCTCGTCGAGCGTCACGCCCGCCGCCAGCTCGCGGAGGGTCACGCCGCCGCCCTTGCGATCGATGTCGAACACGCCGAGGTCCGTGATCAGAAGGTCGACCACGCCCTTGCCGGTGAGCGGAAGGGTGCAGGCGGGCAGGAGCTTGGGCGCGCCGGATTTCTCGACGTGCTCCATCACCACCACGATGCGGCGGACGCCCGCGACGAGGTCCATCGCCCCGCCCATGCCCTTCACCATTTTGCCAGGCACAGTCCAGTTGGCGAGGTCGCCGCTTGCGGAGACCTGCATGCCGCCAAGGATCGACAGGTTGATGTGGCCGCCACGGATCATGGCGAAGCTGTCGGCGCTGGAGAAGTAGGACGAGGAGTCCAGCTCGGTGATCGTCTGCTTACCAGCGTTGATCAGGTCGGGGTCGGCCTCGCCCTCGTACGGGAAAGGTCCCATGCCGAGCATGCCGTTCTCGCTCTGCAGGGTGACGGTGACGCCGGGCGGAATGTGGTTGGCCACCAGGGTCGGGATGCCGATCCCGAGGTTGACGTAGAATCCGTCCTGCAGTTCGCGCGCGGCGCGCGCCGCTATTTGGTCGCGGGTCCAGGCCATGAGCCGGTCTCCTTCTCGATTGGGCTAGTGGGCCGCCGCCGTCGGGCGCGGCCGGGTGGTGAGCTGTTCGATGCGCTTTTCGAAATGCGCGCCCACGAACAGGCGATCGACGTAGACGCCGGGCGTGTGGATGGCGTCCTTGTCGAGGGAACCGGTGGGGACAATGCTCTCCACCTCGACCACGGTCACTTTGCCGGCGGTGGCCATCATCGGATTGAAGTTCCGTGCCGTCTTTCGATAGGCGAGGTTGCCTGCAGCGTCGGCCTTCCAGGCCTTGATGATCGAGAGGTCGGCGGTGAGGCCGCGCTCCATCACATAGTCTTCGCCGTCGAAGTTCCGAACTTCCTTGCCCTCGGCGACCAGGGTCCCGACGCCGGTCCTCGTGTAGAAGGCGGGAATGCCGGCCCCGCCGGCGCGGATCCGTTCCGCCAGCGTCCCCTGCGGATTGAATTCCAGCTCGAGCTCGCCAGCCAGGTAGAGCTGCTCGAACAATTTATTCTCCCCGACGTAGGAGCTGATCATCTTCTTGATCTGGCCGCCGGCGAGCAGCACGCCCAGGCCGAATCCGTCGATCCCGCAGTTGTTTGAAATCACCGTCAGGTTGCGAACCCCGGCTTCTCGGATCGCCGCGATGAGGTTCTCGGGGATGCCGCAGAGGCCGAAACCGCCGGCCATGATCGTCATGCCGTCGAACAGCAGGCCTTCGAGCGCGCTCGTCGAATCCTTAAAGACCTTGGAGACCACTTTCCTCGCCACTCCTCATGCAGCTGGCCCAGCCGTCAGCGTGGCGGCCTTTTACGCCCACGGAAGCTCGCCGGTACAGGCCAGCCGTTGATTTCGATTGCTGGACGTGGTGGTCGCCGAGGATGGCCGCCGACGCGCTCGATCCGATCCCCTTCCCCCTCTGGCGCGACGATCCGGAGAGCTTCGTCGCGACGCTTGGCGCGAGCTTCGAGCGGCACGGCTTCGCGGTGATCCGCGACCACGGCTTGGACGAGCAACGGATCGCCGCCGCCCTGGATGCAGCCAGGGCGTTCTTCGCCCTGCCGACGCCGGAGAAGGCTCGATACGTAGTGCCAGGCGGCGCCGGCCAACGCGGCTTCACGCCCTTTGGCGTCGAGACCGCCAAGGGCGCGGCAGCGAGCGACCTGAAGGAGTTCTGGCACGTCGGGCGCGAGTTGCCGCCCGCACACGAACTGGCCAGCGCGATGCCGGCCAACCTGTGGCCTGCCGAGGTCCCGTCCTTCCGCGAGTCGGTGCTGTGGCTCTACGAAGCCCTCGACCGGCTGGGGGGCGAACTGCTCTCCGCTATCGCCCTTCGGCTAGGCCTGGCGCGCGACGCCTTCGTCGAGCCGACAAGGGACGGCAACAGCGTGCTTCGCCTGCTCCGCTATCCGCCGCTGAGCGGAGAGGTGAGCGCCGTCCGCGCCGGGGCCCACGAGGACATCAACGCCATCACCCTGCTCCTGGGCGCCGAGGAGGCCGGGCTCGAGATCCTCGATCGCGAAGCCAGCTGGCGGCCGGTGAACCCGCCGCCAGCAGCCCTGGTGGTCAACATTGGCGACATGCTCGCCCGGCTGACGAACGATGTCCTTCCGTCCACGACGCACCGGGTGGTCAATCCGCCTGCGGAGCGGGCGGGCGTGGCGCGTTATTCGACGCCGTTCTTCCTGCATTTCCGGCCGGACTTCCTGATCCGCACGCTGCCTTCCTGTGTCTCGCCGGAGCGGCCCGATCGATACGCCGAGCCAATCACCGCCGACGCCTTCCTCCGCCGTCGGTTGGAGGAGATAAAACTGACCTGAGGTCAGCTCCTGAGAACGCAGGAAGCAAGCCCGCCGCGATCGACGAGTCCCGAACGGGCCTCGATGCGTCCGGTGCGCCGGCGCACGTAAGGGCCCGGGCGAGCGGCTTTCCACTTCAGGGGATCGGGGAGGATGGCGGCGAGCCGGCCGGCCTCCGCCGGCGTGAGGCGGCTCGCCGGAACGTTGAAGTAGCGTTCAGAGGCGGCCTGCGCGCCGTAGAGTCCCGGCCCCATCTCGACCGTGTTGAGATAGACCTCGATGATCCGCCGCTTCCCCCAAAGCGTCTCGATCAGCACCGTGAACCACGCCTCGGCGCCCTTACGAACCCACGAGCGCTGCGGCCAGAGGAAGACATTCTTCGCCGTCTGCTGACTGATGGTCGATCCGCCGCGGATGCGCCCGGGCCGTTCGGCGTTGTGGCGCAGGGCCGCGTTGATCGCCCGCACGTCGAAGCCGTGGTGCGCGCAGAACCCTGAGTCCTCGGAGGCGATCACGGATCGGATGAGGTCGGGCGAGATGCGATCCAGCGGGACCCACTGGCGGTCGATCGCGTGGCCTTCGAACGCGCGCTCGATCATCAGGATCGTGATCGGCGGCGGAACGAAGCGGTAGATCGCCACCCAGATTGGCGGGACGAGGATCAACAGCAGCAGCACCGTCAGCAGAATCCGGCGCAGGGCCCGGACCACTCCGCCCCTCGCCCGCCCTCGTCTTCGTCCCGCCATCGGACCTCCGCGCCGCGCTTGCCTTCCCCCGCGGACCCCGTCCAAGACGTCTGGAGCCGCGGCCGCGAGGCGGTCAAGCTCGCACAGAGGATAGTCGGGAATGAATGTGACCGAGGCCGTACGCGCCCGGATGTCCGTGCGGGCCTTTCGCCCCGATCCCGTGCCCGGCGAACTCCTCAAGGAAATCCTTCAGATCGCCGAGCGTGCGCCTTCGGGCGGCAATCTGCAGCCCTGGCGGGTCTACGCCCTCGCCGGCGAACCGCTGGCCGAGCTGAAAGCGGCGATCGCCGCCTCGCCCCTCGAGGAACCGGAATACGACGTCTATCCGCCCAATCTCTGGGACCCGTTCCGCACACGCCGCTATCAGTGCGGGGAGGATCTGTACGCCTCGATCGAGATCCCCCGCGAGGACCGTCCCGCGCGCCTGCGCCAGCTCGCCCGCAACGCCCAGTTCTTCGGCGCCCCGGTGGGCCTGTTCTTCTTCCTCGAGCGGCGGCTGGGCCCTCCACAGTGGTCGGACGTGGGCATGTACATGCAGACGGTGATGCTGCTGGCGGTGGAACGGGGACTCGCCACCTGCGCCCAGGAGTTCTGGGCGCGCTATCCCCGAGCGGTGAGCCAGTTCCTGGGACTTTCCGACGAACTGCAGCTCTTCAGCGGGATGGCGCTTGGCTACCCCGACGAGAGCGCGCCGATCAATCGGTGGCGCACGCGGCGCGATCCCTTCGAGATCTGGTGCGAGATGCGCGGCTTCTGAGGTCCCAGAACCGGATCTATCTGTACGGAAGAGGGTAGATCAGAGCCTAGATCTCTGGATTCAGAGCTTGGCGCAGCCGTGTGCTCTAGGCTGCCGCTTCGCTGATCGGTCCAGTGGCCTTGGCTTTCTTGGCGCCTTTGCGACGCTTCTTCTTCGTCCGGTCTGTCTTGGCGGGTTTGGCGGCCTTGTCGGTCTTCGCAGCCTTGGTCGTCTTGGCGGCCTTGGCCTCCTTCGCGGGAGGCGGCGCGTCGGCGGCCGCGGCAAGGCTGGCCAGGGTCTTCATGAAGCCATCGCGCTTCTTGGGCGAAAGCAGGCCCAGGAGTCGCTGGTCAGCCGTGGTCGCGGCTCCGGCGCCCTGGGCAAGCGCGTCGCGCCCTGCGTCGGAAAGCCGCACCGTGTTCGCACGTCCATCGGTCGCCGACCGCTCGCGCAGGAGCAGGCCCTTCGCCAGCAGGCGCGCGACCAGATCCGCGAGGGTCGAGCGATCGATCCCGGTGGCACGGACGAGATCGTTCTGGGTCAGTCCCTCGGCGTTACTGGCTGCGGCGAGGACCGTGAACTGACGCTGTGTGAGAGCGGATGGGCCTGCTGCGTCAGCATGGAAGTCGAGCGCCAACTGCAAGGCGCGATGCAGGAGGTGCGTCGGCGAGGCGTTCAGCCCCTCACGCGCGGGCTTCGTCTTGCCCTTGGACATAGCGGTCCCCTCGAGCCGGACCTTTCGGTCGGGTACGATGTATAGACGATCTTTGCGTCGCTTTCACGACATACCTTCCGTGGACGGTCGTCCGCGGGCGTCAGAATCCGGGATCGGGCGGCTCGGGCGCCGGAGTCGGTTCCTGCCGCCCGTGCTTCATCAGGAACGGCGTCTGGGCGATGGCGAAGATCACCGCGGCGACAATCGCCGCAACACGGAAGGCGCCCCAGACCTCGGCGCTCTGGGTGCGGCGCACCCATTCATTTGCCGCCGCGCTCGCCCACCAGAACAGGCCGTAGCGCACAGCCAGTTTCCGCCACGCGCTGTCGGAGAGGGTAAAGGCGCTCCCCAATATCGCCTTGAGCGGATTGCGGCCCATGGCCAGTCCGACGAACAGGGCGGTTCCCAGCAGGCCGTCGACGATGGTCATCTTCATCTGCAGGAGATCGGCGCGATGAAAATAGAGGCTGGCGCCGCCAAATAGGAGCGCCAGGCAACCGCTGGTGGCTGGAAGCGGGGCCAGTCGTCGTTCGATCACCAGGTTCAGCGCCAGCGCCACCGCGGAGGCGATGACCAGGGCCCAGGTCGCGGTCCTGAAATTGTGGAGCACCAGCAGCACGCCCAGGAACGCCACCGCCGGCGCGCCGTCCACAACAGTCCGCAGCCAACTGACCTTTCGGGGAGCCTCAGCCATAGTGCGGCTCGGTCAGGCCGACGAGGGAGCGCGAGAAGGCGCGGGCGTCGAAGGGCTGCAGGTCGTCGATCCCTTCGCCGACACCGATGAGCTTTATGGGCGAGTCCGAGGCCTGAGCGACCGGCACGAGGACGCCCCCGCGGGCTGTCCCATCCAGCTTCGTCATGACGATGCCGGTGACGCCGATCGCGTTGCCGAACACGTTCTCCTGGGCCAGCGCGTTGCGACCGACCGTGGCGTCGAGGACGAGCAGCACCTCGTGAGGCGACTCCGGATCGACCTTGCGCACCACGCGGATCATCTTGGTCAGCTCGTCCATCAGGCCCTGCTTGTTCTGCAGGCGCCCGGCGGTGTCGATCAGCAGGACGTCGTAGCCTTCCGATTTGGCTTTCTGAGCCGCATCGAACGCGAGGCCCGCGGCGTCCGCGCCGCTGGGCCGTGAGATGAAATCGGCGCCGGCGCGATCGGCCCACACCTTCAGCTGCTCGACAGCCGCCGCACGGAAGGTGTCGCCGGCCGCGATCAGCACCTTCGCGCCGCGCGAGGTGAGGTCGGCGGCGATCTTGCCGAGCGTCGTGGTCTTGCCCGAACCGTTCACCCCGATGAACAGGACGATGTAGGGCCGTGGGCCCGAGAGCGGATCGAACACCCCCTGGCGGGGGATCAGTTCGTCGGCCACGGCTTCGGCCAAGGACTCCTTGATCTCCTCGGTGGTGGAGGAGCGTCCGAAGCGCTGGGCGGCGAACGCCTCGGTGATCTTTGCCGCCGCCTTGGGGCCGAGGTCGGCCTCGATGAGCATCTCCTCGAGGGCGTCGAGTTGATCCTGGTCGAGCGGCTTGGCGGTGAAGGCGGAGGTGACCTGCTCGGTCATCTGGCGCGAGGTGCGCGAAAGGCCCTCGCCCAGCCGCTGAAGCCAGCCGCGTTTGGGTTGCAACATGGTCGATCCGTTTAGCGGAGGCAGACGCCCGGGGGTAGGGGAACGCGCTGTACCGCCGCAGGCGCCGTCACCGGAGACGCCGGTCAGTCCGCGAGCCAGGCCTTGCGACCGTCGTGGCGGCTCAAAACGCCCTGCACGATCGAGCCCGTGGGGGCCTCGCCGACGAGCGCGATCTCGGCATAGTCCTCGTCGCGGCCGCGGCCGGGCCCTTCCACGAGCGCACGGACCCGCGTTCCCAGCCGGCTTTCGAGACGCTGAGTGAGAGCCGCGGCGCCAACCTCGCGGAGCCGCGCCGCACGTTCGCGCACCACCGGCGCAGGCACCTGCGGCATGCGCGCCGCCGGCGTTCCGGGGCGCGGGCTGAACGGAAACACGTGGAGGTAGGCGAGACCCGCCGTCTCGACGAATGCCGCCGTCCGTTCGAAAGCCGCCTCGCTCTCGGTGGGAAAGCCGGCGATGAAGTCGGCGCCGAACGACGTGTCCGGGCGCGCCTCGCGGACGGCGGCGATCAGGTCCAGAGCCTGCGCGGCGCTGTGTCGGCGCTTCATGCGCTTGAGGATGAGATCGTCGCCCGACTGCAGCGACAGATGCAGGTGGGGCATCAGTCGCTCTTCGCTTGCGAAAGCGCTCATCAGCTCCGGATCGATCTCGGCCGCGTCGATCGACGACAGGCGCAGGCGCGGCAACTGGGGAATTTCGTCGAGGATGCGCCGCACGAGAGAGCCAAGAGGCGGACGGCCCTCGATGTCGCCGCCCCAGCTGGTGAGATCCACGCCGGTGAGGACGACCTCGGCGAAGCCGGCGTCGGCCAGTTCACGCACGCGAGCGACCGCATCCGTGGGCTGCGTGGAGCGGGCGTTCCCGCGACCGAAGGGGATGATGCAGAAGGTGCAGCGGTGGTCGCAGCCGTTCTGGATCTCGACATAGGCCCGGGCGCGGCCTTCGAAAGCGCCCGACGCGGCGGCCTGCCGCCGGACCTGGAAGACGTCCGCCACGCGATCGCGCGGTCCCTCCGCCGACAAGGCTCCGGGTGCGGACTTTTCGCCGTTGCCGAGCACGACATCCACTTCCGGCATTGCTAGGAAGCCGGACGGATCCGTCTGGGCGGCGCAGCCGGTGACGACCACCCGCGCCTCGGGACGCTCCCGACGGGCCCGGCGGACCGCCTGCCGCGCCTGGCGCACCGCCTCGGCGGTCACGGCGCAGGTGTTTACGACGACCACGTCCGTCACCCCGTCCGCTGCGGCCTGACGGGCGATCGCCTCCGACTCGCAGGCGTTCAGGCGGCAGCCGAAGGTGATCACTTCGGCGCGCGCGCTGTTCAGAGCAGGGAGGGAGCCATCGGCCATCGATGCGCGGCCCTCAGGTGTGGTGGGAGAGGAAGTCGGCGAAGGCGTCCTTCCAGTCGGGGTGCCATCGCGAAAGGGGCGGACGGTCCTGGGTGATGTCCTGGGCCGCCCACTCGATGCGGGCGTTGTCCAACTTCCGGGTCACCTCGTTGTCCGGACAGATGACGTAGAAATCTCCCGCGGCCATCCGCTCGAGGGCGAAGTCGATCACCTGCTCGGCGGTCCACGCGCCGGGCGGCTTCTCACGCTCACCCGGACGGGTCAGGCCGGTGAAGGTGAAGCCGGGCACCAGGAGGTGGGCGCTGACCTGGCAGCCGGGAATATTGCGAAGCGAATGCGCCAGGCCCTCGGTGAGGACCTTCACCCCAGCCTTGCTGACATTGTAGGCCGTGTCGCCTGGGGGCGTGGTGATCCCCTGCTTCGAGCCCGTGTTGATGATCGTCGCCGGCCGGCCCTGGGCGATCATCTCCGGGGCGAACGCCTGGACGCCGTTGAGCACGCCGATCAGGTTGACCGACAGGATGCGCATCCAGCCGTCGCGATTCTCGTAGGCGCTCCCTCCGCCGCCGACGCCGGCGTTGTTCATCAGCACGGCCACGTCGCCAAAACGCTGGAAGGCCTCGGTCTTGAGCGCGCAGACCTGGTGGAAATCCGAGACGTCCATGGTCACCGAGAGCGCGGACGCCCTCTCGCCCGCGACCGCCTTCACCGCCTCCTCCGCGTGCGCGAGCGCCTGGGCGTTACGGTCCGCCAGGACGACGTTGAGACCCAGGGACGCGAACTTCAGGGCGGCGGCGCGCCCGATGCCATCGGCGGCGCCGGTGATCACGGCCGTGCGGCCGGGGGCGAGATAGGGAAGGTCACTCACGCGGGAGTCTCCACGGAATGCAGCAGGCCGGTGAACTCGATGCTTACCGGGCCGGTCATTCGCACATGGTCATCGACCTCGCTCCAGTCGATCTCCAGTTCCCCCCCGTCCAGTTCGACGATCGCGGCGCGATCGGTGAATCCGCGACGATGCGCGGCCACCAGCGCCGCGCAGGCGCCGGTGCCGCAGGCCCTGGTGAGCCCGACGCCCCGCTCCCAGACCTTGAGCCGGATCCGATCGTGGCCGTGGACTTCGGCGAATCCGACATTGGCCCGCTGCGGGAAGAGCGGGTGGCGCTCCATCATCGGGCCCACCTCCTCGATCGGAACCCGATCGAGGTCCATGACGAAGAAGACCAGGTGGGGATTTCCCATGGAGACGGCTGCGGGTCCCCTGAGGTCGAGGCTCACCTCGATCGGCAGTTCACGCGTGTCGGCCTTGCGGGACAGCGGGATCTCCGACCACTCGAGGCGCGGGGGTCCCATGTCCACCGTCACGAGTTGCTCGCCGACCCGCCACGCGTCGAGCAGGCCCATCTGGGTCTCGAGGCGGACCCGATCCAGCCCCATCGACTCCATCGCCAGCCACGCGACGCATCGAGAAGCGTTGCCACAGGCGCCGACCTCGCCGCCGTCGGCGTTCCAGATCTTCATCTGGACGGCGGCCCGGTCCGAGCGGGTCACCGCGATGAGCTGATCGCAGCCGACCCCGGTCTCCCGGTCGGCCAGCGCACGCACCTCGTCCGGCGTCGGATCGAAGAGGTGATCCTCCGCGACCACGACCACGAAGTCGTTGCCGAGCCCATTCATCTTCACGAACGGCAATGTCATTGCGGTCCTATAGCCGTTTCCCGCGCTTCCCGCAGCCCGACGGCGGCCCAGAGGGTGCAAAGGTCCGCCCCTCATGGCAAAGCTTGTGGTGGAGGCGAACATCGAAAATGAGCCACGGACCTCACGGACCTCACGGACAAGGCCTTCTGCATTCGCAGGAGACATTCGCCATTCAGGGAGCCGTCTTCGAGGTCAACCGGCATATGGGCGCGGGCTTCCTAGAGGCGGTCTACCACGAGTGCCTGTCGATGGAGTTTAGGGCTCGCTCTATACCTTTTGTCGCAACGCCATCCCTGACGCTGAGCTACAAGGGTGCTGCACTCCGCCAGCGGTATCAGCCGGACTTCGTCTGTTTCGAAACCATCATCGTGGAGTTGAAAGCGACCCGGGAGCTTGCAGCCGAGCACCGGGCGCAGGTTCTGAACTATCTCCGGGCAACCGGCCTGAGAGTGGGGATGCTGGTGAACTTTGGAAGCGCGCCGAAGGCGCGCATTGAACGCCTGGTCGTCTGACACTCACATCGACTTCGTCCGTGAGGTCTGTGAGGTCCGTGGCTGATTCACTTTTCTTGTCATCGCGCCTTCGCGGCGGAACGCGCGGCTTGGGCGAACACGTCCGCCAGCAGGCGGCCCTCTTCCCCGCGGGTGGAGCCGGCGCGCCACGCCACCACGATTTCACGGTGGGCCAGGCCAAGTTCGAGAGGACGGACCGCGACCTGGGCCGTGGCCGCGAGGCCGGCGTCCACCGCCATCGCGGGGAGCAGCGAAACGCCC
>JAFANN010000212.1 GCA_019232665.1 Caulobacteraceae bacterium | reverse complement strand
GGAGCTGTTCAAGGGCCCCCGCGTCGTGATCGAGACCACGGCCCTGCTGATCTCCAGCTTCACCTGCGGCCTGTCCTTCATCTTCACCCAGAGGCGCAACCAGCTGTGGACCCAGATCTGGCTGCTGGTCACCGGCCTGTTCGGCCTGGCCTTCGTGCTGATGGAGGCGCAGGAGTTCGCCAAGATGGCCGCCGAGGGGGCAACCCCGCAGCGCAGCGCCTTCCTCACCTCCTTCTTCACCCTGGTCGGCTGCCACGGCGTGCACGTCAGCATCGGCCTGCTCTGGCTCGGGACGATGATGGCCCAGATCTATGTGAAGGGCTTCAAGCCGATGATCATGCACCGGCTGATCTGCTTCAATCTGTTCTGGCACGCGCTGGACATCATCTGGGTCGCGATCTTCACCATCGTCTATCTCATCGGAGCCCGCGGATGACCGATCACGAGCTCGACTATGACCCGCACGGTCACGACATCGCGCCTGGCGACGAGCACGCGGACGAGGCCAGCGTCGGCCATGGCGTGCGCAGCTACCTCATCGGCCTGGCGCTCGCCGCCGGCCTGACGGCGGCCTCTTTCTACCTGGCCAGCGCCCACCTGATCTGGGAGCCGGCGGTGCCGATGGCTCTGGGCGTGCTGGCCATCGCCCAGATGGGGGTGCACCTCGTCTACTTCCTGCACATCACCACCGGGCCGGACAACACCAACAACGTGCTGGCCCTGGCCTTCGGCGTCCTGATGGTGTTCCTGATCGTGGCCGGCTCGATCTGGATCATGAACCACCTGCACCACAACATGATGCCAATGGATCAGTTGATGCAGATGCAGCCGTAACTTACGGGCCTGAAGAACTTTGGGTAGTCGCGGATGGCTCACGAGCTTCATCTGAAACGGGCCTATGACCCGTCGTCGCGCTCGGACGGCCGCAGGATCCTCGTCGACCGGCTGTGGCCGCGCGGCGTGACAAAGGCGGAAGCGGACATCGACCTCTGGCTGAAGCAAGTCGCGCCTACCGACGAGCTGCGAGAATGGTTCGGCCATCGGCCGGAGCGCTGGGACGAATTCCGGGCGCGCTACCGTGAAGAACTGAAGACGAACCCGGCCCTGGATGAGTTGCGTCAGGCCCTCGCAGAGGGGAAGGTCACGCTCGTCTATGGCGCCAAGGACCGCGAGCACAACCAGGCGGTTGCTCTCGCCGAGGTGCTGCTAGAGCCTGATGCGTTCACACGGAACAGATGCGAACGCTGAATCAGGCTCTACACTTTTGAATCGAGAGCAAATCATCCCCGTTCAGACGGTTCCGTCTGAACGGGGTTTGCTCTAGGCCCGAGGTGACCTGAAGCTCACGATGACCGCCAATGATCGTCGGTTAGACGTGAAGGCCAGCACAATCTAAATCGTCAGGTGTTCCTGTCTCCAGGCGCGAGGGGGCCCGATGCGCGTTCCTGAATTGGCGCAGCAGACCAACACGCTGGTGGCCATCGTGCTGGGCGCGGTGCTGGCGACCCTCGGAGGTTTCGTCGCGACCTTGCTCGAGGCGCACGTCCGCAAGCGCGAGCTTCAGCGCGCCTCCGCGCTGATGATCGGCGAAGTGCTCGCGAGCGTCCGCGGCCTCGTGCGCGCGATCGAGGACGCGCACAGTCGCGGCGATCCGTTCGGCGGGATCACCTTGCGGCTTGTGCGCGCCGGCCGGCGCGAGATCGAATGCTACGAGAGGTACAGGTCCGTCCTCTCGGATCTTCGTAGCCCGGACCTTCGGCTTTCGGTGCACGGCGTCATGGTGCGTCTCACGCTCGCGATAGACGGCATCCTCGAAGGCGACCTGCGGGAGCGCGAACTCGCCTATGAGTATCTGCTCGAGCTCGCGCCGACGATCGATCCGCTCGTGGAGCGCCTCGTCCCTCTCGCGGGCCAGCCAATCCAGCCCTACCTCGCACTGACAGGCTCCCTGCCGCCGGTCGTCTAGAGGGCGCCGCCCTTGCGCGGCGGACGGCAAGGCATAGGCTGCGCGGACAGCGAAGCGCGGGGGCGCGCGATGGCGGAGCGGTTCGAACAGCCTGAAGCTGACCCGGCGTTGGAGAATGCGCCGGGTGCGGCAGGCGTGTCTGCGGCGCTGGCGGCCGCCCTGGGCCGGCGGGGCCGCAAGACAGCCGCGAACGATCCTGAACTCGACACCTTCCTCGAGGCGCACACGCGGTTGGCGCGACTGCAGGCCGAGCACCTGCACGAGATGCGCGAGCTGATTGTCTCGCGGCTGCGGTGGGGTCGCGCCGGCGACCGGCTGCGCGTGCTCTGGCAGGCCTCAACCGCAGTGATAGCTCTCGCAGTCGTGGCGCTGGTGGTGACCATGGGCTGGCAGGCGCGCCAAGCCCGCGGCCTGGTCGTGGACGCCTTCTCGGTTCCCCCTGACCTCGCCAGGGAGGGGTTGACCGGCGAGGTCGCCGCCGCGCGGTTCCTCGACAGGCTGCAGGCGATGCAGACGGCAACCCAGTCCGAGCGGCCGTCCGCTTCCTACGAAAACAACTGGGGCCACGAGATCAAGCTGGAGATCCCCGAAGCGGGGTTCACCTTCGCCGATATCGAGCGATTCCTGCGGGAGAAGCTCGGCCACGTCAGCCATGTCACCGGCGAGGTGCTGAGAACGCCCACGGGCCTCTCCCTGACCGCGCGCCTGGGCGATGCGGCGCCGCAGACCTTCGCCGGGGCTGCGGGGGACTTCGACACGCTGGCGCAGAAGGCGGCTGAGGCGGTCTACAGGACCAGCCAGCCCTATCGCTACGCCCAGTATCTCTCCGGCCAGGGCCGCATCGACGAAGCGATCGCGGTCGACACCGATCTGGCGGAGAACGGTCCGCCCGGCGAGCGCGGCTGGGCCTGGTCCAGCCTGGCGGTCTCCAATCTTCAGCGCGGGGACATCGCCGGGGCTCAGCGCGCCGTCGCCGCAGGGCTCGCCGCGGGTGGCGACGCGGTGGAGTGGGTGAACATCTCCCGCGCTGCCCTTGATGGCTGGCTTGGACACGACGAGGACCTGCTCAACGTCTCTCGGACCATCGCCCGCGAACAGGCGCCGAAGCGGCTGTCGGAGCTCTCCCAACCGGCGTTCGAGGAAAATCGGCTGAGTGCGAGCGGTTACCTGGCAGGGCAGACGGGCGACTACGCCAAAGCGGCGGCCGATTACTCGACGCTGGCGCGTTCCAAGCACTTCCTGACGTCTGGGTCGTTCTACGCGGCCCAGGCGGCATGGGCTCGGGCGCTCGCTCACGACGGGCAGGGCGCCAGGGAGGCGCTGGCGGAAGCCGGGCCGTTGGGCGCCAAATTCTATGCGGAGGCGGCGGCCAATGGCTGGTACGCCCAGCCGGCTTACCAGGTCGACGCGGAGGCCGGCGATTGGCCGGCGGCGCTGGCCGATCTTCGAGCGGTCGACGCGTTGATAGAGGCGCACCAGACCGATCAGCCCGGCCTGCGCCTGATGCAGCCAGCGGTGATGCGTCCCCTCGAGGCGCGCGCCCTCCTGCGGACTGGCGACCTCAAGGGCGCCGCTACTCTGATCGGCTCCACGCCCCTCGATTGCTACCTCTGCGTCCGCGTGCGCGCGGAGGTCGCCGAGGCTTCTGGGGATCGTGCCGGCGCGGACCGCTGGTATGCGGAGGCGGTCCGCCAGGCCCCCCACATTCCGTTCGCCTATGTCGAATGGGGCGCGGCGAAGCTCGCCCGCGGCGACGTCTCTGGCGCCATCGCCGACTTCCAGACCGCCCATCGCCTGGAGCCTCGCTTCGCCGACCCGCTCAAGTATTGGGGCGACGCGCTGGCCCGCCAGCGGGCGTGGAGCGAGGCCGTCGCAAAATACGACCAGGCCCTGCGCCTCGCTCCAGCCTGGCAAGCCGCGCGCCAGGCCAGGGACGCCGCCGCCCAAGCCCGCGGCTGACGAGCTTAAAAGAAAGATTAACCACGGACCTCACGGACTACACGGACAAGAAGATCTTTCGTGCGCCTTCGGCGCGATTCAAAAGATCAGCGATGTCTCCGCGGTCTCACAAACGTCCGTGAAGTCCGTGAGGTCCGTGGCTAAATTTAAACACTCGCGGCGACTCGCGCCATTCGACGAGGCAGGCGGCTGGTTCCCATCTTCGCGACCCCGTGACAGGGGCTGTTCAAGCCGCCGCGCCCTCGACCGCTTTCGGAGCCTGTGAGACCGCGAGGGCGCAGGGCAGGGCGGCGGCCATCAGGACGGCGGCGACGAGGAACGAAAGGCCCGACATGGCCTTCGCCGAGCCCGGCGAGTTCGACCATGCGAACACCTGGGTGAAGAAGATCGGTCCGACGAGGCCGGTGAGCGCCTGGAGCGCCGAGAGCGCGCCCTGCAGGCGCCCCTGTTCGGTTGGCCCGACCCGCTTCGTCTGAAGCGCCCGCACCGGCGGTCCGCACATATTGCCCAGGCACGTCGGCACGCACGCCAGGCAGAAGACGAGGCTCATCGGCGAGAGGCCCAATCCTACGAACCCGATCGCCGACAGGGCCACGCCGCACATCATGATCGATCGCTCCCCGAACCGGCGGGCCAGTCTGGGCGCCATCACGCCCATGACCAGGATGTTGCCGGCGGAGAATACGGTCAGCAGCAGACCCGTCTGGGCGGCGCTCCAGTTGTAGCGGTGCGCCGTGTAGAGCACGAAGACGATGTTCACCGCCTGGCTGGCGAGCACAATCAAGCCCCAGATCGCCGCGAGCGCGAGCATGCCTCTATCCTTGGCGAGGATCCCGAACGCGCGGACCGGATTGGCGCTTCGCCATGGTGTTCGGGTCCGAAGCTCCGGCGGCAGCGACTCCGGCAGGATGAGAAGTCCGTAGAGCCATCCGAGCGCGGCAAGACCAGCTGCAGCGAAGAACGGCGCGCGCGGGCTGAGCGCGGCGAGGAGGCCCCCGGCGGCTGGGCCGATGATGAATCCGACGCCGGAGACCGCGGAGAACAGACCGAACCGCTTCGCGCGCTCATCTGGGGGCGTCGTGTCCGCAAGATAGGCGGACGCGGCAGAGTAGCTTGCAGCTGTCAGGCCCGACATCGCACGGCCGACGAACAGCCAGGCCACGGTGGGCGCCAGCGCCATGATCAGGAAATCGAGCGAAAGGCCGAAGGTCGAGATCAGGAGCACCGGCCGCCGGCCGAAGCGGTCCGACAGCGCGCCCAGGACCGGCGAGGCGACGAAGTTCATCAACGACCACGCCGCCGCCATCAGGCCGAACATCCGCGCCGCATAGGCGGTGTCGTGTCCCGACAGGCCCAGGATCAGGCGCGGCAGGATGGGGAAGATCAACCCGAACGACAGCGCATCGAGGAAGACGCTCGCCAGGATGAACCCGAAGGCCGGCGCCCGGGATGGAGACGATTGGGTCACGAGCGAAGTCCCCCGCGCAGAGCCGTCCGCTGCGCCTCCACCTTGGCGCCAGCCTGAGGGCAATTGACGCTGGCGTCCACCGGTCCGCGCCTGGGGGAATAAAGCCTTCCCCTTAAACACCGTCATGGCCGGGCGTCAGACTGTACAGACCGGAGACATCCTGGACAGGTGTTCGGAGACATCCTGGACACTTCGGTTCCCTCCGATGAACTCCTGGCGGCTTGACCTTGTGAGCTGTAATTGAAACGCGTTCGAATCATCCTGGATCGCATCGGCCGCCGGGCGTAGCGTTCCGCCTCGACCCGAAAGCGGGCGACGGGAGAGCGCCCAAGGGAGGACCCGATGACCCTCAAGACACCGGCGGACTACGTCGAGTCGCTGCGTGACGGCCGCGTGACCTACTGGGACGGCGAGCGGATCGACGACATCACCGCCCATCCCAAGTTTCGGATCCCGATCCAGGTCGCCTCGGGCGATTACGACTACGACAATCCGGCCCGGCGCGAGGTGATGACCTACCGCACCGAGGAGGGAGAGCTGGCCCACCGGGTGTTCCAGATCCCGCGCAGCGAGGGCGATCTCAAGCGCCGGGTCGAGCTGATGCACGACATGTCGATCGTCGGCGGGGTGACCGGCGTCTTCATGGCCCTGATGAGCGTCAAGGACGCCGTCTCCGAGGTGAACCCGCAGTACGGCGCCAACATCGAGCGCATGTACCGCTACGTGCGCGACAACGACCTG
>JAFANN010000200.1 GCA_019232665.1 Caulobacteraceae bacterium | reverse complement strand
TGGTTCGTGCGCAACCACCTCGAGGTCACCGACGCCCAGACCGCCAAGGCGCTTGGCACCACCAAGGCGACGATCGACCAGGTCCGCAACCGGACCCACTGGAATTCGGTCAACATCAAGCCGGTCGACCCCGTGTCGCTGGGCCTGATCAGCCAGCTGGAACTCGACGCCCTGGTGCGCCAGGCCGCCGAGAGGAAGCGCCGCGACGACGCGCGCCGGCGGGTGACCGAACCGGAAGGCCCGACCCTCGCCTCTCCTGTGGAGGCGTTCGAACCGGTCGAGGCGCCCCAAGGCGAGGAAGGCGAAGTCTGAATGGCTCGTCGCTCTCCGTCCCTGTCACGGGATCCGGAGAGCGCGCCTGCCCGCCCCCGCGCCGAGTCGGCTGGTTAGTGAGTCCTAGTTCGAAGGGACTCCATCTCTTCCTTGAGTCTGAGCTTCTGTCGCTTGAGCTCCCGTATCCGCAGCGCGTCTGCGGCCGGTCGACTGACCTCGTCCTGGATCGCGCGCTCGAGAGTCTGATGCTTCAGACCAAGTTCGCGGAGACGGGCCTCAATAGCCATGGCTCGGAAACTCCTGTGGTAGCTTCTGACGAGATGTGAACACCCGAGCCGCCGATCTGTCAGATCACATATGGTTGCTATCGGGTCGCACGCAGGCGGAGAGCGAATCGTGGGCAGCGAAAGGCAAAATCGCCTGGTGATTGGCATCTCAGGGGCGTCCGGGGCGGTGCTGGGCGTGCGCGCGCTCGAGGCGTGCCGTGAGCTCGGCATGGAGACGCATCTGGTCGTCTCACGCGCCGGCATGCTGACGGTGGCGCAGGAGACCGGACTTACCGCGCCCGCCCTCTTCGCGAAGGCCGACGTCCACTATCCGCCCTCCCAGGTGGGCGCGGCGATCGCCTCGGGCTCCTTCCGGACCGCCGGCATGCTCGTCGCGCCCTGCTCCGTGCGCACGATGAGCGAAATCGCCACGGGCGTGACGAGCTCGCTTCTCACGCGGGCGGCGGACGTGACTCTCAAGGAGCGGCGGCCGCTGGTGCTGATAGTGCGCGAAAGCCCGCTGCACCTGGGACACCTGCGCACCCTCGTCGCCCTGGCCGAGATGGGCGCGACCATCCTGCCGCCGATGCCGGCCTTCTACGCCAGACCCTCGAGCGTCGCCGAGCTGGCGGACCAGATCGTTGGTCGCGCGCTCGACCTGTTCGGGCTTGACTGGAGCGCCGTTCGCCGCTGGGGGGAAGATCTCGCCACGGTTGGCGCGGTGACTGGCGGAGAGGCGGAATGAGAGCCTGGGATTTCGTCCTTCGCCTCTATGCCGGCGATGGCGTCGAGCAGGCTTGCCTGGCACTGCAGGACGATCACGGCCAGTGCGTTCCCCTACTTCTGTGGCGCGCCTGGACGCTCGCAGAGGACCGTCCCGTCGACAAGGAGGCCCTGGCGTCCGCAGTCAGCCTCGCCCGCGCTTGGCACCACGAGGTCATCGAGCCGATCCGCTCAGTCCGCAGGCGACTGAAGACGCCCATGCCTCCAGTCGACGACGCCGCTCGGCACAAGTTTCGGCAGGATGTCGCCAGGCGCGAAATGACCGCCGAACGCCTCCTTATCGACACCCTGGAAGGTCTGACCGCGCATCCCGGTCAGACAGCGGCCCCTCCGATCGACGAACTGCGCCGGACCGTGGAGGCGTGGGGAGGCGCCGCGCCGGATTCGCTGATTGTCAAGCTGCTTCCCAGCTAACACCTCAGCGCCAGCGAGTTCCGCTCATCATCCCCATCTGCTAATGCGAACGGGCCGCTCACCGATAAGGGTGCGGACGAGGGCACGGCATGGACGGCGAAGCCGAGGACGATCTAAGTGATCTCCGCCTCGCCATAGAGACGGCGCGTGAGCAGCATACGGCGCTCTCGGCCGAGGTCGAGGCGCTGCAGTCCCAGGCGACCCCCGATCAGATCAAGCTCGCGCGCCTGAAGAAGCAGAAACTGCTGCTCAAGGACCAGATCGTCCGTCTCGAGAACCTGCTCACGCCCGACATCATCGCCTAACGCGCGGATTCTCAGCCTCCACCTTGCCGGGGGCGCCCCCATCGATCATATCGCGCCCCATGAACGAAGAGCAGCTTGCCGAGGTGGTCAGCTCGGCCCTGGCCGCCGGCGCCGACGCGGCCGAAGTGGTCTATGCGGAGCGCCAGGCGCTATCCGTGACGGTGCGACTGGGGGCGCTGGAAGAGGTCGAGCGAGAAGAATCTCGCGACCTCGGCGTCCGCGTGTTTGTCGGCAAGCGGCACGCCTCCGTCTCCGGCTCCGACATGTCCGCGGCGGGACGCCGCAAGCTCATCGAGCGTGTGGTGGCGATGGCGCGGCTCGCGGCCGAGGACCCCTACGCCGGCCTTCCGTCGGCGGACCGTCTCGCCCGCGGCGAGAGCCCCGACCTCGACCTGTTCGACCCCGCTGAACCGACGGCCGAGGCGCTCGAGGCTCGAGCCCTCGCAGCGGAGGACGCCGTCCGGGCAGTCCCGAAAGTGAGCAACTCCAACGGCGCCTCGACGACCTGGTCGTCGGGGACTTGGCGCCTGCTCAACAGCGAGGGGTTCAGCGGCCTGCACCGCGGCACCAGCTCCTCGCTCACCGCCAGCGCCATCGCCGGCGAAGGCGCCGCCATGGAGCAGGGCTACGAGGGTCGTGCGATGCGCTGGCAGGAAGACCTGCCCGCGCCCGAAGCGATTGGAGCCGAAGCCGGCCGGCGGGCGGTCGCGAGCCTTGGCGCGCGCAAGATCGCCTCTACCACCGCCCCGGTCATCTTCGAGAACCGGCTTGCCGGCGCCCTTTTGTCCCCCCTGATCGGCGCGATCTCGGGACCGGCCGTGGCGCGGGGCGTCTCCTTCCTGAAGGACAAGCTGGGTCAGAAGATCTTCTCCGACGCCGTCACCTTGATCGACGATCCGCATCGCCGTCGCGGACTGGGTTCCGCGCCATGGGACGACGAAGGGGTGGGCAACGAGAGCCGCAAGCTGATCGACGCCGGCGTGCTGACGACCTGGCTGCTAAATTCCAGCTCGGCCCGGCAGCTTGGCCTCGAGAGCACCGGCCACGCCTCGCGCGGCCTCGCCGGCCCGCCCGGCGTGTCGCCATCGAACCTGAAGCTCTCGCCCGGAGAGGACGATCTGGCGGAGCTGATGAAGGCCGCCGGCCAGGGGCTTCTGGTGACGGCAATGTTCGGTCCCTCCCTGAACTCCAACACGGGCGACTGGTCGGTCGGCTGCCAGGGACAGTGGTTCGAGAACGGCGAGATCGCCTATCCCGTGACCGAGATCACCGTGGCGGGCAATCTGCTCGACATCTTCGCGCGGCTCGTACCCGGCGCGGACCTCATGCAGCGCGGCGCGTCCGAGGTTCCGTCCATTCTCGTAGACGCCCTGGCGATCGCGGGGCGTTGAGGCGAACGGGAGGATGTCATCGATGAGTGAACCTCAGCTGCTTCACCTGGTCATCGGCGGCGAACTCGAGGAAGTTGGGGGCACCCGCTTCCGCGATCTCAAGAAGGTCGACCTCGTCGGCGCGTACGCGAGCTACGCCGAGGCGCGGCTGGCCTGGCAGACCAAGGCGCAGGCGACTGTCGATAACGCCCTCATGCGCTATTTCATCATCCACGCGCACAAGCTGCTCGATCCTCACGAGGACGGCGGAGACTTGCCTACTCGCGCCTGAGGATCCGATCTGTGAGGAGCTTTCCCCACCACTGGGCGCGGAACTCGGCCTTGAGCTTCACCGGATCGTAGGCGGGACTTGCAACCCAATCGACGAAGCTGAGGCCCGCGGGCTCTCCTTCGGCCAGATACCGCTCGAAGATGTAGTCCAGCACGCCCGTCAGCCCCGCGCGCATATGCAGGTAGCGCGGAGAGAGTTGGTCGATGGCCTCGCGGATGCTCTGGCCCTGGCGGAAGTGCATGTAGAACACCCCCATGATGCCCGCGCGGTCGGCCCCCGACTTGCAGTGCATGAGGGCAGGGTAGCGCACCGTCTCGAACAGCTCACGCGCCGCAAGCACCTTCTCGGCGGTAGGCACGTCGCGCGAGGCGATCACAAAGTCCACCAGCTCCAGGCCGAGACGCCGGCAGGCGTCGACCTCAAGCGCGCGAAAGCTTGTGGCCATGCCTCCGCGCAGGTTGACGATGGTGCGGATGCCGCGCGCCTTCCACGCCTTCAGCTGGAACGGCCACGGCTGGTTCGACCGGACCAGTTCGTCGCTTATCCAGTGCGCATTGGAAAAGCCCAGGCGCAGGTACGCATGGTCCTTCCACAGGTGATCGAGCACGGTCCGCCAGCGCCCGGCGGGGGTGGTCAGGTCGAACTGGCTCAAGGCGGAGTCGGTCAGCTGCGTCGGCCGAACAGGGCGTCCGCGGCGGCGCGCCCCGCCTGTTTCTTGTCGATCTGCGCCCGTACCCGGCCGATCTCGGCCTCGAGCAGGGCGATTCGCTCGTTGAGCTCCTCGATGCCGAAGAGGTCGAGGTCCTCGCGGCCGAGGTCGATCAGCAGTTGACCCCGCACCCGCCTGGCTTCAGCAGGTTCCTCGCTCACACGGCCTCCTTTGCCGTCGTTGTCCGCAGCCGCTATCTGACCTCGCCGGAGCGCGCGCGCAACCTTGGC
>JAFANN010000154.1 GCA_019232665.1 Caulobacteraceae bacterium | reverse complement strand
CAGAAGCTGATTGGCGTCGAGCCCAAGGCTGGCGGCCTTCAGCTCAAGAACCAGTGCACCATCGAGATTGAAGGCGAGGACCGCCCCGCCTGCGTCGCCGAGACGATCACCGTCGTATACGGCGCCTGAGTACCGCTAGCGCCCCATCGCCTGCGGGCCCACGGCGACCGTTCGGGGCTGCGGACGAGGCACGGCCCTCGGCGTCGCGATGACGACGTAGGGGGCTGCGCTCAGCCAGTCGGCGGCAGCCTTTCGCACCTCCTCGAGCGTGATCGCGCCATACAGGTCGCGGGCGTCCAGCGCATCGTTGAGGGAGGTCGGCGCCCGCGAGGAGGTGGAGATCGCGGCGAGCCAATAGGCGGTGGTCTGGGCCTGGCGAGCCAGGCCCGCCAGCTTGGGGCTCCTCGCAGCCTCCAGGTCGGCGCTGCTGATCTCACCGCGCGCGAGTCGCTGCGCCACCTCGCGGATCCCTTGGGCCGCGGCGTCGACTTCGCTCGGGGAAGCTTCGACGACCGCTGCGAGTTCGCCCTGGTCGCCGAAGTCCGGCAACGTCGCCTCGGCATGCGGCGCGTAGGTCTTCCCCTGCGCCTCGCGAAGCTGCTGGATGAGCTTGTCGTTCAGGATCGCCGCCACCAGGGAGACGGCGTATTCCTCGCGACGCCGCTCTGGCCGCGCAACCCATAGCGGCCAGACCGCCAGCGCGACCGCCTTCTCGGACGCCCCATCGTGATGGACGCGCAATGTCGGCGGCGCAGGCGATGCTGGATATCGCATGAACCAGGCGTCGGGCTTGTCCGGCAAAGGCGCGCGCCGCGGCGGCAGGGCCCCGAATGTCGACGCCACGAGTGAGCGGACTTCGTCTTCGTCGACGTCGCCGGCGATGTTCACCTCGATCGGAGAGTGCGTGAGGATCGGCTCCAACACTCGAGCGAATGTCTTCGAGTTCAGTTGAGCCAGGGTCGCCAGATCGAGCGGACCCTCCGGACTGCCGGGATCGACCTCGGCGTTCAGCGCCCCGGCCGCGACGGCTTCAGGGTTGGTCTGATAAGCTCGCGTCGCCAGGGCGGCGGCAGTCCTCAATTTCGGATCGATGTCGCGAAAGCCGGGATCGCTGACGTAGGCCGCCAGGATCTTCAACTGAGTTGCGAGTCCCTGGACCGTCGCGCGCCCTTCAAGTCGGAAGACATCGGGACCGATGGTGAGATCGGCCCCCCAGCTGTCGCCGCGGAAGATTTCGCTCACACGCTCAAACCCGTGACGCCCCAGGCCCTGATACTTGAAATTGCTCGCGCCGATGATCGCCGCCAGGTGGTCGGATCGCGACACCTGCCGCAAGCCATCGCCGAATACGATTTCGACTTGGGCGACGTTTCGGTCGAAGTCGGTGTGCATGACGTTCAAGACGACGCCATTGGCGAAGGTGAACCTGGAAAACCGCGGCCTGTTGAACGATTCACGCCGCGTCATCTCGCCTGACGAGCCAAAGTCATCGTACCCCCAGGCCATTCCCAGGGCCGGCAACGGACGCTCCGGGGGACTGGTGACGCCGCTCGTCCACAGGTCCGCCAACGTCGCTCGGGGGACGGGCGTCGACGTCGTCACAGTGATAATCGGACCGGCGCCAGCCCAATCGGTGTGAAAGGCTGTGGCGATGTCGGCCGGCCCGAGGGGACGGGCGACGGCGTCGTAGGCTCTCATCGCCTCGGCGGGCGAGGCAATGACGCGGTTCTCCAAACTCGCCTGGACGAACTGCGTCGCCAGCGCCTCAGACTGCCGTGTTCCGGCGGTGACGACCGCTCCGCGATACATGGCTTCCTGTTCTCTGAACGCCTCGAGCAGTTCATCGTCGGAGGGTCCCGCGGCGAAGCGCCCGATCTCACCGGCAAGAGCGGTGAGCGCGGGCTGAACACCTCCGGGCGTGGGAATGACGTCGACGCACGATAACCTTGCCGAAGCGGGATCGGGGCTCCTGTCCCTCACAACAACGCCTGCAAACCCGGACGAGGGATCTTCCGTCAGGCGGGTCAGGCGATGCTGCAGGATCGTAGCCCAAAGCGAGCGGCGGGTCCGCCCGGCGAAGCCCTCGTCATCGTCTCTGTCCGGCTCTCCTGAGCGGACCCGGCAGACACGAATGGTGGCGCTGGCCGACGGTTGGGCGAGAGTCAGGACCTCCGTCCCACGGTGATCGTCGACGGTTCCCAGATCGGCGCGCGGCGGAGGCGGACCATCGTCAGTCCATGAGCCGAACGCGTTCGCCAGCGCCGCTTGCAGCTGCGCGGTAGGCCGGTCTCCGACGATCACCAGAACGGCGTTCCGAGGTCGATACCAACGTCGATAGAAGTCCGACAACCTGGCCGGCGTCATCGCCTGGACGCTCTCGAAGGTCCCGATCGGCTCGCGGTCGGCGAGCCGCATTCCCCCAAGCAGGAAACGGGCCTTCATTTGGTCTGCCGAGTGATTTGCGGTGAGCCGCATCTCTCGCTCGGCCAGGATCACGCCGCGCTCGTGGTCCACATTGGCCTGGGTGATCACCGCGCCGTCGGCGGCGTGACGCAGCCAGCCCAGAGCCAAGTCGATCTGATGCGCGTCCGCCTGCGGAAGATCGATGCGGTAAGTCGTCGACCGATAGCCCGTCTCGGCGTTGCGGTCGCGGCCGAAGGCGACCCCTGCGCTCGCGAACAGCCGGTTCAGGTCGGCCTCCGACATGCCGTCCGCTCCGTTGGCGGCAAGGTGCTCGATGAAGTGAGCGCCGCCTCGCTCGTCGTCGGTCTCGTCGAGACTGCCGACGGCCACGCCAAGGCGGAAGGACACGCCGCCCTGGGGATGAGCGTTGCGCATGATCACGAAGCGCAGGCCATTGGGGAGTGTCCCGCGGACAATCGCGGGATCCCACGCAAGCGCCTCGTGCGGCGCGCTCGTTGC
>JAFANN010000074.1 GCA_019232665.1 Caulobacteraceae bacterium | reverse complement strand
AGGTGCTCGTCACCAGCGGCACGCGCGCGTCGGCCGAGCTTCTCGCGGCGCGCCTGCCCGCCGGTGCGATCCACCAGTTCGCCCCCCTGGACACCCCCCAGGCGACGACCCGCTTTCTCGACCACTGGCGGCCGGACCTGGCCGTATTCGCCGAGAGCGAGCTGTGGCCCAATCTCATCCTCGGCGCGAAGAGGGCGGGAACCCGCACAGCGCTCGTCTCGGCCAAGCTATCCGAGGCCAGCCTCGCCGGGTGGCGTCGCGCGCCCGCCACGGCGCGGGCAGTAATGGGCGCGTTCGACCTCGTTCTCGCACGAGACGCCGCGGCCGCGGAGGGCCTGCGCAGCCTCGGCGTGCGGGTAGACGGCCTCGCCGACCTGAAGTTCGGCGCGCCGCCGCTTCCGGTCGACGAGAGCGCGCTGGCCGCCGAAAGAGCGTTGCTTGGCGATCGCCCGCTGATCCTCGCCGCCAGCACCCACGAAGGCGAAGACGCCCCGATACTGCAGGCCTTCGCGCCTTTGCGCGGCCAGGCCCGCCTGGTCATCGCCCCGCGGCATGTCGAGCGCGGCCCGGCCATCGCCGCCCTCGCTCGCGACGCCGGTCTCTCCAGCGCCCTGCGCTCGGACGGACCTGCCGCATCGCCGGAGGTTGTCGTCGCCGACACCTTGGGAGAGCTTGGCCTGTGGTACCGGCTCTCCGCCCTCGCCATCGTCGGCGGCGGCTTCGTCGCAGGGCCGGGCGGCCACAATCCGCTGGAGCCAGCGCGGCTTGGCTGCCCGTTCGTCTCCGGTCGCCACGTCGCCAACTGGCCGGTGTTCCAGGATCTCGCCGCAGCCGGCGCGACGCGACTGATCGAAGGGTCGGGTCTGGCTTCGCAGATGGCTCAGGCGGCTACGGCGGACGTCGCGCTGCGGGCGATGGCGGAGAAGGCGCGCGCCTTCGTCGACGCCGGCGACACCGCGGCCCGCGTCGCCGTCCCGCGTCTCCTCGCCCTCCTCTGATGCCGATCCGCACGCCCCGTCACTGGTACCGCCGCGAAGGTTCCGGTTTCCGGGCGACCAAGGCCATCCTTCTCCCTCTGTCGTGGATCTGGACTGGCGTGACCGCTCGCCGGATCCGCCGCACGACGCCCGCGGATCCAGGGGTTCCGGTGATCTGCGTGGGCAATCTCACCCTGGGCGGCGTGGGCAAGACGCCCATCGTGCGCGCCCTCGCCGCGCGGCTCGCTGCCGAGGGACAGCTCGTCCACATCCTCACCCGCGGGCACGGCGGACGTCTCGCCGGTCCGCTGCGGGTCGACCCCGAGACGCATACCGCCGTCGACGTCGGCGACGAGGCGCTGATGCTCGCCCGCGACGGCCTGCCGGTCTGGATCGCCCGCGACCGCCTCGCTGGCGCCAAGTCGGCCACCGCCGCTGGAGCGCAGGCGGTGGTGATGGACGACGGCCATCAGAACCCTCGCCTGGCCAAGGCCCTCTCGCTGGTCGTCGTCGACGGGGAGACGCGCGACGATGAATGGCCCTTCGGCGACGGCGCCGTCTTCCCAGCCGGGCCGATGCGCGAGCCTCTCGCCGCCGGCCTCGCCCGCGCCGACGCGGTGATCCTGCTGCTGCCCGCCGACCTGCCCGAACCCGACCCTCGGCTGCTCGCTCTGCTGCAGTCGAAGCCGGTTCTGATCGCCCGCCTCGAGCCGATCGCCCCGCCACTCGCCGGACCCCAGCTCGGCTTCGCCGGGATCGGCAAGCCGTGGAAGTTCGAGCGCGCGCTGATCGCGGCCGGCGCCAGCCTCGTCGACTTCGCGCCCCTGCCGGACCACGCGGCTGTCCCGCAGGCAACGCTCCGCCTCCTGGCCGATCGCGCGCAGGTCCTCGGCGCGAGCCTCATCACCACCGAGAAGGACTGGGTCCGCCTGCCTCCGGCCTGGCGCGACCGCGTCGCCGCCTGGCCAGTCGCCGCGCGATTTGAGGACGAGGTCGCTGTCACGGAGCTGTTGGGCTTCCTGGACCGGAGGCGCCCCGCCTTTTGAATGGCGCGACTGGACTTCGCGGGCGCGATCCCGTCGCGATATGCGAGATTGCAATATCGACCCGGGCCCCCGGATCCTTTCGGCGTGGCATAAAGTCAGTCCTGCAGGGGCGCCGCGCGGGGATAATGACAGAATCATATTGAAAGTTTGCAAATTGCGCTGATGCGGTCTAACGGTTCGCACGCCGACGCTCCTGGACGAAGGGGAACATCTTGTGAACATTGCAAGTCGCGTTTATGGTTCGTTCTGGTTCGAGAGCGTCTGGATCAATTCGTCCGGCAAGACCCGCGCGTCCGCCGGAATCATGGGATAGGAAGGGTCGGACACGATGTCAGGAAACATGGCCTTGAGGCTCGTCGGCAAGGAAGAGGGCGACAAGCAGCGCGCCCTGGAAGCAGCGCTCACCCAGATCGATCGCGCCTTCGGCAAAGGCTCGGTCATGAAGCTGGGCGAGAAGGGCAAGGTGGTGGAGATCGAATCCATCCCCACCGGTTCGCTCGGCCTGGACATTGCGCTGGGGATCGGCGGCCTGCCCAAGGGGCGCGTCGTCGAGATCTTCGGCCCTGAGAGCTCGGGCAAGACCACCCTCGCCCTGCACGTGGTGGCCGAGGTGCAGAAGCGCGGCGGGGTCGCCGCCTTCGTCGACGCCGAGCACGCGCTCGATCCCTCCTACGCCCACAAGCTCGGCGTGAACCTCGACGACCTGCTGGTGGCCCAGCCGGACACCGGCGAGCAGGCCCTGGAGATCACCGACACCCTCGTCCGTTCGGGCGCCGTGGACATCGTCGTCGTCGACTCCGTGGCGGCTCTCACGCCCCGCGCCGAGATCGAGGGCGAGATGGGCGATTCCCTGCCTGGCCTGCAGGCCCGCCTGATGAGCCAGGCCCTGCGCAAGCTCACGGCCTCGATCGCCAAGACCCAGACCCTGGTCATCTTCATCAACCAGATCCGCATGAAGATCGGGGTGATGTACGGCAGCCCCGAAACCACCACCGGCGGCAACGCCCTGAAGTTCTACGCCTCAGTGCGCCTGGACATTCGCCGCACAGGGTCGGTGAAGGTGCGCGACGAGATCATCGGCAACAACGTCCGCGTGAAGGTGGTCAAGAACAAGGTCGCCCCGCCGTTCCGCGAAGTCGAGTTCGACATCATGTACGGGGTGGGCATCTCCAAGCTCGGCGAGATCATCGATCTTGGGGTGAAGGCCGGGGTGATCGAGAAGTCGGGCGCCTGGTTCTCCTGGAACAGCACGCGCATCGGCCAGGGCCGAGACAACGCGCGTGAATTCCTCAAGGCCAATCCCGACATCGCCCGCCAGATCGAGGACCAGGTCCGCGGCAATTCCAACCGGATCGAGGAAGAACTCCTCCACGGCGGCCCCGAAGCCGAGGACTGATCAGCTCCCGCATCCGTCCCTCCCCAAAAGGGGAGGGACGGGCGCTCGGGCAGAGGAGAGCGGCCTTTTTCCCTCCTCGCGGCGATGTTATCTCGCGGCGATGCCTTCCCTGAACCAGATCCGGAAAGACTTCCTGGGCTATTTCGGCGCCCGCGGCCACGCCGTGGTGCAATCGGCGCCGCTCGTTCCGCGCGACGATCCCACCCTGCTGTTCGTCAACGCCGGCATGGTGCCGTTCAAGAACATCTTCACCGGCGCCGAGACCCCGCCTGGACCGCGCGCGACGACGGCGCAGAAGTGCGTTCGCGCCGGCGGCAAGCACAACGATCTCGACAACGTCGGCTACACGGCCCGGCATCACACCTTCTTCGAGATGCTCGGCAACTTCTCGTTCGGCGACTACTTCAAGGACCAGGCGATCGAGCTCGCCTGGAACCTCATCACTCGCGAATTCGGCATCGATCCGGCGCGCCTGACCGTCACCCACCACGCCACTGACGAAGAGGCGGCCGGGCTGTGGAAGAAGATCGCCGGGCTGCCCGCCGATCGGATCATCAGCATCGATTCCGCGGACAACTTCTGGTCGATGGGCGACACCGGCCCCTGCGGTCCGTGCTCCGAGATCTTCTTCGACCACGGCGAGCACGTCGCCGGCGGTCCGCCCGGCTCGCCCGAGCAGGACGGCGACCGGTTCGTCGAGATCTGGAACCTCGTCTTCATGCAGTTCGAGCGGTTCGCCGACGGCAGCATGGTCCCGCTGCCCAAGCCTTCGATCGACACCGGCATGGGCATCGAGCGCCTCACCGCCGTGCTGCAGGGCGTGCACGACAACTACGACATCGATCTTTTCCAGACCCTGATGCGCGCCAGCCGGGAGCTGGTGGGCGGCCCGGGCGGCGGCGCCAACGGCCCCTCGCACCGCGTGATCGCCGACCACCTGCGCGCCTCGAGCTTCCTGATCGCCGACGGCGTCACCCCTTCGAACGAGGGCCGTGGCTACGTCCTGCGCCGGATCATGCGGCGGGCCATGCGCCATGCGCACCTGCTGGGCGCGACAGAACCGCTGATGTGCCGCCTCGTGCCGACTCTGGTCAGCGAGATGGGGGAGGCCTATCCCGAGCTCCGCCGCGGCGAGCCGGTCATCGCCGAAACCCTGCGGCAGGAAGAGGAGCGCTTTCAGCGTACGCTGGGCCGCGGCATGGCCCTGCTGGAGGAAGCGACCGCCGGCATGGGCGATGGCGACACGCTTTCCGGCGAAACGGCCTTCAAGCTCTATGACACCTATGGCTTCCCCCTCGACCTTACCCAGGACGCCGTCCGACCCCGCGGGATCCACGTGGACCTCGACGGCTTCGACCGGGCGATGGCCGCCCAGCGCGCCCTGGCGCGAGAGAACTGGGCGGGTTCGGGCGAGCAGGCCCAGAGCACGGTCTGGCTCTCCCTGCGCGAGCGCCTCGGCCCCACCGTCTTTCGCGGCTACGAGCACGGCGAGACGACGGCTGAGACCCTCGCCCTGGTCCGCGGCGGCGAGGAGGTCGGCGCCGCGGGGACGGGCGAGGATGTCCAGGTCCTGTTCGACCAGACGCCATTCTATGGCGAGGGCGGCGGCCAGGCCGGCGACCACGGCGAGGTGGAGTGGGACGGCGGCTTCGCCCAGGTCCTCGACACCCAGAAGCAGGCCGGCGATCTGCACGTCCACCAACTGCGCATCGTGCGCGGGAAGCTGGAGCCAGGCGTGCGGGTCCGGTTGGCCGTCGATGCCGACCGTCGCGCCCGCACCCGCCTCAACCACTCCGCCGCCCACCTCTTCCACGCGGCGGTGCGCCATATCCTGGGGCCGCATGTCGCCCAGAAGGGTCAGTTGGTCGACGCTGATCGGATGCGCTTCGACTTCAGCCACGGGGCTGCCCTCACGCCCGCAGAACTCGACGCCATCGAGGCCGAGGTGAACGCGGTGATCCGCCAGAACCTCCCCGCCGAGACCCGCGAAATGGCGCCGCAGGCGGCGATGGAAGCGGGGGCGATCGCCCTGTTCGGGGAGAAGTACGGCGATAGCGTTCGTGTTCTCAGCCTCGGCAAGGCGCTGGAGGGCGAAGGCGCCTATTCGGTCGAACTCTGCGGTGGCACCCACGTCGCGCGCACCGGCGACATCGCTCTGTTCAAGATCGTCGCCGAGCAGGGCATCGCCGCGGGCGTGCGCCGCGTTGAGGCGCTCACCGGCGAGTCCGCGCGACGCTGGCTGCTCGACAGAGCCGCCGTGGCCGGCGCCCTGGCCGATCAGTTCAAGGTCCCGGTCTCGGACGTGACGACGCGGGTCGAGGCTCTGGAAGCCCAGCGCCGCAAGCTGGAGAAGGAGCTCGCCGAAGCCCGCCGCCAACTCGCAGTGGGCGGAGGCGGCAGCGGCGGCGAGACCGCCCCCCAGGACGTCGGCGGGGTGAAGTTCATCGGCCGCGTCCTCGAGGGCGTCGGCGGCAAGGACCTTCGGCCGATCGCCGAAGGCTTCAAGAAGCAGCTGCCCGACGGCGTCATCGCCCTGATCGGCGTGGCCGACGGCAAGGTCGCCGCGACCGTCGCCGTCACCGGACAGGCCCAGGGCCGTTTCAACGCCGTCGAACTCGCCCGCAGCGCGGTCGCCGCGCTCGGCGGCCAGGGCGCTGGCGGCAAGCCCGACTTCGCTCAGGGCGGCGGACCGGATCCGGCCCGCGCCCAGTCCGGCCTCGACGCGGTCCGCGCGGCTCTCGAAGCAGCCTGAGCCTTAAGGCGTAAAGTCGCGGATCCGCGCGACTTCGGCAGCGTCGAGCTTGCGGATCATGTCGACGACGAGGTCGACCGTTTCGTCGAAGTCCTTGCGATCCATGATCCCATTGTGGACGTGCATGTACCGCACCGGCACGCCGATGTTCACGCTCGGCGCGCCGCCGTCCGCCTTCTGCATCTCCGCCGAGTCGTCGCCGTACCCGGTGACGAGATCCGGCTGGATCGGGATGTTCGCCTGCGCCGCCGTCTGTCTGAGGAAGGCGACGAGCTTGCGGTTGGGCAGGGCGCTGGCGTCATAGAGGAAGATGTCGGGGCCGCCGCCGAGCTTCGCATTGGTCTCGTCGGGATGGGTGTTCGGCTGGTCGCCGGCCATGCCCCCTTCGATGGCGATGCCGATGTCCGGCCGGATCACCTCCGCCGCCGTGTGCGCGCCGCGCAGGCCAATCTCCTCCTGGGTCGTCGCGGCGACGAAGAGCTGGTTGGGATGGCCCTCGGCGGCGAGCCGTTTGAGCGCCTCGATGAGGACCGCGCAGCCGACCCGGTCGTCCCACGCCTTGCCGAGGTAGCGGCCGTTGGCGAGTTCCTGGAAGGTCGAGTCGGGCGCCACCGGATCGCCCGGCTCGACGCCCATCGCCGCCGCATCGGCTGCGGTATGAGCGCCAACGTCGAGGTAGAGATTGTCCCGGTTGAAAGGCTTCGTCCGCTCATCCGCCGGGACGACGTGTATGTCCCGGATCCCGCTCACCGCGTGGACCGGCCCTTTCGAGGTGAGGATCACCCACCGCTGGCCGGGCAGGGCCATGTCCAGCCAGCCGCCCAGCATTTGCATCGTCACGAAACCGTCGGGCGTGACGCGCCGGACCATGCCCCCAAGCTCGTCCATGTGGGCGTCGAGCATGATCCGCGGCCCGCTCGTCCCGTTCTTGATGATCACCGAGCCCATGCCGTCGTAGGTGATCGTCCCGTACGGCTTGAGCTCGCGGACCATGATCGCCCGCACCGGCTCCTCAAAACCAGACGGCGCCAGCGCATTGGAAAGCTCCCGCAGCAGCGCTTCGGTCCGGTCCTCAGCCGTGGCGGCCCCGGCCGCCATCGCCGCCAGCAGCACGAACGCCGCCGCACCCATTCTCCAACGTCTCATCGTGCCCTCCAGACCATCTCCCGAATCGAAGATCACCCTTTGGGTCAGGCGCTTGGTTCGAGGCAAGCTCCGGCATCCTTGGGCGCAAGGCGCCGCGCGGGGTTCCCGCGACGGCCCGGCAGTCCTATGAGCGGCGCATGATCCCCCGCTACACCCGACCCGAAGCCGCCGCGATCTGGTCCCCCCAGACCCGCTTCCGCATCATGTTCGAGATCGAGGCGCACGCCGCGGACGCCATGGCCGCCCTGGGCGTCATCCCCGAGCCGGCGGCGAAGGCGATCTGGGAACGCGCGGGCGACGCGGTCTTCGACGTCGAGCGGATCGACGAGATCGAGCGCGAGACGCGCCACGACGTCATCGCCTTCCTCACCCACGTCACCGAACTGGTTGGGCCCGAGGCGCGGTTCCTGCACCAGGGGATGACCTCTTCGGACGTCAACGACACCGCCCTGGCGGTCCAGCTCTCCCGCGCCACGGACCTTCTCCTGGAGGACGTAGAGCTGGTGCTCGCGGCCCTCAAGCGTCGTGCCTTCGAATACCGCAACACACCGTGCGTCGGCCGCAGCCACGGCATCCACGCCGAGCCGACGACCTTCGGTCTCAAGCTTGCCGGCCACTATGCCGAATTCGTCCGCGCCCGCGAACGACTCGCCATGGCGCGCTTCGAGATCGCGACCTGCGCCATCTCAGGGCCGGTCGGCACCTTCGCCAGCGTCGATCCGGCCGTCGAAGCCCATGTCGCCGAGAAGATGGGCCTGCGCGTGGAGCCGGTCTCGACCCAGGTGATCCCGCGCGACCGGCATGCGGCCTACTTCGCGGCCCTCGCCGTTGTCGCCAGCTCGATCGAGCGGCTTGCGATCGAGATCCGGCACCTGCAGCGGACCGAGGTCCTGGAGGCCGAAGAGCCGTTCGACGCGGGGCAAAAGGGCTCTTCGTCCATGCCGCACAAACGCAACCCGATCCTCACCGAGAACCTCACCGGCCTCGCCCGCCTCGTCCGTTCGGCCGTGATCCCCGCGCTGGAGAACGTCGCCCTGTGGCACGAGCGCGACATCAGCCATTCGTCAGTCGAGCGGGGGATCGCGCCGGATGCGACGGTCCACCTAGACTTCGCCTTGCGCCGCCTGGCCAGTCTGGTCGAACGCCTGGTGGTCTATCCCGAGAACATGCGCCGTAACCTCGATCGCCTTGGCGGCCTGGTGCATTCCCAGCAGGTGCTGCTCGCGCTGACGCAAAAGGGCGTCGCGCGCGAAGCGGCCTATTCGATCGTCCAGTCCAACGCGATGAAGATCTGGCGTGATGGCGGCCGCTTCATCGACGCACTGCGCGCCGAACCCCAGGTCAAGGCCGTTCTCAGCGACACCGAGCTGGAAGCCCTGTTCGACGAGACCCCCTACTTCCGTCACGTGGACACGATCTTCGCCCGCGTGTTCGGAGACGCGTCATCCGCTAGCGCCGCAACCGCGCACGGCGCTCCGGTCGCCGCCTAGCCTTCTCGGCGGGCGGCGCCGAGAAAATCACTAGCGTCGAACGCCTTCGGCGCGGGAACCTCGACGATCGGATCCTCGCGATCATCGAACTCCAGGCGCAGCGCCCGGCTCATCACCGCATGCATGTCGTACAGGCAGGTGATGTAAGTGAACTCGAGGATCTCCTCGTCCGACCAGAACGCCTTGAGCGCCTCGATCACCGCCTTGGGCGTGCGGCCGCCGGCCTGGGAGAGGCAGTCGGCGTAAGCGAGGACCGCGCGTTCGCGCGCATCGAAGACGTCCGACACCTGCCAGTGTGGAACAGCGGCGATCTTCTCCTCGGAGACCCCCAGGCCACGCAGCGACTTGCAGTGCTGTGAAAAGACGAACTGGCTTGCCTTGACCCAGCCAGCCCTCGTCTGACCGAGTTCGCGCAGGACCGGGTCGAGCTTGCGCGCGGGGTTACGGTAGACGGCGAAGCCGTCGGTGGCGTGCTTGAAGATGTCCGGGCAGAGGGCGAACACCGTCCACCAGTCACCCGGCGTACCGGTCGCTGTCCCCGGCTGGGCGACAGGGTCGCGATCCTTTCCGAACAGGAGATTGTAGAAGCGCAGAACGTCGTCGGAGCTGACGTCCGGCCGGGCGACCTGTCGAAGGAGCGGCATCTCCCCTGCTCCCGCCTGGCTCAGGACGCTGGCGTGAGGGTCTTGGCGTCTGCCGCCGCACCTTTCAGCACGACGTTCTTCGCCCGTTCGCCATTGGCGTTCATCGCCTCGTGCGCCACGTCGGACTCGTCGAAGGTCTTCGTCCAGCAGGCGAACTCGAGGCACACGCCGTCGGGATCGAAGAAGTAGACCGAACGCACGAAGACACCGTCGTGGACCTTGGCGCTCACCTGACTGGGCGAGTTGTCGTGGTTGAGGACCGGACTCACGGCGATCCCCTTGGCCTTCAGGCGCTCGACATAGGCGTCGAACTTTTCGACCGGGACGTTGAACGCGACATGGTTCATCGAGCCGTGACCGGTGATCATGCTCCCCTGGCCGGGCAGCCCTGAGGGTGAGGCGACGCCGGGCGCAGCTGCTGGCGCATTGGGGAACCAGAAGAAGGCGAGGGAATCGCCATTGCCGATATCGAAGAAGAAGTGCTGGCCATAGCCGTCAGGCATGTCGATCGTCTTGATCAGCGGCATGCCAAGGACATCACGGTAGAACTCGACCGTGCGGGCCATATCTTTGCAGACGAGCGCTAGATGATTAATTCCACGCAGCTCGAATTCTGTATTGGTCTTTGTCGCCATCGGAGCCCGCTTCCACCCGCCTTTATGGTCGAGTGACGCTAGGCCCCACCCTATACCCTGTCAATTTGACGCAGGGACATTCATCGTCGAACTCAGATCACGCCACTCGCGGACAGGCTTTCCAGCTCCGCTTCGCTCAGTCCAAGGCGCCGGCCAAACACCTCGCGGTTGTGTTCGCCCACGCTCTGCGGGGCGATGGAGCGCACGGCCCCAGGCGTCGCCGAGAGCTTGGGGAAGACGCCCTGCATCCTCAGCCCTGGCCATCTCGGGTGATCGATCGCGACGATCGCCTCGCGCGCAGCGAAATGAGGATCCGCGAGCATGTCGGCAGGGGCGTAGAGGCGCCCCGCCGGGATCGAGGCGGCAAGCATCTTGGCCTCGAGTTCGTCGACGCTCAGCTGGCGCGTCCAGCTGGCGATGAGATCGTCCAGCTCCGCCTGGTTGCGGCCGCGGGAGAGGTGGTCGCGGTACCTGGGATCGTCCGCCAGCTCGGGCCGCCCCATGGCCGTGCACAGCCGACGGAAGATCGGGTCGGCGTTGGCGCCGATCATGTATTCGCCGTCGCGACAGGGGTAGACGTTCGACGGCGCGATGCCCGGCAGGATCGCGCCCGAGCGCTCACGAGTGACGCCGCCGGACGCGTACTCCGAGACGAGCCCCTCCATGACCTGAAGCACGGACTCATAGAGCGCCGCGTCGACGACCTGGCCCTCGCCGGTGCGTTCGCGGTGATGGAGCGCGGCGAGGACGCCCAGCGCGCCATAAGTCGCTGTGAGCGAATCGCCGATCGAGACGCCCATCCGCGAGGGCGGACGATCGGGATCTCCGACAATCCGCCGCCAGCCGCCCATCGCCTCGCCAATGCCGCCAAAACCCGCACGCTCTCGGTACGGTCCGGTCTGGCCGTAGCCAGACATCCGCGCGACGATCAGCCTGGGATTGTCGCGGCGCAGGTCGTCAGGTCCAAGACCCCAGCCCTCGAGCGTTCCTGGCTTGAAGTTCTCGATGAGGACATCCGCCTCGGCGATCAGCCGCCGCGCGAGAGCCTGGCCCTCCGGCACGCGCAAGTTGATCGAAACGCTCTTCTTGTTGCGGGCGATCACTTCCCACGTGAGCCCCTGGGCGAGCCCCCAGAGCCGCATCGGATCGCCGCCGCCCGGCGGTTCAATCTTGATGACCTCGGCGCCCATGTCGCCCAAAAGCTGGCCGCAGAAGGGGCCGGCGATCAGCTGGCCCATCTCCACGACCTTCAGGTCGCTCAGAGCTCCGGTCATCCCTGCCTCGGCCGGCCCGTCAGATCTCGCCGCTGTCCATCTGCGCGCGAGCCACGGCCAGGAATTCCTCCATCTTCGTGCGCACCTCCGCGGCGGAGGTCGTCAGGCCGGAGTCGGCGAGATCGCGGCTGACCTTGCGGAAGATGTCCTCGTCGAGAGGCGTATCCGCCTCGGACCGGGCGACCGCCCGCGCATAGGCGCTCACGTCCTCGAGGCCCATCAGCCCCGCGGCCCACACGCCGATCATCAAATTACGGCGGGAGCGGACACGCGCCTCCAGGGCCGCTTCGGATGCGGCGCTGGCCCGCGCGTCCCGCCCGTCGTCGCCGAAAGCGCTCATAAGCCTGCTCGCATCACGGGATCGACATAGACCGGCCCGACCGACGCGGCAATCACGGCTGAGGCGAGACCGCAGGGCACGGCGCCGGGCGCTCGTCGAGGTCGTCGAATCTGCCGAGATCGACCACGCGAGTGCCGTCCTCCTGCAATTGGAGAATGTCGGCGAAGCGCCGGTCCCAGATGATCTCGTGAGGCAGGTATGACGCCCGAGCGTGGATGTCGGCGACGAAGGTCTCGTCGAGACCTCGGAGGATGACCAGGATCTCCGCGTTTCGCTTGGCCAGGCTCTCCGCCGTTTCCCCGTGCAGGGGGCTTTCCGGGGTGATGACGTGCATGATCTGCCAGGTGAGGAAGAACAGGGGCGTGCGCCGGCGCACCGGCGTCAGCTGCCGGAAACGACGCAGGACGTCGCCCTCGTCGGTCGTGACGTCCTCGACGAGGGTGAGGGTGACCTCCGCCTCGAGCACCAGATTGCGGCGCCGGTTGGCCGCCCTCAACATAAACGTCGGCTCGCCGTTCATCGCCGTGACGACGGCGAGATTCGAGAACATGATCCTGGCAGTCGGGCGCGATATCCTCGCGAACAGCAAGCCGGCGGCGACGCCCAAGTTGAACAGGGCGACGAATACCTCACAGGTGACGATGATATTCGTATAGAGTGTCTTCGGCGCCAGGGTTCCGTAGCCGAGTGTACCCAATGTCTGGACCGAAAAGAAAAAATCGTCCCAGAAATACCCAGGCCGCGCCTGGGCGATGCCGTCCGGATCGAGGAAGTATAGTCCCGCAAAGAAAAGATTGATAAGGAAGTAGCTCCCCGCCATCACGCCCATGAACGCCGGCAGCGGCATGGTCAGCATCAGGTGATAGGCGTCTCGCCAACCGTCCAGCGGGGCGCCGCGGAACACGACATTTCCGTGGTCCCCCAGTCGGCTGCGAACCTTGGCGCGGGCCACGCCGCCAGTGTTGTCCATGCGCGTAATCCAGCACCCTCGCCCCAAATCCGGGGCGTTCGAAGGTTCGGCGAAATGGCGGCCATCGATCAAGCCGCGTTTGCGCGAAAGACCGCCTTCCGCTAGGTTCGGTGGGCCCATTCCCGGGCTGTCCGTCGCAGCTGTCCGGTGTGAAGCCGAGCGCGCCCGCAGGGATCGGCGCGCCGCTTTCCACGGCCCGGGTGGCAGCCGGACCTTTGGAAAGCTCAAGACTACCATGACGCGCCGAAAGAAGATTTACGAAGGCAAGGCCAAGATTCTTTATGAGGGGCCTGAGCCCGGCACTCTCGTTCAGTATTTCAAAGACGACGCCACCGCGTTTGACGGGACCAAGAAAGCGATACTCGAAGGCAAAGGCGTCATAAACAATCGCATCAGCGAATATATAATGACGCGCCTGAACTCTATCGGCGTTCAAAACCACTTCATCCGTCGACTGAGCCTGCGCGAACAGCTGATCAAGGAGGTGGAGATCATCCCGCTCGAGGTCGTTTGCCGGAACATCGCCGCAGGTTCGCTATCGCGTCGGTTCGGCCTCCCCGAGGGGCAGCCCCTGCCGCGTTCGATCATCGAGTTTTACTTGAAGGACGACAAGCTCTCGGACCCCATGGTCGCCGAGGAGCACATCACCGCCTTCAACTGGGCCGCGACCCAGGAGATCGACGACATCATGGCGACGACCCTTCGGGTGAACGACTTCCTCACCGGCCTCTTCGGCGGTGTCGGAATCACCCTGGTGGACTTCAAGATCGAGTTCGGCCGCGTGTGGGAGAACGACTTCTCGCGCGTGATCCTCGCCGACGAGATCAGCCCCGACAGCTGCCGGCTCTGGGACTCCTCGACCAACGAAAAGCTGGACAAGGACCGCTTCCGTCGCGACTTGGGCAATGTGATCGAGAGCTATACCGAGGTGGCTCGCCGCCTTGGCGTGATGAAGGAGATGCCCACGGTGATCCAGGGCGGAATCCAGTGACGGGCGTCCTGAAGGCCAAGGTCCACGTATTCCTCAAGCCCGGCGTCCTCGATGTGCAAGGCAAGGCCGTCGAGGCCGAATTGCACACCCTGGGCTGGGACGGTGTCTCGAACGTGCGCGTCGGTCGGGCGATCGAATTCCAGATCGCCGGAGACGACCCGACGCGGGCACGCGACGAGGTGAACCGGATGTGCGAGCGGTTGCTCGCCAATCCGGTGATCGAAGGCTACCGGGTGGAGGTGGCCTGAGACCATGAAGGCGGCGGTTCTGGTGTTCCCCGGCTCCAACTGCGACCGGGACTGCAAGGTCGCCCTGGAGCGATCCGTCGGCGCCCAGGTCAGCATGGTCTGGCACAAGGAGACCGAACTGCCGGCCGGCCTGGACCTCATCGTCCTGCCGGGAGGCTTCGCCTACGGGGACTACCTTCGGTGTGGCGCTATCGCGGCGCTCTCGCCGGTGATGTCGGCGGTGCGCGACGCGGCGTCGAAGGGCGTCGCGGTGGCGGGGATCTGCAACGGATTCCAGGTCCTGTGCGAGGCCGGCCTGCTGCCTGGCGCGCTGCTTCGCAACGTCGGGCTCAAATACGTTTGCAAGTTCATCGACCTGGACGTGGTCAACGGCCAAACGCGCTTCACGGCCGCCTTCGGCGAGACCCGCACGGCGCGGATGACGATGGGCAACGGCGAGGGCAACTTCTTCGCCGACGAAGACACGCTCGATCGCCTTGAGGGCGAAGGCCAGGTGGTCTTCCGGTATCGAGAGAACCCCAACGGCTCGGCAAGGAGCATCGCCGGCATCGTCAACGAGGCGGGCAACGTCCTCGGCCTGATGCCGCACCCGGACCGCGCCTTTGAATCAGCCCTCGGCTCGGCCGACGGCGCCCTGCTCTTCAAAAGCGTGATGGCCAGCGCCTGAGACGGGCGGCCGGCGCCTTTAGGTACGGCGAATAAAATAACCAGGAACCTCACGAACTACACGAACATCTGGAAGATCCAGGAAATCTAACGCACCGGAGGCGCATTAAAATTTCTTCGTTCGTGAGGTTCGTGGTTCAATTCGTTAGTTTGGGGTCGCCGCCCAGATATCCTCACCCAGCATATCCAGGCGACTCCCAACTTCAGTCTAGTCAAACTCCCGGCGGGCCAGGTCTTGGTCCCCCGGGAGAGACTTATTCGCTGGTCAGCGGGCGGCGGTCGTCGCGGCCTTGGGGGCTGCGGCGACGGCGTTGCACTTGGCCAGGGCCTTTTCGTCGAGCTGCTTGTACTGGCCATAAGCGGTCAGCCGGCCCACCTGCTTGGCGAGCGTCTTGCAGCTGTCGAGGTCGCCCGCGCTGTCAGGCGCCGAAGAGGCGACGCAGGTCGTGCCTTCGCAGCGGAACACGGCGTGAGCGGCGATCAGCTTCCCCGCATTCGTGGGCTGCTCGAGGGTTGCGGTCACGGGCCCGTCAGCGAACGCCGCGCCCGCCATGCCGAGCGAGAAGACGGCGCAGGCCGTCGCGAGAGTGAGCTTCATAGTTCTGGCCTTTCATAACTTGAGGACACCGTCCTGCGCCCGGCGCCGTCCCATCGTCGGCTGGTGCGTGGCGAGAACTTGACACTGATTAGATATCAGCGTTCACTTGTATGGCAAGCGAATTCTGTCGCGTTGCACAATTTTAATGTGCGGCATTGTTGCGCCGCACAATGCGACACTGCGCTTCGAATTGCGCCTAATCCCGTGGCGCGGCTGCGCCAGCCTCGCTAGGAAGCGCACCATGAGCACGTCCGCCCCTGCCGGGTTGGAGACCGCGCTGCAAAGCGGCCTCTCCCCGGACGAATACGCCCTCATCATCCGGCGATTGAATCGCGAGCCGAACGCCGTCGAGCTCGGCGTCTTCTCGGTCATGTGGAGCGAACACTGCTCCTACAAATCTTCCCGACGCCACTTGGGCAAATTCCCCACCAAGGGCCCCTGCGTGATTCGCGGCCCGGGCGAGAACGCGGGGGTGATCGACATCGGCGACGGCGACGCCGCCGTCTTCAAGATGGAGTCGCATAACCACCCCTCGTTCATCGAGCCCTATCAGGGGGCGGCCACCGGGGTGGGCGGCATCATGAGGGACGTGTTCACCATGGGCGCGCGGCCGATCGCCCTGCTCAACGCGCTTCGCTTTGGCGACCCCGAGCATCCCAGGACTCGTCGGCTGGTTTCGGGCGTCGTTTCCGGTATCGGCGGCTATGGCAACTGCGTGGGCGTGCCCACCGTGGGTGGCGAGACCAATTTCCACCGGGGCTACGACGGCAACATCCTGGTGAACGCCATGTGCGTGGGCCTCGCCCGCACGGATCGCATCTTCTACTCGGCCGCGCCGGCGGCGGATCTGCCAGTGGTCTATTTCGGGTCAAAGACCGGCCGCGACGGGATCCATGGGGCGACGATGGCTTCGGCCGAGTTCGACGCCGATTCGGAGGCGAAGCGGCCGACCGTGCAGGTCGGCGACCCCTTCGCCGAAAAGCTGCTGATCGAAGCGACGCTGGAACTCATGGGCACGGGCGCCGTGGCGGCGATCCAGGACATGGGCGCCGCGGGCCTGACCTCCTCGTGCGTTGAGATGGCCGGCAAGGGCGGCGTAGGCGTCGAGCTGAACCTCGACCTCGTCCCCCAGCGCGAGGCCGACATGACCGCCTATGAGATGATGCTCTCGGAGAGCCAGGAGCGCATGCTGGCGATCCTCGAGCCCGGCCGCGAGGCGGAGGCGGAGCGCATCTTCACGAAGTGGGGCCTGGACGCCGCCGTGATCGGCCGGACGACCTCGACCGGGCGGATCGTCCTTCGCCACAAGGGCGAAGTGGTCTGTGACGTACCCTTGGCGCCGCTGACCGAGGACGCCCCCCTCTACGACCGGCCGTGGGTGGAAGAGACGCGAGCCAAGCGCCTGGATCCGGCCAAGGTCCCCGCCCCCGAGGACTGGACGACGGCGATCCTCACCCTCGTCGGATGCCCGGACGCCGCCTCGCGTCGCTGGATCTGGGAACAGTACGACCGCCACGTGATGGCCGACACGCTCGAGGAATCAGGGACCGCCGCGGACGCCGCCGTGGTGCGCGTCCACGGAACCCCAAAAGGCCTCGCCCTGACCTGCGACTGCACGCCGCGTTACGTCTCGGCGGACGCCTATGAAGGGGGCAAGCAGGCGGTGGCCGAGGCTTGGCGCAACCTCACCGCAGTCGGCGCCCAGCCGCTGGCGATCACCGACAACCTCAACTTCGGCAATCCCGAAAAGCCTGAGATCATGGCCCAGTTCGTGAGGGCGGTCGAAGGCATGGCGGAGGCCTGCCGGGTCCTCGACTTCCCCGTCGTGAGCGGCAACGTCAGTCTCTACAACGAAACGGACGGACGGGCGATTCCGCCCACCCCCGCGGTCGGCGGCGTCGGCCTCTTGTCCGACTGGAGCCGGCGCGCGGCCTACTCGACCATGGCGCCAGACGACATCCTGCTCGTCGTCGGCGTCAGCCATGGCGAGCTTGGCGCGAGCCTCTACCTGCGAGAACACCTCGGACGCGAGGATGGCGCGCCGCCGCCGGTGGACCTGCAGGCCGAGCGCCGGAACGGCGATTTCGTCCGCGCCCTGATCCGGGACGAGGCGGTCAATGCAGTCCACGACCTCGCCGATGGCGGCCTCGCCCTTGCAGCCGCTGAGATGGCCCTGGCTTCGGATCTCGGGATCACCCTGGAGCCGTCCAGCCAGCTGCACGCCCACGCCCTGCTGTTCGGAGAGGATCAGGCCCGCTACCTCATCGCCACGCCGGAGCCGGAGACGGTGATCGCCCGGGCCCTCGAGGCCGGGGTTCCGGTCTCGCCGGTAGGCCGGGCGGGCGGCAGGTCCTTCGCCTCGGGAGACCTCTTCGACATCCCGCTGGCCGTGCTGCGCGAGGTGAACGAAGGGTGGCTGCCGAACTACATGTCGCGGACAGCCTGAGGAGTACGCCCATGCCCATCGCCGCCGACGAGTTGGAGACACGCCTACGCCGCGCATTCCCAGACGCCGAGATCGAAATCCACGACCTGGCCGGTGACGGCGACCACTACCGGGCGAAGATCGTATCCCCCGCCTTCAGGGGCGTGAGCCGGGTCAAGCAGCACCAGATGGTCTACGCCGCGCTCGGCGGATCGGTCGGCGGCGAGCTGCACGCCCTGGCTCTGGAGACCAGCGCGGCGCCTTGACCCCCTGCCTTGACCCGCGGGGTCGCGGCGCCTAGCTCTCGCGTCTGAATTCCAGTTGTGGCCAAGGAGCCGCCATGTCCGAGACCCAGACCGCCCAGGACAAGGTCCACGCATTCATCGAGAAGACCGTGACCGAGAACCCCGTGGTCCTGTTCATGAAAGGGATCCCGGATCAGCCGGGCTGCGGGTTCTCCGCCGTCGTCGTCCAGATCCTCGACCATATCGGCGTCGACTTCGCCGCCGTGAACGTGCTGCAGAACGACGACCTGCGTCAGGGCATCAAGAGCTATTCCGACTGGCCGACGATCCCTCAGCTCTACGTGAAGGGCGAGTTCGTGGGCGGCTGCGACATCATCCGCGAGATGTTCCAGTCGGGTGAGCTGAAGACCCTGCTGGCCGACCAGGGCGTCCTCGCCGCCTGATCCGGCTCGCATCGCAGCAATGAAGAAGGGCGCGGACTGATCAGTCCGCGCCCTTTGTCTTGTCTTGAGATCTGCGCCGGCGCCTCCGAGGAGGCGCCAGAGTGATCAGGAGGCGTAGAACTCGACCACGAGGTTCGGCTCCATCTTCACCGCATACGGAACTTCGGCGAGTTCCGGGCGGCGAACGAAGGTGGCGCTCATCGTGCGCGGGTCGACCTGGATGTAGTCGGGCACGTCACGCTCGCTCAGCTGCATGGCTTCCAGCACCAGGGCCATGTTGCGCGAGCGCTCGCGTACGGAGATCACGTCGCCCGGCTTCACGCGATACGAAGCAATGTTCACGCGCTTGCCGTTCACCAGCACGTGGCCGTGGTTCACGAACTGGCGGGCGGAGAAGACGGTCGGGGTGAACTTGGCGCGGAAGACGACGGCGTCGAGCCGCGATTCCAGCAGCGCAATCAGGTTCTCGGAGCTGTTGCCTTTGCGGCGCGCGGCTTCCTGGTAGGTCCGGGAAAACTGCTTCTCGGTCAGGTTGCCGTAGTAGCCCTTGAGCTTCTGCTTGGCCCGCAGCTGCAGGCCGAAGTCCGACACCTTGCTCTTGCGGCGCTGGCCATGCTGGCCCGGGCCATAGGCCCGCTGATTGATCGGCGACTTGGGCCGACCCCAGATGTTCTCACCCATCCGGCGGTCGATCTTGTACTTCGCCGAAATACGCTTCGACATTCAGTTCTCTTCCGTTCTCGACGCGGTCCGGCGCCTCGCATCAGCGGAGGCGCGATTTCAACGGCGGCGCTCGCATCACCCGTCATAGCAATCAAGCCCCGTCCGGCTGGCCGGCGGGGGCGAAGGGGCGGCATATGACTGGAGTGAGGCGGCGAGTCAACGTTCGCGCGACGGCCTGGAGGCGGTAGCGACCGCCTCGCGCGCGGCCGCGAGCTTGGCCAGGACCTTTCCTCGGCCGCGTGAGAGGGCCGTCACCACGCCACGGAACGTGCGCACCTCCTGGTCCGTAAAGCCTGCCTTTCCGAGGGCCGCGCGGAGATTGCGAACCATCGCGTCCTTCTTTTCGGGCGGATGGAAGAAGCCCGAAGTTTCGAGCTCGGCTTCCAGCTGCTCGTAGAGGCCCATCAGGGCCTCCCCTGAGGCCGCGGGCGGAGGGGGCGGGAAATTCGCGGGCGCGCGATCGTCGAAGGTCATCCGCCACTCGTAGGCGTTGATGATCACCGCCTGGGCGAGGTTGAGCGAACGGCGCGCGGGGTTGACGGGAATGGTGATGATCCCCTGGCAGAGAGCCACATCGGCCGTCTCCAGCCCCGCCCGCTCGCCGCCGAAGAGCAGTCCACAGAGCGAGCCGGGCCCCAGTGCGGCCATCCGGGCGGCCGCTTCCCGCGGCGTGAATACGGGAAGGACGGCCTCGCGCGGCCGCGCTGTCGTGGCCAGGACAAAGCTCAGATCGGCAATCGCCTGGGGGAGCGTCTCGAAGATTCTTGCAGTGTCGAGCACCGATTCCGCGCCCGCGGCCGCCGGCCAGGCGCGGGGCTGGGGCCAGCCGTCGCGCGGCCGCACCAGGCGAAGTTCGTAGAGGCCGAAGTTCGCCATCGCGCGGGCGACGGCTCCGATGTTCTCAGCCAGTTGTGGCGCGTCAAGGATGACGCACGGAGGCTTGGCGTTCATGCCTCCTCCATGGACGATCCTCGCCGCACTTGGAACGGCGCCCGGATATCCCTAGTTTCGCCGCCCGAATGCGTCTCAACCGCCGCCACTTCGTCGCGTCGTCGGCGGCCAGTCTCTGGACCGCGGCCTGCACCCGCCAGCAGACGATGCATGCCCCCCCAACCTTCGCCGATCCCGGTCGTCTGTCCCAGGGTGCGCGGGCCCTCAACGTCCGGGCCCGTCCAGGGCTGATGAACATGGGCGTGATGGACCTGGATCAGGAACGCGTGTGGTACGCCGACGACCTGGGTCATTACCCACTCGCTTCGCTTGCCAACCTGCTGACCGCCACCTGCGCACTTTCTCAGATCGACGGGCAGAAAATGCGCCTCAATGAGAGGCTGCGGATCGACCGTGACGGTCTCTCCCCCCCTCCCAGCCGGGTGAATGAACAGTTCGCGCGTGACGGCGGTCCTTTGGATCTCCCACTGGCCGACCTGATTGGGCTTGCGATCCAGCATGACGACAACACGGCCGCCGATGCGGTTCTCAAACGCGTCGGGGGTCCGACTGCTGTGACCGCGTGGCTTGGGGAAAAGGGTTTCAAGGGTCTTCGGCTCGACAGCTACGCCCGCCAGCGGATCCCCGAAATGTTCGGGTTGGGGGATTTCCGGGCGGAATGGGCGGACGAGCGCGGCTTCGCGCATGCGCTGGAAGGGATAGAGCCGGCAATGCGCGAAGAGGCGATGGATCGCTATCTCGCCGACTCTCGCGACACTGCGACGGTCCCCGGGATGATCGATTTCCTCGACGCACTGGCGACCGGCAAGATGCTGAGCGGCGATTCGACGCGCTTCCTCCTGGCCCTGATGACGGATCGGCCCGACGCCGCGCGCGGCCTTGCTCAGGGTCTCCCGGCGGGATCGACGTTCTCTTCGGCTGGGTCTTCGAGCCACACC
>JAFANN010000033.1 GCA_019232665.1 Caulobacteraceae bacterium | reverse complement strand
CCAATTGCCCTCGCGCCCATGGCCGAGAGGGGCTTGAGCACGCGGCCCATGGGTCGGCCCCGAAGCGAGGCGTCGCCGGTGTAGGTGACGGCAATGGGGAAGCCCGCCGCCGCGCCCATGATCAGTCGCACGGCGGTGCCGGCGTTGCCGCAGTCCACGACGTCGCCGGGCTCGGCGAATCCGCCGGCGCCCTCGACCCTCCAGCGGCTGGCTCCCAGCCGCGCCACCTTGGCCCCGAAGGCGGTCATGGCGGCGCTGGTGCGCAGGACGTCCGCGCTCTCCAGAAGGCCCTCGATCTCCGTCACGCCACGCGCCATCGCCCCAAGGATCAGCGAGCGGTGGGAGATGGACTTGTCGCCGGGTGCGCGCACCCGCCCGGAGAGGGGAGCGCCCGGCCGGGCGGCTAGACCAGCCGGCGCCTGCGCTGCATCGGCCATGGACTCAGCCTGCGTTGGGGAGCGAAGAAGACGGAGCTTTTGACAGGGGCTCAGGGGCGTGGCAAGGGAGCCGCCGCTTCCGCCAGCCCTGACACATTCCAACTCTGAAGGACGCCGCTTTGGCCAATCCCCAGCTGGGCGCAAAACAAATCTGCCCCAACTGTTCGACCAAGTTCTACGACCTCGGGCGCCGCCCCGCGGTGTGCCCCAAGTGCGCCACCGAATTCGACCCCGAAGAGGCCCTGCGCAATCGTCGCGTTCGCGCTCGGGTCTCCGTCCCCGAAGAGGAGGCCGAGGAGGAAAAGGTCGTCGCCACCGAATCCGAGGACGGCTTCGAGGCCGAACCCGACGAGGCGCCCGAACTCGACGCCGCCGTCGACGAGCCGCCGCTGATGACTGACGAGGACTCGGACGAAGGCGACACTGCCCCGCCCGGGCCCGGCGACGAGCTGGGCGTGGACTTCTCGGAAGACGAGGATCTCGAGCAGGCGGAAGACGACGAAGTCCCGTTCATCGAGGACGGCGACGACGATTTCCCGGAGGACGAGATCGACGGCCTCGGGCCGGAGGGAGGTCCGGAGGATCAATAGCGGCCGGTGCGTCCAACAGGCCCTTGATCGGCCGGGAACGTCGCACTAGGTTCCGCGCCTTCCCGCGGAGGGCCGCCATCGCCCTGCGCGCGAACCCGAGTTTCTCGGGGCTATAGCTCAGTTGGTAGAGCGCTTGAATGGCATTCAAGAGGTCAGCGGTTCGACTCCGCTTAGCTCCACCATTTCACGAGGGCTCGGACATGCGTCCGGGCCCTCGTCTATTTTGAGCCAAATCCTGACGTGGCCGCACGAGCCAGGCCGCGAGTCTTCGACCTTTCCAAAACAGCCAAGTTGATCGAGGCCTCGACGCCGCCCGCGGCGGATTATACAGGCGCTTGAAACAAGCCCTGGAGGAGCCCCCGATGGCCGCCGCGCGCGAGATCCGACTGAAGAGCCGTCCCAATGGCCGGCCCGTCGCCGACAACTTCGAGCTGGCGAGCGTGGAGCTCGGCGCGCCGGGCGCCGGCGAGGCGCAGGTGAAGAACCTCTGGATGACGGTCGACCCGTACATGCGCGGTCGGATGAACGACGTGAAGAGCTATGTGCCGCCGTTCCAGCTGGGCAAGGCCATGGAAGGCGGCGCCGTGGGCGAGGTCGTCGCCTCGAATGACCCCGCCCTGAAGCCGGGCGACCTGGTGCAGTCCAACTTCGGCTGGCGCGAGGCCTTCAACGCTCCCGCCTCCGCCGTGCAGAAGCTCGATCCCCAGGGCCTGCCCGCCCAGGCGTTCCTGGGCGCGGCCGGAATGCCCGGCCTGACCGCCTATGTCGGGCTGCTGCGCGTCGCGGGCCTGAAGGACGGCGACGTCGTCTTCGTCTCGGGCGCGGCCGGCGCTGTGGGCTCGATGGTCTGCCAGATTGCCAAGGCCAAGGGCCACACGGTGATCGGCTCGGCCGGCGGCGCGCAGAAGGTCGCCTTCCTGAGGTCGATCGGCGTCGACCACGCCATCGACTACAAGGCCGAGCGCGACCTGAACGCCGCCCTCGCCGCCGCCGCGCCCGACGGCATCGACGTCTATTTCGACAATGTCGGCGGCGAGCACCTGGAAGCGGCGCTGAACGCGGCTCGTCCCTTCGGCCGCTTCGCCCTTTGCGGCGCGATCTCGATGTACAACGCCACCGAGCTCCCGCCCGGGCCGCCCAACCTGGTCCAGATGGTGGGCAAGCAGCTGCGGATGGAAGGCTTCATCGTCTCCAGCCACTGGAACATGATGGGCGATTTCCACCGCGACCTCGCCGCCTGGGTGAAGGCGGGCAAGGTGACCTGGAAGGAAACCGTCTTCGAGGGGATCGAGCGGGCGCCCGACGCCTTCATGGGCCTCTTCACCGGCGAGAACCTCGGGAAGATGCTGGTCAAGCTGGCCTGAAGCCGGAACGCCCGGGATTCAGGCGCGCGTGGTCGAGATCAGCAGGCCTTCGGTGATATAGGCGGTCACGTAGTCGCCGACCTTGAGCTTGGCCATCGCTGCGCGGCCCTCGGGCCTCTGCACCGAGATGGTGTGCACCATACCGCCCTTCGGGTTCACGACCTTCAAGGTGTGGTTGGTCATGTCGATGCCGATGATCGCGCCGGTGATGACGATGTGGTTCGCCACGATCCCCGCCGGCAGATCTCCCTTGGCGGCGCGTGCGGCGATCACCGTCTGGGTGTTGGGCGGCAGCTTGCCGTTGGGCGGGGAAAGGGCGAACTCCGTCTCGAGGGCGTAGGTCGCCTTGATCCTGTCGCCGGGCTTGAGCTGATCGAGGTTCTGGACCGACGCCGGCGCCTTGAGGCTGAAATCCTTGCCGCTCGTGTCGGTCACGACGAGGTGGCGCGTCGCCGTGTCGACCGATTTCACGGTCAGCGTCGCGGTCGTCTTCTGCAGAGAGCCGAGACCGGCGAGCGGATCGGCCTGCGCGGTGACGGCCATCGAAGCTGAGGCGAGCGAAACGGCGGCCAAGGCGGCGGCCGCCGCGCACACAAGGCGCGGTCTATCGGCGTTCATTGTCTTCGGGTCCCTCGTACCTAGGTAGGCGCGCGCAACTTTACCGACCGCCCGCGCCGCGCCCATGGGGGCAAACCCTAGCACGCCGCCTGCAGGTCACTGACCAGGCCGCAAGAAAAGCTTCCGCTAAGCGATCAGTCCTCGCATGTCGCTTTTCTGCGTCTGAGCTTGCGAACACGCAGCTTCTGGAAGTCCTCGGTCGGCTCCGGCGAACCTCAAGAAAATTTAATGTGACGACCCGAGACGAGGGTGGGGTTTCTCTTCATGGACTCGTCATACGAAGAAGCGTCGTATCTTGCCCCTCACTGCTACAAGGCCTTGCACAAGACGGGCTCGAACACCACCTCTCTACTGACGCTGCGAGCCGCCGCCTTAATGGGACGGAACGCGGCGGGGTCGCTTGAAAGAGGGCTCGCCATGAACCGAACGCCAATCTTCGACAGTCCGCTCCTGCTGGGTTTCGAACACACCCGGGCCCTTATGGAACGCGCTGTTCGGGGGGCGTCCGAGGCCTATCCGCCGTACAACATCGAGGACTGTGGCGAAGGCAAAATCCGCATCACCCTCGCGGTAGCGGGTTTCACGGCGGATCAACTTTCGGTCAGCGTGGGCGAAAACCAGCTGACGGTGACCGGCAAACGGGACTCCGTGCCCGGCGAAGCGGAGCGCGACTACATCCACCGCGGAATCGCGGCGCGGGGTTTCACGCGCGCGTTCGTCCTGGCGGACGGCCTGGAGGTCAGGTCCGCCCGCCTCGAGGACGGCCTCCTCCACATCGACGCCGAGCGTCCTCAGCCCGAGCGCCAGACCCGCCAAGTGCCGATCCAGACGGCGAAATGATCCCGCGTCTGCCCACCGGCGTTATCTGTCTCAAGGAGATGGTCATGATGACATCCACGCTTTCCCCCGAAGCCTTCGCCGCCCTGGGAGCGCCCAGTCTGGTTTACGTGCGCCCGATCAAGGCTGCCGAGATCCTGGCTGACACCCCCGTCGAGCAGATCGAGGGCTTCGACCTCAAGCCGGAACAGGTGCTCTACGCCCTTCACAGGGCTGACGGCGCGCGGCTGGCGGTCCTAGGCGATCGGGACTCGGCCGTAGCAGCCGCCCTGGCCCACGAACTGGCGCCGGTGTCGGTCCACTGACCCGCGCCTGGCCGGCGGACCTGCCGGACCAGGGAACACCTTCCAACCGACAGAGACGGACGCGGCTTCCGCGCCCGTCTTTAATTTGGCCCCGTCAGGCGGCCGAGGACCTCGGCTCCTGGGCGAAAAGCGCCCGGATAGCGTCCGCGCCCTGCGCCTGCCGCAGCTGAAGCCGCAGCTCAGGTGACCTCAGGCCGCGGGCGACGCGCGCGAGCGTGCGCAGGTGATCCGAACCCGCGTCCATCGGCGCCAGGATGGCGAAGATCAGGTCCACGGGCTCTTCGTCCACCGCCTCGAACTGCACGGGCGGCCGCAACCGTACGAAGACCCCGCTCATCGACCGCAGGCCAGGGACGTGCGCGTGGGGAATCGCCACGCCATGGCCGACCCCCGTGGTGGACAAAGCTTCGCGCTCGAGGAGGGCGTCGAGCACGCGGGACGCCTTAAGGTCGTAGGCTCGCGCCGCCATTTCCGAGACGATTGCGAGGGCCTGGCGCTTGTTGGCGGCGGCGACGCTCGGCGCGATGGCGCCGCGAGCGAGAAGATCGCCGATCATCGGGGGCGCAATCAGGGTGGTCAAGGACATGCCTTTCGACACAACCGGACGCCTCCGTCCGGGAGTAACTAGTACGCTGAAGGGAAAACGCTACAGGAGAGGCGAGCCGCCTACCCTCCCCGCGAGGCGGCGCCGGTGCGCTGCGGATCTATCCATCCGATGTTTCCGTCTGGACGCCTGTATACCACGGAGAGCCCGCCGTGAGCGGCGTTCCGAAACACAATTGTTTGAGCACCGCTAAGGTCCAACTCCATCACCGCCATCGAGACGGTGATGGTCTTCAGGGGCGCCTCGGTCTCGGCGATGATGACGGCCGCCGGAGGGACCTCCGTGTCGGCGCCGTCCCAGCCGTCGTCCTCGAGATCCTCGCTCGGCGCGCGAAGGACCATTAGCGCGGCAGTCTCCGCGGCCTTGGCGTTGGCGGCCGGGGTGTGGCTCTTGAGGCGCCGCTTGTATCGGCGGATCCGGGTCTCGACCTTGCCAAGCGCCTGGGCGAACGCGGAGTGCGCGTCCGCCGCCATCCCGTGGCTCTGAAGCTGCTGTCCCGAGGCCAGGGTCACGCCGCAGTCGACGCGGAATGCAAAGCCGTCGCGGCTGACCACGACCTCGGCGTCGCCGCCTCGCTCGAAGTATTTCCCGATGGCTGCGGTGACCTCTTCCTCGACCTTGTCCCTGAGGGCGCCGCCCACGTCGACATGCTTGCCGGAAACTTGAACCCGCATGAGCGAAACAACGCGCCCATGACGTGAAGGTGTCAAGGCCGCGCCTCGTGGCCCGGCTTGGTCCGTCAGCGGAGTTCAGCCAAACCTGTCGCCCAGGTACACACGCCTCACTTCAGGGTCGGCGAGGATCTCTTCGGGCGATCCCTCGAACAGGACTTCGCCCGCGTGGATGATCGAAGCGCGATCGATGATGTCCAGCGTTTCGCGCACGTTGTGGTCGGTGATCAGGATGCCGATCCCCCTTCCCCGAAGGTAGCCGATGACCTCCCGGATGTCGGCGATCGCCAGCGGGTCGATGCCCGCGAACGGCTCGTCGAGCAGCATGAAAGCCGGCTCGCTCGCCAGGGCGCGGGCGATCTCGACCCGCCGCCTCTCGCCGCCCGACAGAGCCACCGCCGCCGACTTGCGCAGGTGGGCGATATGGAGCTCCTCGAGCAGCTCGTTGGTAATCGTCCGCACGCGGTCGCGTCGCGACTCGCGCATTTCGACCACGGCCATGACATTCTGCTCGACGGTCATGCCGCGGAAGATCGAGGTCTCCTGCGGAAGATAGCCCAGTCCGAGGCGCGCGCGCTGGTACATCGGCTGGTTGGTGATGTCCTCGCCGTCCAGCCAGATCGCGCCGTAGTCGGCGGCAATCAGGCCGGTGATCATGTAGAAGCAGGTCGTCTTGCCCGCGCCGTTCGGGCCAAGCAGGCCGGCCACTTCGCCGCGCTCGAGATGCAGGCTGACTCCCTTCACGACCTGGCGGCCGCGAAACGACTTGCCGATCCGCTCGACGACCAGGCCGTTCCGGGCGGCGGGCTGTTCGACCGCGGCCGCCCTGCGCCCCGACGATTGGCGCGACTGCACGAGCTCGCTCATGTCAGCGCCGTCCTCAGGGCTTCGGGGAAGCGCCGTCCGCGGGCGCGGGCTTTTCTGGGAAATAGACGCCGCGGACCCGGCCCGGCTTCCCCATGCCGGTGACGTCGGAGACCATCCTCGCCTGATGGCTGCCCACGTCGATGATCAGCTTGTCGCCGCGGGCCACGTTCTGGCCCTGCACGACGATGACGTCGCCGGTCATCACGATCTGGTCGTTGGACTGGCTGTAGACGGCGTGATCGCCTCGCGCCTCCCGGTCGGGGGTGACGTAGTAGACATGACCGTCAGCGACGATCCTGTCGGCCGCGCCGCAGTCGCCCTGACCGGTATCGGGGCCCTGGCTCGCGGGCTTCGCCGAGGCCGCCTTGTGTCGGCTGAAGACGGTGATCGTGTCCGCCCGCAGCCGCGACTGGTCCTGCAACGCCTCGGCCGCGCCGCGCCAGACGGCCTCGCACTTCGACTGCACCACCTCGGCCTGGTCGGCCGTGATGTCGATCGGCGAATTGGACCGCGTTTCCAGCTGGGCGTGGGCGAGATTCGCCGCGACGCCCTGCAGGGCGATCGCCGCGGCCGACGCGGCCAGCATCCTCGAGGGTCTCATGAACAGACAGATCCCGCACCGGCCGGATCGGATGGAGGGATCCTTGGCCACAACTGCTTCTTAATGCGCATTGAGGCGCGCGTGAACGCCGCCTTTGAAGACCATGCGATCGCCCTTGTCGTAGACGTCGAAGCTGCGGGACTGCAGCGCGCCTGTGTTGGACGAGCTTTGCAGCGCCTGCGGCCCGACGACCGACCCGGTTCGGGTGTTCACGACGGCCTCGTCCGAGGCGAACTTGCCGGACTGAGCGTCGGTCGCCCTCACGTGCCCGCGCAGCAGGAGGATCCGCGTGTCCTCATGGTAGACGCCCGTATCCGCGACGAGGGTCGAGGGCCGGCCCTGAGGATTGTCGAGGGTCACCGACGGGCCGGACAGAAGCACCGTCTGAAAGGACCTCGTGTCCCGCGCGGCCTCGCGGGCCGTCAGGATATAGGGGCGGCCCTGGGCGTCGCGGCCATAGAAATGCGGATTGAGCATGCGAATCGGCGCCGAGACCACGCCGTGCGCAGCCTGGTGCTGGCGAATCGCGTGAGCGGCCACGAAGCCGGCCAGCATTCCGGCGACCGCGATCATGGTCATCGGCAGGACGATGCGCAGGACGCGCACCAGGCGGCTGTGCGCGCGCGCCTTGCCTCTGGGCGGCGGCCCGGTGAGCGGCGCGGAATGGGCGAAGTCACTCATGGGCGAAGATGTCGACATCCTCCCACCCTGCGACGTCCAACGCTGCGCGGGCGGGCAGGAATTCGAAGCAGGCCTTGGCCAGCTCCATCCGTCCCTCGCGTTCGAGCATGACGTCGAGGCGAGCCTTTATATCGTGCAGTCGCTCGACGTCCGAGGCCGCATAGGCCAGTTGCTCGGGGGAGAGTTGGGGAGCGCCCCAGTCGGAGCTCTGCTGGGCCTTGGAGATGTCGACGCCAATCAGTTCGCGGGTCACGTCTTTCAGGCCGTGCCGGTCGGTGTAGGTCCGCGCCAGCTTGGAGGCGATCTTGGTGCAGTAGACCGGGGCCGTGGCCACCCCCAGGTGTAGGCGGAACATGGCGATGTCGAACCTTCCGAAGTGGAAGATCTTTAGCACGTTCGGATCTGTCAGCAGGCGCTTGAGGTTGGGCGCGTGATAGGTCCTGCGGTCGAGCTGGACGAGGTGGGCGTCGCCCGAGGGCCCGCGCAGCTGCACGACGCACAAGGGGTCTCGCCCAAGCCGCAGGCCCATCGTCTCGGAGTCCACCGCCACGGAGGTCGTTCCGGCGAAGAGCCCGTCCGGAAGGTCCCCCTGATGCAGGCTCGCGGCCAAGGCTGTCTCCGCTGGTGTCCGTCGGCCCCACTCGGCCGCCGACTGTTCGTCGCCGGTTCGGAAGGTTCGCCGCCCGGACGGGACGGCGCGCCCTCGCGCAGCCGGAAGGCCTCATATGTGGTGCCCAGGAAAGGACTCGAACCTTCACGGCCGTTAAGCCACTGGCACCTGAAGCCAGCGCGTCTACCAATTCCGCCACCTGGGCTCGCATGGGATGGCCCGTGCGCGCGAGGGGCGGACGGATAGGGCGCCGGCCCGGCGAGGTCAATCCGTCGACCTCGCCGTATGCTGCGGCGCGTTGCGCGCCGGCCCCCCCTCCTCTATCGCACCCGCGACGCGCCCAGCGAGCGGAACTGAAGTGAAAGTCGGGACGAAGAAGGTGATCGGGTTATGAAGGGTCTGGTGACAGTGTTCGGCGGCTCCGGCTTCGTCGGAAGCCAGATCGTGCGCGCGCTGGCGCGGTCGGGCTCGCGCGTGCGGGTCGCCGTCCGCAATCCCGGACGCGGCTATCGCCTGCGCATGCTCGGCGACGTGGGCCAGATCGAGGTGGTGCAGGCCAATGTCCGCGACGACGCGTCCGTGGCCCGCGCGCTCGAGGGGGCGGAGGGATGCGTCAACGCCGTCGCCATTCTCTACGAGAGTGGCCGTCAGACCTTCGAAGGCGTGCATATCGACGGGGCGCGCCGGATCGCCACTCTCGCCGCCCAGGCGGGCGTCGCTCGCCTCACGCACATCTCGGCCATCGGCGCCGACACGAACTCCGCGGCGGCCTACGGACGCACCAAGGCGGGGGGAGAAGCCGCAGTGCGCGAAGCCTACCCCGGCGCGGCGATCATCCGTCCTTCCGTGGTCTTCGGCCCTGAAGACCACTTCTTCAACCGGTTCGCGCAGATGGCCGCGACCTCGCCGGCCCTGCCCCTCATTGGCGGCGGCCACACGCGCATGCAGCCGGTCTTCGTCGCCGACGTCGGCGCGGCCGTCTCGCGCGCGGTGTCGTCCGGCGAGGCGGCCGGCCGCGTCTTCGAGCTCGGGGGGCCCGAGGTCTTCACCTTCCGGCGGCTGATGGAGATGATGCTGGAGGTGATCCAGCGCCGCCGGTTCCTGGTTTCCGTGCCCTGGCCGGCGGCAAGCGTCCTGGGTGCCGTCGGCGACCTCGTCGCGGGCGTCGGCGTCCCGCCGCCCATCACGACCGATCAGGTGGCGCTGCTGCGGTCCGACAACGTCGCAGCGCCAGGCGCGCCGGGGCTGAAGGAGCTGGGAGTGGAGCCGAACGCGCTGGAGGCGATCATCCCCACCTATCTCTATCGCTACCGGCGCGGGGGCCAGTACGCGAGCCAGTCCGAGGCGTTGTCGAACTCTCCCTCGGCCTGACGGCTCTCAAATTTCGGGCGGCGGACCGACGTAGCGGGCGCGGGGGCGGATCAAGGCGCCCGTGGCGAGCTGCTCCATGGCGTGGGCGAGCCAGCCAGCCGTCCTGGCGACGGCGAACAGGATGAATGGCGCGTCGGCAGGAAGGGCCAGGCTTCGGGCCATGGCGCTGATGGCGAAATCGACATTGCCCGGCGCGCCGTCGGCGTCGGCCATGGCCTCGCGCAGCTCTGCATAGGGCTGAGGCGGCGCGAACGCCTTCATCAAGGCGCGCGCGCGAGGGTCGCCCTCGGGATAGAGCGGGTGGCCAAACCCGGGCGTCGACGTCCAGAAGGCGAGCCGCGCCGCCACCGCCTCGCGCGCGCCGAGCGTCTCCGCCTCTGCCGCCAGCCGGCCGACGGCCTCGCTCGCCCCGCCATGGAGAGGGCCGGTCAGGACCGAGAGCCCTGCCAGGACGCTGGCCGCCAGTGAGGCGCCGGTGGAGGCCGACACACGCGCGGCGAAGGTCGAAGCGTTGAGCTCGTGATCGGCGAGCAGGACGAGCGCACGACGAATGAGGTCAGCGCCGCGCGCGCCGCAGGACCAGGCGCGCCCGAGCCGCTCGTGGATCGGACCGCTCTCCACCTGGCCGCAGACAGCGTCGGCGGCGATGTCGAGGAGCGTCGCCGCTTCGACCGCCAGGTCGTATTCGGACCGGCCGCTGGCGGGAGGATCGCAAGCCGCCCTGGCGGAGAAGCTTGCGAAGAGGCGAGCCCTCGGCTGTTCGCCAGACGGCGGCGGCGGGCGAAGCCGGCTCTGCAGCGGTGGCGCGTCGAGGCCTCGAAGCAGGCGCGCCACCCCCTCGAACGTCTGGGTCTCGGCGAGGAAGGCGGCGTCATTGCCGCGATAGAACAGCCGGCCGTCGACCACGGTGGTGATGGCTGATTCCAGCACCGGCTCGCCCCAGGCGATGGCCTCGGCCGCGACCACCGAGGCCTTGCGGCTGCGCGAGCGGCGACTCGCCAAGCCGTCGACATCGCTCGCCGAATACAGACTGCGCCGCGGGTCACGAGGGTCGGGCTGGGCCCGGAGCCGCCCGCGGCTGACGTAGGCGTAGAGCGTCTGGGGCCTCACCCCCAGCCGCTGCAGCGCCTCATCGCTCGCAATCCAGCGCGTCATCTGATGTTGATCATGTTGATCAATCTTGATTGTAGCCCGAAGGACCGCAATGTCCAACCGCGTCAACCCTGATGCGGAGCAAATAATCATGTCGAACGCGATCGACGGACTCGAGGGAGTCGTGGCCGCCGAGACAGTCCTGTCGGAAGTGGATGGGGCGGCCGGGCGATTGATCATCCGGGGCTTTCCCGTCGAGGCCCTGGCGGGACGCCACAGTTATGAAGAGGTGCTGCGGCTGCTGTGGGACGGCTTCTTCGAGGACCTTCCGCACGACCTTGGACCCGCACTTGGGCAGGCGCGGGTCGACGTCTTCCGAGAGGTCGCGGCGCTCGACGAAGGCCTCAGATCGCTTTCGCCCACCGAGGCCGCGCGCGCCCTGACCGCGCGGATCGCCGACGGTGACGGTCTCGATGTCGCCCTTCGACTCGTCGCCGCTCCCGCAGTCTTCGTGCCGGCGGTCGTCCGCGCGAAGGCCGGCGCCGCGCCGGTCGCGCCCGATCCGCGAAGCTCCCACGCCGCGGACGTGCTGCGGATGATCCGGGGCGAGGCTGCGCCGGCGGCGCTGGCCGGGGCGCTGGACGCCTACCTCGTGACCGTCAGCGACCACGGACTCAACGCCTCGACCTTCGCCGCCCGCGTCGTCGCCTCGACCCATGCAGGCCTCGCCTCGGCGGTTCTGGCCGGGATCAGCGCGCTCAAAGGCCCGTTGCACGGCGGCGCACCCGGCCCGGTGATCGAGATGCTCGACGCCATCGGCGAGGCGGACAATGCGGCCGCCTGGCTGGAGGCGGCGCTCGACCGGGGAGACCGGCTGATGGGCTTTGGCCACCGGATCTACCGTGTCCGCGATCCTCGCGCCGACGCGCTCAAGGGCGTGATCCGCACCCTCGCCCGCGAGGGCGCCGCCCTGCCAGGTCGCCTCGCCCTGGCCGAAGCGGTCGAGAACGCCGCTCTGGAAGTCCTGCGCGCGCGCAAGCCCGGGCGGTCGCTCGACGTCAATGTGGAGCTCTACACGGCCCTGCTGCTCGAGGCGCTCGAGTTCCCGCCGGACGCCTTCACCGGGGTTTTCGCCATGGGCCGTGCGGGCGGCTGGATCGCCCACGCGCGGGAACAGGTCATTGGAGGACGGCTGATCCGCCCGCAATCCATCTACGTGGGACCGCGCCCGCTCGAAGCCGCCTGACAACGCCCGGGACAGAACCGCTAAGGCTTTGGCCGTGGCGCGACAGATACTCTAAAGGGTGGCGCCATGGCGCAGCCCCAACCCGGCCTGGCAGAAACGGCCGCCCTGACGCGGGGCGTCACGGCGCTGTCGTGCGCGACGGCGGCCGTGCTGCTGGCGATGAAGGCAGTGGTCTGGTTCTACAGCGGATCGGTGGCCCTGATGGCTTCGACCGCCGATTCGGGATTGGACCTGATCGCCTCGGCCGCGACCTTTTTCGCCGTGCGCTACGCCGCCGTGCCGCCGGACGAAGACCACCGCTTCGGCCACGGCAAGGCGGAGGCCTTCGCCAGCCTCCTCCAGGCAGGACTGGTGTTCGCCTCGGCGGCGCTCATCCTGCAGGAGGCGGTCCGACATATCGTCCAGAAGGAAACGGTCAGCCACGAGACCTGGGCGGTCGGGGTCATGGCGATCTCGATCATCGCCACCGGCGGTCTCGTCATCGCCCAGACGCGCATGCTGCGGCGCGCCAGTTCTGTCGCCGTCTCGGGCGATCGCGCGCACTACCTCGCGGACCTCGCCTCGAACTTGGTCGCGCTGGTCGGCGTCGCCGCCTCGGCTCTGCTCCGCGTCCCGGCGCTCGACGTGGCTGCGGGCCTGGCGGTGGCCGGCGTGCTGCTCTGGGGCGCCATCGCGGTCTTCAGGGAAGCTTCGGCCCAGCTGATGGACCGCGAGCTCCCCGACGAAGCGCGCGCGCGAATCATCGGACTCGTCGAGGAGGACCCGCGAATCGCCGGTGTGCACCAGCTGCGAACGCGCGCCTCGGGGCCGATAACCCACATCCAGATGCACGCGGCGCTCGACCCCAATCTGACCCTCGAGGCGGCCCACAGCGTGGTGGTGGCGGCGGAGCGAAGGATTCTCACCGCCTACCCGGCCGCGGACATCCTCATCCATGCCGATCCGCACGGACGCTCGGAGCCGCACGGCGGACCTTTCGGGGAGTCGGCAGGCGACTGAAGGTCCGGCGCCAGGTGAATGTTGCGGCGCATTTTGCCGCCGCCGCGGATTTGAGTATAGCCGCGTTCAGCGAACATGAACGTCGTCCGCACCCTCCACCATTTCCCGCTCGACCCGGCGTCCCGCCAGGTCCGCCTGTCGCTGGGCGAAAAGCGCCTGCCGTTCGAGGAGGTGCTGGTCCGCTACTGGGAGCAGCCCAAGGCGTTCACCCAGCTCAACCCCTCCGGCCTTACCCCCGTTCTGGTGGAACGCACCGGCGAAGGCGAGGTGGCGATCTGCGAGTCGCGGGCGATCCTCGAACACCTGGAGCAGGCGGCCCCAGAGCACGACCTGCTGGGGGCGAGCGCGTCCGACAGGGCCGAGACCCGCCGGCTGATGCAGTGGTTCGACCGCAAGTTCGATAACGAGGTGAACGCCTACCTGCTTCACGAGAAGCTGGAGAAGCGGCTGCTCAAGCTCGGCGCCCCCGACCTCTACAATATGCGGCAGGGCCGGGACGCGCTTCGCGACCACCTCGTCTACATGGAACGCCTCCTGCAATCGCGAGATTGGCTGGCGGGGAGGCGGCTGAGCCTGGCGGACTTCGCCGCGGCCTCCAACATCTCGGTCCTGGACTATTTCGGCGACGTTCCGTGGCGCGACTTTCCGGCGGTCAAGACATGGTACATGCGCATCAAGTCGAGACCCGCTTTCCGGCCCCTGCTGGCCGACCGCTGGCCGGGGCTCGCCCCCGCCAGCTACTATGACGACCTCGACTTCTGAGGCCGCCAAGGCCTGGATCCGGCAGCGCGCCGAGAGCTTCGGGTTCGAAGCCTGCGGCTTCGCTTCCGCGTCCGCCCCGTGGGAGGCCGGCGAGCGCCTGATGGCGTTCCTTGGCGAGGGCCGCCACGGCTCCATGGAGTGGATGGCCAGCACCGCGGAGCGGCGCGAACACCCTACGCGGATGTGGCCGCAGGCGCGTAGCGCGATCGTCCTGGGCCTGAACTACGGACCGGCGAGCGACCCTACGGAGGACCTCGCCGCGCGGGATCGTGGCGTGATCTCGGTCTACGCCTGGAACCGGGACTACCACGAGCTGATCAAGGGCCGGCTGAAGACGCTGGCCGGACAGATCGCCCGCCGCTGGCCGTGCGAGGTCAAGGTGTTCGTCGACACCGCCCCCCTGATGGAAAAGCCCCTGGCCGCTCGCGCCGGGATCGGATGGCAAGGCAAGCATACGAATCTGGTTTCGCGCCAGCATGGATCGTGGCTCTTCCTCGGCTCGATCCTGACCAGCCTCGAGATCGATCCGGACGCGCCGGCCGCGGATCATTGCGGGGCGTGCCGGGCGTGTCTCGATGTCTGTCCCACCAACGCCTTCCCGGCCCCCTATCAGCTCGACGCCCGGCGGTGCATCTCGTACCTGACCATCGAGCACGACGGCCCGATCCCGGAGGAATTCCGCGCTGCGATGGGCAATCGCATCTACGGGTGCGACGACTGCCTGGCGGTGTGTCCGTGGAACAAATTCGCCTCCGAGGCCCGCGAGAGCGCACTGCACGCGCGAGAGAGCCTGCGGTCGCCGCCGCTCGAGGTCCTGTGCGAACTGGACGACGCGGCGTTCCGGAAACTCTTCGCCGGAAATCCCGTGAAGCGGATCGGCCGCGACCGCTTCGTTCGCAATGTCCTCTACGCGATCGGCAATTCGGGCGATCCAGGGCTCGCCGCGGCCGCCGCCCGACGCCTGCACGATGCTTCCCCCACTGTTCAGGAGGCGGCCTCCTGGGCGCTGCGACAGCTTGCCACACGGCTAGAGGCGTGAGCGCCTGCGGCAAAGATCGCGACCAGGCGTTGAACCCGTGATGGACCTGACGATCGCCAAACCCGACCGCCATGCCCTTTGGGACGGGGGAAAAGCGGCGAACGGCCGCGCCTGGAAGCGCAGGCGGCTATATGCCGCATCGATCGTACCGATCCTGGCGCAGGGAAACCGCTAGGAGCGGGTCATGGCTGTATCGCTTCGCCAAGACGGCGCCCAGGAAGGCTCGAGCGATTTGAGCTCCGTGGCCGGGCTCCTGCGTATGTTCTACGTCTCCGAGGTCTACGGCGTCGCGGCGAACGCCTACATGCAGCGCGAGTACCGCAACCTGAGCCCCGACAATCGCCGCAAGCTCGAAGCCTGCCGGCTGCTGATGAGCGAAACGGCCGAGCGGCTCCGCGCGCACCTGGCGGATACGCTGCGGGTCGAGGTCCGGCCGCCGACGCGCGCCGAAGAGATGGCGCCCCTGATCGCCGCGCTGCCTCACGGCACATGGCATCAGCGGCTCGTCGCCCTGGAGGATGTCTCGGTCCGTGGCGTGGACGCCTATCGCAAGCTGCGTGGCATCTACGGCGAGGCCGAGCCTCACCTCTGCGCCTTCCTGATCGCCAAGGAGATCGCCGTGCGCGACTTTGCGCGCGACGAACTGGATGGCGAGACCGACACGTCGATCGAGAGGATCGTGGCCCTGCTGAGCACCGAATCCCAGACGGCTTTCTCCAAGTTCGAAACTTAGACGCCGCCTCTTCAGACCGCTCGCGGCGGGTAACCCTTCTCGCGCAGGGCGTCCATGATCTCCTGGGTGTGCTGAGCGTCCCGCGTCTCGACCATCACGTCGAACTCCGCGCCCTTGGCGGGCACGTCCAGCGCGAGGCGGTTGTGGGCCACCTCCAAAATGTTGCCCCCAAGACTGCCGATCGTCTCCGACACGTTCGCCAGCAGGCCGGGACGGTCGTCGCCGACGATGCGCAGCGAGACCAGTCGCTGGGCCCGCACCAGTTCACGGGTGAGCACCGACGCAAGCAGGCGCGGGTCGATGTTGCCGCCGGTGACGATGAGGCCGCAGACCTTGCCGCGGAACCGCTCGGGGTAGGCAAGCAGGGCCGCGAGGGAAGCGGCGCCCGCGCCCTCGGCCACCGTCTTCTCGACATTGCAGTAGAGCGCGACGGCGCGCTCGAAGAACGGCTCCTCGAGCAGCAGCACCTCTTCGATCAGTGGCCTCGCGACGGCGTAGGTGAGGGCGCCGACCGCCTTCACAGCGATACCCTCGGCGATCGTCTGGCCGCCGCAGGGCGCGTTGAGACCGCGCATCCTGGCGGTGAACGAGGGGTACATAGCCGGCTCGACCCCGATCACCTTGATGTCCGGCTTGATCGCCTTGGCCGCGGTGGCGACGCCGCTGATCAGTCCCCCGCCGCCGATGGGCACCGGCAGGATTTCGAGATCGGGGGCAGCATCGAGCATCTCCAGGGCCACGGTCCCCTGGCCAGCCATCACCGCTGGATCGTCGAAGGGATGGACGAACACCAGGCCCCGCTCGTCCCGCAGCTCGAGCGCTCGCTCGTAGGCGGCGTCGTAGCCTTCGCCGTCGATCACCACCGTGGCGCCGAATTCGCGGGTCTGCTGCACCTTCACGTGCGGCGTGCCCCGCGGCATCACGATCGTCACCGGCACGCCGAGGCGCTCGCCGTGATAGGCCAGGCCCTGCGCATGGTTTCCGGCCGATGCGGCGATGACCCCCCGGCGTCGCTCCTCGTCGGTGAGGTTGAGCAGCCGGTTGAGCGCGCCGCGCTCCTTGTACGAGGCGGTGAACTGCAGGTTCTCGAACTTCACCCACACCTCCGCTCCCGTGATCCGGGAGAGTGTGCGGGACGGACGGCAGGGGGTGCGTTCGACATGGCCGGCGAGACGCTCGGCCGCAGCTTGGATGTCGTCGAAGGAGAGGGTCATGGCCGCCCTCCCCTAGAGCAAACCCAGCTCAGACGGAAACCATAGGCGCGAAGGATGCTCAGGCGACGCCAGCGCGCAGCAGGTCGTGCATGTGGACCGCTCCCACAAGGCGGTCGTTCTCGCAGACGAAGACCAGCATGATCGGCCGGGGACCGTCGTTCATCAGCCGCAGGGCCTCGGCGGCCAGAAGGCCAGGCTCGACCCAGACAGGCGAGCGGGACATGTGATCGCTCACGCGCGCGGAGATCGCGGCCCGGCCCATTGCGCGACGCAGGTCGCCGTCGGTGAAGGCGCCGACGAGCCGTTCCTCATCATCGACGACAGCCGCGCCGCCGCAGCGCCCCCGGGTCAGTTCGAAGATCGCCTCGGACAGGGTCGCTGCTTCCGGAAGCGTCGGGACGTCCGATCCCTTGAGCATCAGGTCGCCGACGGTGACGAGACGCGCGCCCAGGCGTCCGCCGGGGTGGAATTCCCTGAAGCGGGATGCGGAGAAACCGCGCCCCTCGAGCAGAGCGATGGCGAGCGCGTCCCCGAACGCCATCTGCATGGTCGTGGAGGTGGTTGGGGCGAGGCCGATCGGGCAGGCTTCCTCCGCCTTCGGCAGCACCAGGGCGACCTCGGCTGCGCGAGCCAGGGCGCTGCCACGCTCCGAAGTCATGGCAATGAGTGGAACCGCGAACCTCTTGGCGTAGTCGATGACGTCGCGAAGCTCCGGCGTCTCGCCAGACAGGGACAGGGCGAGCAGGACGTCGCCGTCGGCGACCATGCCGAGGTCCCCGTGGCTAGCCTCGGCGGGATGGAGGAAGAAGGCGGGCGTGCCGGTTGAGGCGAGCGTGGCCGCGATCTTGCGCGCCACGTGGCCGCTCTTGCCCATCCCCGTCACCACCACGCGCCCACGAGCGGCGGTGATCGTCGCGACGGCCTCTTCGAGCGCGTCTGAGAGCCCGTCCCGCAAGGCTTCGACCAGGGCGCGCAGCCCCGCGATCTCGGCCTCGACGGCGCGCACGGCGGAAGCGGAGGGGTCGGTTTCCCGGACGAGTTTTGGAGGCGGGGTCACGATGGCGTTTCGCGGCTTCGACTGTATGGATGCGGCTCGGTTGATAACGCTCGAGGTTGCTTGTCGATGTCCACGGCGACCAAAGCAAGGCGCGAGGGGCGGAAGTCTCGCCGCCAGACAGCGACGTGACGTCGCCGTTGGTCCGGAGCGCGGTCATTCTGGACCGTGACGGCGTGCTCAATGTCGATCACGGCTATGTCGGCCAGGTCGAGCGCCTGGAGTGGATACCCGGCGCGCGCCGCGCCGTTCGCCGCCTCAACGAGGCCGAGGTCCTCGCCATCGTCGCCACCAACCAGTCGGGAGTCGCACGGGGCTTGTTCAGCGAGGCGGACGTCGAGCGCGTCCATCAGGCGATGCAGGAAGACCTGGCGCGCGAAGGCGCCAGGATCGACGCCTTCTATGTCTGCCCGTTCCACGACCAGGCTGCGGACCCTGCTTACGCCCACCCGGATCATCCCGACCGGAAGCCCAATCCGGGAATGCTCCTGCGCGCCATCGCCGCATTCGATCTCGATCCGGCGCATACAGTGATGATCGGCGACCAGGCGCGGGATCTCGAAGCGGCGCGGCGAGCGGGGATCCTCGGCGTGCTCTTCACTGGAGGAGACCTCGACGCCTTCCTGCAGTCCACGCCCGCGGTGACTCGATTGCTGGAGCGATAGGCTCCTTCACCAACGAAGTGGAAACCGATTCGTCCGAGAACAGCCGGACCTTTTTGGAAAGGACGGCGGCCCTTTGGCGCGAAATGATCGGTTACAGGGATTGTTTCGCCTGGCGTCAGAGGCGGCCGTATCTCCGGATCACATGATTCCATTCATCGATCTCGCAGCACAGCAGGCTCGCCTTCGGCCGCGCATCGACGCCGCCATCGCCCGGGTCCTTGCCCACGGCGCCTATGTGATGGGCCCAGAGGTGCGCGAGTTGGAATCCCGCCTCGCGGCTTTCTGCGGCGCCAAGCTCGCCCTTTCTTGCGCCAATGGCACGGACGCCCTGGCGCTTCCCCTGATGGCCTGGGGCGTTGGCGCAGGCGACGCCGTCTTCTGCCCCTCGTTCACCTTCGCGGCGACGCCAGAGGTGGCGCCCTGGACCGGGGCCGAACCCGTGTTCGTGGATATCCGCCCGGACACCTACACGATGGATCCGGACCACCTCGAGGAGGCCATCGAGGCGATCCAGGCCGAAGGCCGCCTCGCGCCAAAGGTGGTGATCGCCGTCGACCTCTTCGGACAGCCGGCGGACTATCACCGGATCTCGCAGATCTGCCGTCGCCATGGCCTGAAGCTGATCGCCGACTCGGCCCAGGGCTTTGGATGCACCCTGGACGGACAGCATCCCATCCGCTGGGCCGACGTGGTGACCACAAGCTTCTTCCCGGCCAAGCCTCTCGGCTGCTACGGCGACGGTGGAGCGGTGCTCACCGATGACGCGGACCTCTGGGAGCGGATGGATTCCCTGCGGATCCACGGCAAGGCGGTTCCAAGCGACGGCCTCGTCAACGGGCACGACCCGAAATACCTCAACGCCCGGGTGGGGATTAACTCCCGCCTCGACACCATCCAGGCGGCGATCCTTCTTGAGAAGCTCTCGGTCTTCGAAGACGAAATCGCGCGCCGCCAGCCGATCGCCTCGCACTATGCAGAGGGCCTCCACGACGTCTGCCTTCAGACTCCGATCGTGATTTCGGGCGGTCGTTCGACCTGGGCCCAGTACGTGGTGGAGCACCGCAGCCGCGACGGGCTTGCCGAGCACCTCAAGACGCGCGGCATTCCCACGGCCGTCTATTATCCGGTGCCCATGCACCGCCAGCGGCCGTATGCGGGCTTCGCCCAGGGCCCCGGCGGCCTGCCCGTTTCGGACGCCAAGTCGCAGACGGTGATCGCTCTACCCATGCACGCCTACCTGGACCCCGAGGTCCAGGACGAGATCATCGAAGGCGTTCGCGAGTTCAACGGCTGAGGCCGATCCCCTAAACTAGACGAGCGGCGGCAGCATGCGCTCCAGGCTCGCCAGTTCGTCCGCCTCCCGCGCCGGCTTGTCCCAGCGGATGCGATTGATCCGTGGAAAGCGCATCGCGACGCCCGACTTGTGGCGGCCAGAGCGTTGCAGGCCCTCGAACGCCACCTCCAGCACGAGCCCGAAATCCAGGTCGGCGCGCACCTGACGCACCGGTCCAAACCGGTCCGTGGTGTGCTCGCGCACGAACGCGTCGAGCTGCTTCAGCTCCTCGTCAGTGAAGCCGAAATACGCCTTGCCTACGGGCGTGAGGCCGCGGCGGCCGGTCTCGTCCTCACGCCACACGCCGAAGGTGAAGTCGGAGTAGAAGCTCGAGCGCTTCCCGTGCCCACGGGCGGCGTACATCAGAACGGCGTCGATGAGGTGCGGGTCGCGCTTCCACTTGAACCACGGTCCCTTCGGCCTGCCCGCCTGATAGATCGAGTCCCACCGCTTGAGCATCAGTCCCTCCGCCCGCGAGGGGTCTCCGTCCGGAGGGTCCGCGCGGAGGGCGGCAAGCTCCCCCCAGTCCGCGAAAGGCTGCAGCGGCGAGAGGTCGATGCGGCCACTCCGGCTCGCCCCGACGATCCGCTCGAGCCGCGCCCGCCGCTCGGCGAACGGCAGGTGGCGCACGTCGAGCTCGCCATCCAGCAGCACGTCGTAGGCGCGAACGCCCGCGGGAAAGCGGGCGATCAGCTTGGCGTCGGCGCTCTTGCGGTTGAGGCGCTGCTGCAACTCGCCGAAAGGCGCCACCTCGCCCTCGCGCAGGACGAGGAGTTCCCCATCAATGACTCCCTCGAAGTCGAGGGCCTCGAGGACATCGGGGAAGGCGTCGGAGATGAGGTCGCCCGTGCGGCTGTAAAGTCGCCGCTCGCCACGTTCGTTGACCGCCTGGACGCGGATTCCGTCCCATTTCCACTCGGCCGCATAGTCAGCCGGATTGAGCTTCGCGAAATCGACCGCCTCGTCAATCGCCTGGGCGAGCATCGCCGGCCGGAAGCGGCCCGGAGCCTCGGTTGTCGGCCGCTCTGCGCGACCCTCCAGCCAAGCGAACAGGTCTTCGTAGGGCGGGGCGAGAGCGTGCCAGATCTCCTCCACCTCCGAGACCGGGACCCCGCCGACGTCAGCCGCCGCCTGCTTGGCGAGGCGCGCCGAAAGCCCGACCCTCAAGGCGCCGGTGAGCAGCTTGAGCAGGGCCCAGCGACCATCGACGTCGAGCACGTCGAGCCAGCCCTCGATCAGGCCCTCGACCTCCGAGCGGGCGGCGTGGGAGAGGGCGTCGACCACCTCCGACAGCTCCGGCTCGCGGTTGGCGCCCGGTCGCGCCGGCCAGACCAGGGACACCGTCTCGGCGAGGTCGCCGACATAGTCGTAGGACCAGCCGAACAGCACTGGATCCATCCGCCCCTCGACAGCCCGCCGGATCGCCGCCGGCTTGGCGGCCGAGAAGCTCAGCGCGCCGGTGAGCGCGGCAAGGGCCCACCCGCGGTCGGGGTCGGGGGTCGCGCGCAGGAAGTCGCGCACCAGGACGAGCTTGGCGTTGCGCGAGGAGGTGTAGGAGAGGCGATCGAGCAGATGCGAGAAGGCGCGCATCAGTCCTCCTCGTCCTCATAGCCGACGAGGGCGAGAGCGCGGCCGGGAAAGCCCTGCAGGGCGCACCAGCGCGCCAGCGCCTCCTCCCGACCGTGGGTGATCCACACCTCGCCCGGGTGCAGCTCCTCGATGGTGGCGGTGAGTTCGTCCCAGTCGGCGTGGTCGGAGACGATCAGGGGCAGCTCCACTCCCCGCTGGCGCGCCCGGGCGCGCACCCGCATCCAGCCCGAGGCGAAGGCGGCCACGGGATCTGGGAAACGCCGCTCCCAGGGTGTGGACAGGGCGGAAGGCGGCGCCAGGATGATCTCACCTGCGAAGTCGCGCCGGATACCGGAGGTGGCGGACACCAGAGGACCAAGGTCGACGCCGAACTCGCCATAGAGCTCATTCAGCCGGTCGAGCGCGCCGTGGGTAGGGATCGGACGATCCCATCCCGCCAGGCGCAGAAGAGCGATCAGGCGCTGCGCCTTGCCGAGCGCGTAGGCCCCGACGAGATGGCAGCGCTCGGGGAACTGCTCGACCGAGGCCAGCAGCTTGGCGATCTCCTGGGACGCCGGCGGATGGCGGAAGACGGGCAGGCCGAACGTCGCCTCGGTCACGAACACATCGCAGAGGACAGGCTCGAACGGGGCGCAGGTCGGGTCAGGGCGGCGCTTGTAGTCGCCGCTGACCACCATCGTGAGCCCCTTCCACCTCACCACGACCTGGGCCGAACCGAGGACGTGTCCGGCGGGTACGAGGGTGACCTCGACGCCGTCCCGTGACCAGGTCTCGCCATAGGCGACCGGCTGGACCGAGCCCGCGAAATCCTCGCCGTAACGGACGGCCATGATGGCGAGCGTGGCCGGAGTCGCCGCGACCCGGCCATGGCCTGCACGGGCGTGATCGCCGTGGCCGTGGGTGATCACAGCCCGGTCCACCGGCCGCACGGGATCGATGTAGAAATCGCCCGGCGCGCAATAGAGGCCGGCAGGCTTCGGACACAGCAGCGTCTCGGGACGGATCACCTTCGCGATATAGGCGGGAGCGCGATTATCCCTATAACCGACGCATGACCTCGACCCCGTCGCCCCAGGAGACCCTGGCCGAGCTTGGAATGCGCATGGCTCAGGGCACGCCCCAGGCGGCCGCGCTCGGCTTCCGAACTGTCTCGAGCTCTCCCGGGGAGGCCGTCATGGCGGTCCCGTGGCGCGAGGATCTGGTGGGCGATCCGGAGAGCGGCGTCATCGCCGGTGGCGTCATCACCACCCTGCTCGATCAGGTCTGCGGCATGGCCGTCTCATCGATCGCGCTGCGGGAGCGGGGTCTGTTGGGCCTCGCCACTCTCGACCTGCGGATCGACTACATGCGGCCGGCCGAGCCCCGTCGCGAGATCTTTGCCCGCGCCCACTGCTACAAGCTGACGACCTCGATCGGCTTTGTCCGCGCGGCGGCTTGGGACCTTGACGAGGCCGACCCCGTGGCCGCCGCCCAGGCGGCGTTCGCCTTCACCGCCGCGCCGCGTTCGGGAGCGACAAGGCCATGAGCGAGGCGCGGGACGTGAGGCTGGCGCGGACCCTGACCGAGGTCCCGTACATGCGGTTCCTCGGCATGTCGGCAGATCTCGCGGGCGACGAGATGACTGCCGTCCTGCCCTTTTCGCAGCATTTGGTGGGCAATGTCCTGCTGCCGGCCCTGCACGGCGGGGTCATCGGCGCGTTTCTCGAGATGACGGCGCTCTGCCAGCTTTCCTTGCTCGAGCCCCTGCGACGGCAGCCACGGACGATCGACGTGACGATCGAGTACCTGCGGCCTGGCCGAGCCGTCACGACCTACGCCCGCGCCGACGTCCGCAAGGTTGGCCGTCGCATCGCCAATGTCCACGTGGAGGCCTGGCAGGAGGCGCGGGCCCTCCCAGTCGCTGCGCTGCGCGGGCATTTCATGCTCAGTCCTTCTGAAGAGTCGGCCTCGTGAATGGCGCCGCCCGCCCCTGTCCCACCCTGTCGACGTCGCGGCTCGTCCTTCGGCCCCACACGTCGGCCGACTTCGAAAGCTGCCTCGCCTTGTGGTCCGACCCCGAGGTCATGCGCCACATGGGCGGCCGTCCGTTCACGCCGGAGGAGGTGTGGCGAAGGATGCTCGCCTACGCCGGTCTCTGGGCCACGATCGGCTATGGCTACTGGGTGATCGAGGACGCCGCCTCGCGGCGTTACGTCGGCGAGGCGGGACTGGCCGACTTCCATCGGCCGTTCGCCTTCGATTTCGCGCCCGAGGCCGGATGGATGCTCGCTCCCGCCACCCAAGGCAAAGGCATGGCTTACGAAGCGATGACGGCCATCCTCGAATGGGCCGAAGCCGAGCTCCCGTACCGGCGCAGCGTCTGCATGATCGACCCCGAGAACGGACCCTCCCTGCGTCTAGCGGCACGTCTGGGCTACCGGCCAACCGGCCGCGCCCACTACGGCGAGCGGGACCTGGTCCTGCACGAACGCTGATCCCCGAGGCTGTTCACGACGGACGGGGAACGATGACTTCGGGAACCGGCCGCCTGCCGTTCTCCTCAGGCGCCTGCCAGAAGGCGAGGGTGAGCAGGGGTTGCAGGCGCGGGAAGGCCGCTACCCCCGCAAGGGCCGCGACGAGGCAGACGACGAGACCAAGCTTGCTCCTGTTGCAGGTGA
>JAFANN010000351.1 GCA_019232665.1 Caulobacteraceae bacterium | reverse complement strand
CGCTGAGCAGGAAACCCGGCGCGAGGAAGGTCCCGAGCAGATCCAGAAGGCGGGGGTCCGCAGCGATCTCCTCGAAAATGCGACCGCGTCCAACGAGGGTGTAGACGCGCTCGGTCGTATAGCCCTCGAAGGCGTTGCGGCCCTGATGGGTCCCCAGATAGGGCGCGAGCGCCTCGCGGAACGCAGCCAGGCCATCTGCGTCGAGCACGTCCTCGATGATGGTGTAGCCGTCCTTTGCCAACCGCTGGAGATGGCCCTCCCGGTTCGCAAAGCATACCCCGCCGACGGATCCCGCGTCGTCCACGCCGTTGCACTCCCTTACCGACGCCTCTTCGACCACGAGAGCCGGCGGCGCCAATTTCGACCAGTCTACAACCCCTGATGAACAGAGCGACAGGCAGGGCGCACGACGTGTTCATTTTGGCCACGGACCTCACAGACCCCACGGACACAGGAAAATCAGGAGCTTCGCAGATCAAGTCTTTCGCGCCGAAGGCGCATTAAGAATTCTTTGTCTGTGTGGTCCGTGAGGTCCGTGGCTGAATTTCTTTGGGATGACGTTCACGAGTGCACACCGGTTTCCACGGCGAGGCGTACGAGGTCGGCGGTGCGGGAGACGCCGAGCTTGGATTTGATCTGGCTGGCGATGTTGGCGACGGTCTTGTAGCCGACGCCGATTGCGTCAGCGATCTCCGCCAGGCTGGCGCCCTTGGCGAGCAGGCGCATGATCTCGAGCTCGCGGGGCGACAGGGCGTCGAAGCCGCCGGCGCGGGCCGTGTCGGCCATCGCCAGGGCCTGGGCGAGCTCGGCCTCCACATAGCGCCCGCCGGCCAGGATGCGCCGCACCGCCAGCACAAGCTCGTCGGGGGAGATGTTCTTGGTCGCATAGCCGGCGGCGCCGGCGTCGAGCGCGCGGCGGGCGTAGAGCGGCTCCCCGTGCATCGAGAGGACCAGGATCGGCGAGCCGCCCTGAGCGATCAGCCGGCCGAGCAGCTCCAGTCCTCCCAGCCCCGGAAGGTTGAGGTCGAGGATGATCAGGTCCGGCCGGTGGGACCGGGCGAGCGCCAGGGCGTCGCGCCCATTCGCCGCCTCTATCACCGGGCCCTCCACGACACCCCCGAGGAGCCGGGTCAGTCCCGCCCGCACCAGGGCGTGGTCGTCGACGATCAGCACGCTCATGACGCGAGCACCATGTGTTCGGCCTGCAAGGCAAGGGGCGCGCGCGCGATCAGGCTCCACCCTCCCCCCGGCCCTCCGCTGACCACGGCAAGTTGTCCTCCGACCGCGGCCAATCGTTCACGCATACCTGAAAGGCCGAAACCTTCGGGGCCTGGGGGTTCCGCCTCTGCGCCGTCGTCCTCCACTCGCGCCTCCACCCAATTGCGCCCTGTCTCGATGTGGATCGACACCCGATTGGGCCGACCATGGCGGATGGCGTTGCTCAGGCCTTCCTGGACGACCCGGTACAAGGTCTCCCGGAGCGGTCCGGTTATCACCGAGTCATCCTCGGGCGTCGCGACGTCGAAGCGCACGTCCGGATGCCTGGCGCTCCAGAAGCCGACCAATTCCCCGACAGCGGCCGACAGACCAAGTTCCAGGAGGTCGGTGGGCCTCAGCCGCCCCAGGATGTCGCGAACGAGGCGCTGGATGACGGCGACCGCGCCGCCGATCGAGGCAACCTGTTCGAGGGCTTCGGCGGCCCGGCCCTCTTCAATCAGGCGGCGCGCCATCGCCGCGTCCACGCTGGCGGCGAACAGGTGCGGAGCCATTTCATCGTGGAGATCGCGCGCCAGATCGGCGCGCTCCTCGTCCTGGAGCGTCAGCAGCTGATGTTCCAGGGCGTGTGTGCGCGCCTGCATCGCCGAAAGCCGAACCGCCATCTCGTTGACGCCGCGAGTCAGGGTTCGAAGTTCGAGCGCACCAAGGTCCGCCACCCGCGTGTCGTAACGGCCCGAGCCGATGCGCGCGAGCGCCGCCGAGACGTCGTCGAGCGGATGCAGGGCCTGGCCAACCGTAAGCCAGGCGAGCGCGGCCGTCGCCAGGATCGAGATCCCGAGCACCAGCGACAGCTCCGTGAACTCGGTCCACGTGGCCCCGACATCGGGGCCCGAGAGCGGGGTCAGACGAAGCCGGATTCCGGTCATGGGAACCGGGGCGTCCACTGACTTCGGCTTCGGCCCGAACACCCGCTTGAACCAGGACGGCGCCAGCACGCTCTCGAGCGGCCGCGAGGCCAGGATCACGCGTCCATCCGGGGCCATTTCTTCGACCCTGAGGTGGCGATCCCCGTCGAACGAGCGGACGAGGCGAGAAAGATTTCGTTGCGGATCGTCCGAGGGAGCCATCTCGGCGACCGCGCTCTTCACACTCTGCTCGCCGCTGGTCACGGCTGCGGCGAGCTCCTCCCGCAGAGCGGCGTGCGCCTGCCAACCAGCGAGCGCGACGCCGATCGCGCAGCCAGCGCAGAGGACGAGCACGATGGCGAGGACGACGCGGAAGCGCAGGGACATGAGTTGCATTATTACCGCAGCCCCTCGCGTCTCATACCCGCAGCGCTCGATCGGGAAAACTTCCCGCCAACTTTGGGAAGTCGAGGCATGGGCGCTCGCCGCCGGCCGGCCTAGATGCAGCCGCGCAACCGGGTGAGGATGAACTTGAAATCCTATAGAAAGACGGGCGCGTCCAGCGCCGCAATCGCGGCCGCTCTTCTGGCCCTGGCCGCTCACGCACAGGCTCAAGCTGTCCGCGGGTCCTCCGCCGGTTCGGACCAGACGACCACGACCACTCCCGCCGCCAGCGCGAACGTCTCGGAGATCGTGGTCACGGCCGAGCGGCTGAACGCGGCTCGCGCATCGATCCAGCCTCAGATCGGCGCCTCGACCTACACGATTCCCGAGCAGGCGATCCAGCAGATGCCCGGCGGGGACAATGTGGAGCTGAACCAGGTTCTTCTGCAGGCGCCCGGTGTCGCGCAGGACTCCTACGGACAGATCCACGTCCGTGGCGAGCACAACGGACTGCAGTACCGGCTCAACGGCGTGATCCTGCCCGAGGGCTTGAGCGTATTCAGCCAGAGCATCGATCCCAAGGTCGCCGACAGCGTCGCCCTGATCACCGGATCGCTGCCGGCGGAGTACGGCCTGCGCACCGCCGGCGTCGTCGACATCACCACAAAGACCGGCCTCACCAACGGCGGGTCGATCACGATGTACGGCGGCAGCCACTATGAGATGCAGCCCAGCTTCGAGTTCCATGGCAGCTCGGGGACCTGGAACTACTTCTTCACCGGCTCCTACCTGCGGAACGACCTCGGCATCGAATCTCCCGACGGGTCGTCCAATCCGATCCACGATCGGACCAACCAGCTTCACCTGTTTGGCTACATCGAAGACATCCTGACCTCGCACAGCAAGATCGCGCTGATCGTCGGTTCCTCAGACCAGCGGTTCCAGATCCCGCAAGTCTTTGGCGGCCAACCTACGCTCGGCTATTCGCTCAACGATCCCAGCGGGGCGCCGACGCCGTTTCCGAGTCAGGACCTGAACGAGAACCAGCGCGAATATTCGCAGTTCGCCTCGCTCAGCTATCTCTACGACGACGGCCCGTTCACCGTGCAGGCCAGCCTGACGGGGCGGTATTCGACCCTGACCTTCGTGCCCGATCCTGTCGGCGATCTGCTCTACAACGGGATCGCCCAGAACGCCCGCAAGAGCGATTCCGCCGGCGACGTGCAGATCGAGGGCGTCTATCGCGCCACGCCCCACCACACGATCCGCGCCGGGTTGTTTGTCGATATCGACCGTTCGATCAGCGACACGGCCTCCCAGGTCTTCCTGGTCGACAGCAGCGGCGCGCAGATCAACGGGCCACCCTTCTCGCCCGTCACGATCGTCGACGATGGATCGAAGACGGCGACGACCACCAGCGTCTACCTTCAGGATGAGTGGAAGATCCGCCAGAACCTCACGCTCAACTACGGGCTGCGCTTCGACCAGTTCAACGGCTACCGCGACGAGAACCAGGTCAGTCCGCGCGCGAACCTGGTCTGGAAGGTGTTCCCGACGACGACCTTCCACATGGGCTACTCGCGCTACTTCTCGCCGCCGCCGTTTGAACTGATCGGTCAAAAGAGTGTCAACTTGTTCGTCGGAACCAGCGCCGCCTCGGCGGTGACGCTCGACACCACGCCCTACGCCGAACGCGCCGACTACTACGACATCGGGGTCCACCAGCTCGTGGGCCACTACCTGACCCTTGGGCTGGACTACTACGACAAGCAGGACAAGCACGAGGTCGACGAGGGCCAGTTCGGCGCCCCGATCATCCTCACACCTTTCAACTACGCCTCGGCCCACCAGAAGGGTATAGAGGTTTCGGCAAACTATAACTACGGACCCTTGGAGGCATACGCGAACTTCGCCGCGCAATCCGCCAAGGGAAAGCACATAATTTCAGCACAATTCAACTTCCAACCCGATGCACTTGCTTACATTGCCGACAACTACATCTACAACGACCATAGCGCCACCTATACAGCGTCCGCCGGCTTCTCGTACGAACTTCCGATCTGGCGCGGGACCCGCTTCGGCGCTGATGCGCTCTACGGCAGCGGGTTGAGGGCTGACCTGACCGAACCCGACGGCTCGGTGATCCCCAACGGCGAGCAGCTGCCCCACTACATCCAGGTGAACCTGACCGCTTCGCACAGGTTCGAGGACGTTCCGGGCGGCCCGTACATCGTGCGGCTCGACGTCATCAACGTGGGTGATCAACTGATCGAAATTCGAAACGGCACGGGCGTCGGGGTCTTCGCTCCGCAGTACGGCCCGCGGCGCGGCGTGTTCGGGGGGATCACAAAGGAGTTCTGAAGCGGAGCCGAAGCTCCGCCCCTCAAGTCGGAGGTTTCAAGCGGCGGCGAGGGTCACCTCGCCCCGACGGACCCGAGCCGATCCAATGATCCGCATCGTCGCGAATTGGATCAGGAACAGGCCGAGCTTGCTGAACAGGGCCCAGGCCGACATGAACGCCGCCCAGTCCAGCGGCTTGAGCGTGAAAGCCAAAGCCAGGTTGAGGGCGCCTGAGGCGAACATCAGCCCCGCCCAGATGAAGCCGAAGACGTAGGCGATGTCCGGAGCCACCTGCAGCGCGACCGGCGGCAGGTAACGGTTCATCCAGCCGGGCTTGCACATGACGATCCCGACAATCGCGTAGATCACGGTGGGTTTGATCATCACGAACCGCGGATCGTGCGTGAGCAGTGTCGCGGTCCCGCCCGCGACCACCAGGAACAGGCTCAGCCACTGCATCGTGTCGATCGGCTTGGCGCGGACCTTCTGCCAGACGATCTGGAGCACGCCGACGGCCATGCCGAGAGCGACCCCGAGCATGACGTTGTGGGTCAAGGTCAGGACGGCCAGGAAGAAAATGGTCGAGGCCATGTCCATCAGCAGATAGCGGCCGGAGTGGAAGAGGTTCTTCATGATCGGATCGCCCCTCCTTTCGGGCGCACCGGAAGCTAGGCGCAGCCGCTGTCGGAACCCTAAGCCGTCGGCGAACGCGCGCCGACCGTCGACGAAAAAAGGATCGCCGTTGGCGCTGCGCGAACGACCTCCTTCCCTGAAACGCGCCCAGATCCTATATCTAGGGGCGTCCGGGTCACACCGGACTATGGGAATAAACGCGCGTGCAATAAGCGGACTGGACCCGGGTGCGATTCCCGGCGGCTCCACCAAACCCTTCCTCGCGTTATCGGCGGGATGGCATGGGGCCGATCAGCATCGACAGACGTCTAAAGACGTTGCCTTTCCTCGGCGTGGCTCACCGTACCGGGCCATAAACTAACTGCGAACGATAACTTCGCTCAAGAGCACGCCCTCGCCGCGTAATGCGGTGCGGACGAGTTCGACTCTTAAAGTCCTGACGTCTTAGCAGCGTCAGGCGGGGCCCGGGGAGCGCCTGGCAACAGAAGCTCCCCACTTCGCGTTTCGCGCATGCTCAGGCTGCGGCCGATCGCCATCCAGCGTCACACTGTTCGCGTCACGCCCTGCCTGCGCTTGTGTTGTGCGCCTGCGTCGCTACCTTCGAGAATCGATGGCCAAGGACGATAAGCCCCGCGACCTGATGGGTTATGATGCGCTGCAGCAGGAGGCGCTGCGCGGCGTCGTCAAGGCTGCGCTCGCGCGCGTCGCCCCGCCCCGCGGCCTGCCCGGCGACCATCATTTCTACATCAGCTTCCGGACCGACGCGGACATGGTTTCCGTCCCGGAGGATCTCCTCGCCCGCTACCCCGAGGAGATGACCATCGTCCTGCAGAACCAGTTCTGGGACCTGAAGCCCAGCGACAACGCCTTTGCGGTGACCCTGCAGTTCAGCGGCCAACCCAAGACGCTGACCATCCCCTACTCAGCGATCACCCGGTTCTACGACCCGAGCGTCCAGTACCTCCTCCAGTTCAGCCCACCTCCGCCCACTTCTCGCCCCGCGCAACTGCGGCGCGAGGAGACCAAGGCGGCGGCCCCTCGCGCTGCCGAGGGAGATGGTCCTAAGATCGTATCGCTCGACCAATTCAGAAAGAAATGACCCGCCGATGAGCGAGACCCCCGCCGAGGCCGCGCCCGCGCTCACCGACGACGACATCCTTCAAAGATTCCTCCGCACCAAGAACCAGCCCACTGGCTCCCAGACGCTCGGTTTCCGCATGGTCAGCGTGAGCCAGGAGACACGGACGGTCGAGGTGGCGTTCGAAGCCCGCGCGGAGCTGCTCTCCAACCCGATGAAACAGGTCCAGGGCGGCTACCTGTGCGCCATGCTCGACGAGTGCATGTCGGTGGCCTGCATGGTCGCGTCGGGCATGACGCACGTGGCCCCGACCGCCGAGATGAAGACGAGTTTCTTCCGGCCAGCCGCGCCCGGACGCCTGAAGGGCATTGGCCGCGTGGTCCGCTGGGGCAAGACCCTGGCCTTCACCGAAGGCGAAATCTACGACGAGCAGGGCCGGCTCCTGGCCAAGGCCACCGGAACGGCCGTGCCCACGCCGTTCAAGTCGTACAAGTAGCGCCATGCGTACGATCGCCCTGCTGGCGGCGATCGTCGCGCTCGGCGGCGTGTCAAAGCCCGCGGCGGCGGCCTCGGCAGATGCTTTTGCCGACTGGGCCGTTATCGTCGTCTCGGGCGATGACCACGCCGCGCACGAAGACCGCCCGACCCAGGCCTTCGATAACGCGCGCCGGGACGTGGCGACTGCCTTCGAACGAAAGGGATTCCTGGCGTCCAACCTTGCCGAGGTGTCCGTCCACGAGGCGGCTGACGAAGCCGACCCGAGCCATCCCCCCGAGCTGGATCTCATGCAGCGCCGCCTGGCCGCCAAGGCGCGCCAGGCCCAGGCAGGGTGCCTCGTCTACGTCACCTCGCATGGTTCCCCCGACGGAGTGCTTCTGGGCGACCGGCTCGCCACGCCTTCGACCCTCAGAACCCTCGTGACGCGCGCCTGTCCCGGCCGGCCGACAGCGGTGATCCTCTCGGCCTGCTACTCGGGCGCGTTCGTTCCGGCTCTGGCCCAGGCCCTCGGTCCGGATGGCTTCGTCTTCACAGCGGCCCGCCGCGATCGATCTTCGTTCGGCTGCAGCGAGAACGACCGGTATCCGTTCTTCGACGGTTGTGTGATCCAGAATCTGCCGCCGGCGACCAGCTTCCTCGATCTCGCCGACCGGGTTCGCAAATGCGTGAAGCTGAGGGAGGACGAGGAAGGCATGCGCCCGCGCAGCATGCCGCAGGTCTACGCCGGCTCCGCCTTCCAAGCAGATCGGCTTAGATTCCCCTCCCCGCCGCCAGGATCCGAATAGCAGGCGCAAAGACCACCGGGCGGCACAGTCGAGCGGGGAGCTCCTTTGCCACAAAAAGGCCCAATCCGGATCCTAGTACGATTTCGCGCGCAAGACGTTGAATTTGGGTTAATGTCCAGGGAAAATCTTTGTTTCTGACTCGGGCTGTGCCGTGACGCGGGGCTGAAAGCGGCCTTTTTGGGGCGTTTCGGATTGTGGGATTTAGGTAGATGAAGACGACGATCCTGACGCCCGCACTAGGCGCTCTCATTGTCGCCGGAATGGCTTCGACCGCCGCGGCCACGACGCTCATGAAGGAAACGTTCGACCTGACCGTGAACGGGTGCAGCAAAAACTGCTTCCCGAGCGCGGTTACGGACCTCGGCACGGTCACGGTGACGGAGACCAAGACCGGCGCGCTGGATTTTTCCGTGGACTTCACGACCGGGGCTTTCAAGGCCGCGGGCAAGAGCGGCACTCACCACTCGCTCGTCTTCAACATCACGAGCACCGGCAAGACCGACCCGATCGCAGGGTTGACGATCACCGTTCCTGGCACGGAACCCAAACTCACTGGGAGCACAGCTGGAGGGATCAAAGACTCGCCGTTCGGAAGTTGGGACGATTCGGTGGATTATACGGGACCGCTCCACAGCAACGGGACCACAAATCCGACGTCTCTGTTCTTTGTCGTGGCCGATAGTGCAGGTAACCTTTCGCTCAACAATCTCACGGCAAACAATATCTCCAGGATCGGCGCAATCTACCTCGCCGCAGACGTGTATGCTGCGAGCACCGGCAACGTCGGGGCCC
>JAFANN010000325.1 GCA_019232665.1 Caulobacteraceae bacterium | reverse complement strand
TGGTGCAGCAGGACGTAGGCCGAGCCTGGCGTGTAGGGGCTGGCGTGGTTGCCGATGGTCGCGTCGAAGCCGAGCAGTCCCTTGAGGACGTCGGTCTCGAACCAGGCGTCGAGGATGTCGCCCGCGCTCTTGCCGAAGAGGTCGAGTAGGTCCGCCTGGCCGGCCACGCCCATCCGCCGGACCTCGTTGGCGAGACCCAAGCCGCTCATCAGGTCGCGGAAACCGCCGCGCGGATTGACCGGCGTCTTGAGCAGGAGGGAGCGCAGGAGCTCCACGTTCCCATCGAGGCGGTCATGGAAGGCCTGCAGCTTCTCCGCGTCCCGCGGCGACCAGCGCGCCACCTCCCGCCGCGAGCGCTCCGGATCCTTGTCGAGGATCAGGTAGCGGCTCTCGTCGACCGGAGAGAAATAGGACAGCGGCCGGATCACGACCTTCAGGCCGTGACGCGCCAACTGCATGTCGGCGATCACCTTCGGGTTCAGCAGCGAGACCGAATAGCTCGCCACGGAGTTGCGAAATCCCGGGTGGAACTCTTCGGTGATCGCCGCGCCGCCGACGATCGCGCGGCGCTCCAGCACGCGCACTCTGTGGCCCGCGCGGGCGAGATAGAAGGCGCACGTCAGGCCATTGTGGCCGCCGCCGACGATGATGGCGTCATAAGCCATGATCAGGCCGTCGCCGGCTCGTGCGCCGCGAACTCGGCGACATAGCGATCCACATACTGCCGCGTCCCCGGCTCCATCAGCGAGAAGGGCCCGGGCTCATAGGCGCGCGAGCGCACCCCGGCCTGGTTGCGTTCGATGATCGTCTTGTCGGCGATCGTCGTGACTTCCCAGAGCCAGACCAGCGCCTCTGGATCGTAGTCGCGGCCTGCCTCAGCGGAGCCCTCCACCAGCCAGATGACCTCCATCTCCGTCCGCAGGGGCTCGCGGGGAATGAATCGGTAGATCACGCCGTGGTCGGGATAGGCGAGGAACGCGCTCAAGGGCCCGACCTCGGCGAAAACCACCAGGCCATCCTCACGCCGGCCGCCCTCGCCCATCGGCGGGGCCAGGCGACGCCCATCCCGCGAGCCTGTCTCGCAGCTGGCGACGAGGTGCGAGCGCATCACACGCACGACCTCGCGGTCCAGTCGGTCCGCCTCCCAATCTTCGAAGTCGGCCAGACCCGACAGGACGTCCGGCTCGTCGCTCAGCGAGCGGTTGTTCGGCCGGGCCAGGGCGTGCAACCGCGCGAACTCCGGGTGCGCCGGCGCGCAGTGGTAGCACTCGTGGTAGTTCTCCATCGCGAGCTTCCAGTTGGCGGCGACCGTGTAGGCGCGGCGCTCGGCGATCCTGGCCGTCGGCCACGCGAAATGGTTCAGCATGCGTTCGAGCGCCGGAACGCCCTGCTCGAGGGCCGGCGGGTCGGGCGCGAAGGCGACGAAGACGAGGCCGCCGATCTCACGCAGCGGCAGGCGCTTGAGCCCGTAGTCCGCAGGATCGAATCCGGCCGGCATCTCGCGGGCGCGGCGAAGGCGCCCGTCCAGCTCATAGCTCCACGCATGGTAGGGACAGGTGAGGAAGGCGCTCCGCCCCCTCGCCGCGATGCAGACGCGGGAGCCGCGGTGACGGCAGACATTGGCGAAGGCGCGCAGTTCGCCGTCTTCGCCGCGCACCACGATCGCCGATTCCGGATCGAGCTCGATCGTCACCCAGTCGCCCGGCTCGCGCAACTCGCTGACATGGCCGGCGAAGGTCCAGTGAGCGGCCAGCAAGTCGAGGTCACGCGCAAAGACCGTCGGGTCCAGGTAGAAGCCTTGCGGAAGGCTGAAGCCCGGCCGCACGCTCGCAAGCAGATGCGGTGGAATGCTGGAATGTAACAAGACCGGCGCCCTCCTGCCGCACAGCCTTCTGCCACGTCGGTTGTCGGGCGCAACCCCAGGCGCAAATCCCAAGGAAGATTGGCCACGGACCTCACAGACCTCACGGACAAACGGAAATTCAGCGCCTTCGGCCTGGAGGAGAGCGCGAAGCGCCGAAAGAAGTCGTCCGTGTGGTCCGTGAGGTCCGTGGTTGAAAAAACCTAGTCCGGTTCAGATCCGCTCGTAGACGAGGCCGCGGGCGAGCCAGCAACCGACGACCGCGCGAACTACCCGGCCGCCGTCGTCGCGCTCGAACAGCACGGTCCAGTCGCCGGGGGGCGTGTGGTCGAGGGCGCGCCAGCAAGGGAGGGTCCAGACGTCGCGGGCGATCGGTTCGAGCTGTTCCATTCGCCCCTGGCCGAGGAACCCGGAGAAGCCGCCGAAGATCGCTCCGCCGGCGTCGGCCACGGTGAGCTCGGCGTCCAGTTCAGCGCAGCGGAACACGCCGGCGACGTCGACGAGCTTGCCCTCGGCGCAGCGGCGCAAGAGCGTCGACTGGTTCTCGGCCGCCCGCTCCATGCGCAGGCCCTTCCCGTCGGGGACTAGGCGCGTCCCCGGAGGCGCGGCGGCCGACCCGTCGGACTGTAGATCCAGCACCTCGGGCCAGTGGCCGAAGCGGAGCCGCACCTTGCCAGTCTCGGGGGTGTCGAGGCGCACCGAAAGCTGCGTCTCCGGATCGATCCAGGCGCCGAGCCAGTCCGGAGCGGGCTGGTCGGATTTATGGTTAGGAGCGCTTTCGCCCAGGGTCGCGGCGAGCAACTCCATCGCCGCTGCGCGCGCATCGGAGAGGTGATTGAACATCACGACCACGGAGACGCGATCGGAGGGGACATATAGGCGGTGGCTGCGCCAGCCCCGCAGCGCGCCGCCGTGGCCGGTCACCTGGCGGTTGAAATCGACGCTGCGGCCGAGCCCGAAGCCATAGGTCGCCTCCGCACCATCGCCGAAGGTCACGGGCGTGGACAGGCGGCTGTAGAGAGCGTCCGCGTCGTCACGCGTCGCGTCGACCCAGCGCTCGTAGGCGATCATGTCGTCGAGACTGGCCGCGATGCCGGCGTCACCGGTCCAGATGATCCGGTTCTCGGCCGCGCGGAAACCGCCCCCCGCCGAGCCCTCGTAGCCGTCGGTCCCGTCGGGCAGCGCCCGCGTGTCCGCCCCCAGGAAGGCGCTCTCCATGCCCGCGGGCCCGAACACGCTTCCACGCAGATGCTCGGCAAGGCTGCGGCCGGTCCTTTCGGCGAGGGCGTCGCCGAGGATGCGGAAGTTCTGGTTGCAGTATGAGTAGCGGGTGCGCGGGGCGAACTGCAGGCTCTGCATTCCGGCGACAACGCGAGCGGATTCGACGTCGCCGAACGGCGCCTCCACCGGCGAGCCGTGCAACATCGCCACGGCCCAGTAGTCGCGCAGGCCGGACTGGTTGTGCGCCAGGGCAAGGGCGTCCGGCGCCGGGCCTTCCAGCCCAGGCAGTCGAGCGCGGATGGCGTCGTTCAGAACTGTCGGGTCGGGAAAGGCCGCCAGGACGCTCGCGCAGGTGAACTGCTTGCTGATCGAGCAGATCCGGAACAGCGACTTGGGCGTGAAGGCGATCCGCCGCTCCGCGTTTGCGTAGCCCCAGGCATGGCGGACGAGCGTCTCGCCATCCTTCAGCACCGCGCAGGCCCCGCCCGGACCCGGAAAGGCGGTTGCGAGACGCGCGACGGCGCGGTCGAGACGGGTTGAGAGATCGTCGGTCATGCGGGTCCTCGCGCGGGCAGCGTCGCCGCAAGGGAACCGGAGCCGCGTCCAAACTCAACCCCTTTCAGAGCCAAACTAAACGATGTAAAGATTGTGCCACTCCGGAGTCCGCTATGACCGATCTCGCCCTTCCCTACCCCGTTCCGCGCCTCTATCCCTTACGGGCCCTCCGCGCCTTGCGCGCGCTCCTGCGGGACAAGGAGGACACCGCGAAGGTGTTCGAGATCATGCGCGCGCTCAACGGCGGCGCGACGGTGAAAGGCTATCGGCGTCTGCTGCGGACAGCGCCGGGTGCGGAGCTGGCGGCGGCGCGCACCGAGATGGCGCCGATCCTGGACGACGACGCGGGTATGGCGAAGTTCGCGCCCGGGACTGTCGGCGCCCATTACTTCGCCTGGAAACACGCCGAAGGGCTCAGCGCCGAGGGCCTGGCCGAGGTGAGCCGCAGCGTGAACGGCGCCCAGCCGATCGACCCGGCCAACCCCTACGCCTGGTTCGGCCGCCGCACGCGCGACATCCACGATCTCTGGCATGTCCTCAGCGGTTACGGCCGCGACGGCCTGGGCGAGGCCTCGCTGGTGGCGTTCTCCTTCGCCCAGACCGGCGGCATGGGCTGGGGCTTCATCGCCCTGGGCGCCGCCGTCCAGGCGGCCAAGCAACGGGAGTTCGGCGCTCTGCGCGCCATCTTCGAAGGCTGGCGCCGCGGACGACGCGCGGCCTGGTTGCTCGGCGAAGACTACCGCCACGTGCTCGGCGAGGATCTCGAATCTGCGCGCCGCCGGCTTCGGATCCTGCCCGCGCGGGCGTATCCGCTCGCGGCGACTTAGTAGCGGCTTCCACTCTCTTAATTCCGTCATCGCCGGGCGTAAGTCCCGGCGACCCATCGATCGGCTCGGCGAGCGGCCTGCCGTGGCCGCGCCGGCGCGGCCATTGCCAGCATGGCGGTAACCCAACCATGGGTCGCCGGGACTTACGCCCGACGATGACGAGATGTTGGGGGTGGCGAAAGAAAAGAGCGCTGCGAGAAACTGCTACAGCATCTGCCCGCCGTCCACGGCGAGGGTCTGGCCGACCACGTAGGACGCCAGCGGCGAGGCCAGGAACAGGGCCGCGCCGGCCATGTCGTACGGCGTGCCCAGGCGGCCCGCCGGTATGCTGCGCAGGGCGCCGGCGAGGCGGTCTGGCCGGCCGGTCGTCACCTTCGTCAGCTTGGTGTCCACGAGCCCCGGCGCGATGCCGTTGACCCTGATCCCCTCCCCCGCCCAGGCCTGCGCGAGGGCGCGCGTGAGACCAAGGATGCCGGCCTTTGAGGCGTTGTAGGCGGGATTGCCGAACGTCGTGCGAAAGGCGGCCGTCGAGCTCACCAGGATCAGCGAACCACGCGAGGCGGCCAGGGCGTCGTGGAAAGCCAGGGCGCAGGCCATCAGGCTGTTTAGGTTGACGTCGACCACCTTGCGGAAGCCTCCCATCTCGAACTCGCCGCGGCGATAGATGACCGTCCCCTGGCAGGCGACGAGGACATCCAACTCGCCGGTTTTCTCCGCAGCCGCACGCACGGCGGCCTCGTCGGAGGCGTCCACCGAGACGTAGTCCAGCCCCTCGAGGTCAGAGCCCTCCTCGTCCTTGTAATCAGCCGCCGTCGGACGCGTGCCCCAGACAGCGACCTTCGCGCCTCGCTCACGGAAGCCATGAGCGATGCCATTGCCGATGCCGCTGGAGCCGCCGACGACCAGCACCCGCCGGCCGGTGAAATCGAGATCGTTCATCACCCACTCCTCTAAGGTTTGGGATGATGGCTGAGGCGACGCGGCCCGGACAAGCTTGGACGTGGCGTCAACCAGTACACCTCGCTAGTCTTCGCCTTGGGGGGAGAATGCGATGATGGAGACTGGCGGCGACGGCGGTGGCGGCGGACGATGAGTTCTGCGCCCAGCAACCTGTCGTCCATTCACGAACGCCTGCTGCGCGACCACTCCCTACAGTGGAGCTTCGCCGATGCGGCGCCTCCGCCGCATCCTCCATCCTGGCTGGTTTCCCTGATCCGCGCGATCGGAGAGCTGATTCAGGCCGTTCTCCCAGTCCTGCGGATCGTGGTCTGGGTTGGTCTTGGACTGGCCCTTGCGCTGGTCCTTTATCTGGTCGTCGTGCAGGTCACGGGCGTGCGGCAGTTCAGGCGGCGACAGCCGCAGCGGCCCGCGCTCGTTGACTGGCGGCCGGATCGAACGGTGGCTCTGGCCCTGCTCGAGGACGCGGATCGCCTGGCCGCTGCCGGGCGATATGACGAGGCGGTGCGCCTGCTCCTTCATCGCGGGGTCCAGGACATCGAGTCCAAGCGGCCCAGGCTCGTGCGGCCGGCCTTGACGGCCCGGGACATTTCCGCGCTGCCGGGCCTCCCCGCCGCCGCGCGCGGAGCTTTCGCCGAGATGACGCGGATCGTCGAGGCCAGCGCCTTCGCCGGACACGCGGCGGGTCAGGCAGGATTCACCCGTTGCCGCAACGCGTATGAAGCCTTCGCTTTTCCGGAGGCCTGGGCGTGAGCGAGCGGCCCGTGATGTCCCGCGCCACGGCGCTCGCCGTAGTCCTCGTGGGCGTATTCGCCTTCGCCGCCTTCGCCGTGCTCATCCCCTACGAGCCGGACCTGCGGCAGGGAGACAACGGCGGGGCGCATGCGCTTTCGCGCTCGGCCGTGGGTTTCGCGGGGCTCGCCAAGGGCCTGCGTCTGGCGGGCGACGTGGTGACCATCAATCGCGCGCCGCTACGGGGCAATCATCCCAGCGGCCTCCTGATCATCACTCCCGGCGTCTCCGCCGACCGCAACGAGGTTTTGCCCCTCGCTAACGAGTTCGGCGGTCCCACCCTTGTGATTCTACCCAAATGGCTCACGGCGCCCGATCCGCGGCACATCGGATGGGTTCGCCGAATGGCGCCCGTCACGGATCCGGTTCCCACGGGCCAGAGCTTCCTTGTCGCGAACGTCCGACGTCACAGCGGAACCGCGTCGACGGTCCTAACGGCCTCGGGCGCTCCATTCTCGAGCGGCGAGACCTTCCCGACCGGCGCGATCAACCGACTCCAAACCTTCCATGGCGGAAGCTGGCTGCCTGTGCTGACGGATCAGGCCGGCAATCCGATCCTGGTGAAAGACACGCAGCGTGAGCTGTACGTCCTCTCGGACCCTGACCTGATGAACAACCAGGGTTTGCGCGACGGCCGCGCCTTCGCCTCGGCGATGGAGATCCTTGGGGTTCTGCGCAGCGGCGACGGACCGGTGATCTTCGACGTGCGGCTCAATGGCCTCGGTCGCGAGCGCAGCGTGTTACGCCTGCTCTTCGACCCGCCGTTCGTGGCCGTCACGCTTTGCCTGGCCGCCGCGGCCACCCTCGCCGGATGGCAGGCCTTCTGCCGCTTTGGCCCTGCCCGGCGACCTGAGCGAGCATTGGCTCTGGGAAAGGCGGCCCTTATCGACAACTCAGCAGCGATGATCCGGATGGCCGGTCGCGAGGCGCGCATGGGCGGCCCTTACGCCGACCTCACAGCGGAACTCGCGGCGAAGGCGACGGGCGCACCAAACGAGCTCACCGACGAGGACCTCGATCGCATGGCGTCGCAGCGCGGCGCGAGCGAACGCCTAGCCGACTTGCGCAATGCAGCGCGGGATGCGCGCTCTCTCCCGGAGATGCTCTCTGCAGCCGGCAGGCTGCGCCGCTGGCGGCTCGCCCTCACCGGCGAAGACGCCTGAGCAAACCGCGACGCTGCAAGAGCTTGACCGGACTAGATAAACGAGGCTCGTTGAGAGTCAGGGCGCGCTGGGGGGTGATCGCTTGAACGTCGAGGAAGTGCGTGCGCTGGCGGATCGCCTGCGGACGGAAGTGGCCAAGGCCGTCACCGGCCAGGCGCAGACGGTGGACCTGATGCTCACCGCCCTGGTGAGCGGCGGTCACATCCTCCTCGAAGGACCTCCGGGAACAGCCAAGACGCTGCTGGCGCAGTGCTTCGCCCGAGCGTTGGATTTGGGGTTCGGGCGCATCCAGTTCACGCCGGACTTGATGCCGGGGGACATCCTCGGTGCCAACGTCTTCAACTTTCAGACCGGCGCATTCGCCCTCACCCGCGGGCCGATCTTCTGCGAGTTCCTGCTGGCCGACGAGGTGAACCGCACGCCGCCCAAGACCCAGGCCGCCCTGCTCGAAGCGATGCAGGAGCGGGTGGTCACCCTGGACGGCAAGCCCCATGCGCTCAGCCCCCGTTTCACGGTCGTGGCGACGCAAAATCCGATCGAGCAGCAGGGGGTCTATCCGCTGCCCGAGGCGCAACTCGACCGGTTCCTGTTCAAGCAGACCCTTCCCTATCCGACTGAGGGCGAGGAGCGCGCCATCGTCGCCCGACATGGCCTGCGCGCCGGCTCGCCCGACCCTGCGGCGCTTGGCGTCGAGACTGTCGCCGACGCCGCCGCCCTCGCCGCCGCGGCGGAAGCGGTCTCGCAGGTCCGGCTCGCCGACGAGGTGGTGAACTATGTCGTCGCCCTGGTGCGGGCGACACGGGAGAGTCCGGACATCGAGGCCGGCGCGAGCCCCCGCGCAGCGGCGATGCTCGCCCTCGCCGCGCGGGGTCGGGCGGCCCTTGAAGGTCGCGACTACGCCATTCCCGACGACGCCAAGGCCCTCGTGCTGCCGGCCCTGCGGCACCGGGTGATCCTTTCACCGTCCGCCGAGATCGAGGGCCGTAGCGTCGACGACGCCCTGCGCGCCTTGATCGAGCGGGTCGAGGCGCCGCGGTGATCTATCCCACGCGGCGGGCGGTGGCCCTGGCGGCCGCTGGCGCGCCCGTCGCCCTGCTCCTGGGCCTGCTGACGCCCCGCCTGTGGGTGACGGGCGCCGTCTGGCTGATCTTCGTACTCGGGCTGATGCTCCTCGACGCCCTGTCGAGCGCCTCGCGCGCTGAGGCGGACTTGGCGCTGGATCTTCCAGCCTCCCTCGGCATGGGTCGCTCGAGCGAAGCGCTGGCCACGGCGCGGTTCGCCGGCCGGCCGCCTCGCCGTGCGGAGATCGCCATCGGCGAGTCCCCGCTCGTGCGAACGGAGCCGCCCGTCGCGCGCCTGCAATTTGCGGGCGCAGAGGCGACGGCGCGCCTGACGCTCGAACCTCGGCGACGCGGTCTCAGTCAAATCGGGGAGTCCTGGCTGCGCTGGACCGGTCCCCTGGGACTTACCTGGACGCAGATCCACGGCGAAGCTCCCCGAACGGTTCCCGTCCTGCCGGACCTTGAAGGGGTGAAGGCCGAGGCGATCCGTCTCTTCGCCCGCGACGCGCTCATGGGCGTCAAGCTCCAGCTGGACACGGGCGATGGATCGGATTTCCACGCGCTCAACGAGGCGAGAGGCGCGATCGACCCACGGACGGTGGACTGGAAGCAGTCGGCTCGCCACCACAAGCTCTTGGTCAAGGAGTTCCGCACCGAGCGGAACCATCCGGTCATCGTCGCGATCGATACTGGCCACGAGATGTGCTCGCCGCTCGATGGTGCGCCACGCGTGGATCGCGCGATCAACGCCGCCCTGCTTCTGGCCTTCGTCGCGCTCAAGACCGGAGACCGCGCCGGCGCCTACGGCTTCGACGCTCGACCAGGCGGTTTTTCCGGCGTCGTGAGCGGGGCGGCGGCGTTCCCTCGGCTGCAGCGACACCTGGCGCGCCTCGACTACAGCGAGGCGGAGACCAACTTCACCCTCGGCCTCACCCAGCTGGGGGCCCTGATCGACCGGCGCTCGCTGATTGTGATCTTCACCGAGTTCGCCGACGCTACGAGCGCCGAACTGATGGTCGAGAACGTGACGCGGCTGCTGCGCCGCCACGTGGTACTTTTCGTCGTTTTCGAGGACCCTGAACTCGACGCGGCCGTACGCGCCCCTCCCGACACCGCCGAAGCCGTCGCCCGGGCGGTGACGGCGCGCGGCCTGCTGAGGGCCCGCCAGGTCGTCCTCGCCCGCCTCGCTCGGCTGGGCGTGCAGGTGGTCGAAGCGCCGGCCGCGCGCATGGGTGCGGCGCTGATCGACGCCTACCTCCAGATCAAGCGGGCGGAACTGCTGTGAAGCCGCTCGAGCTGCGCAGTCACCGCTTCCGCGCCGAACGCGAGGGCGACTGGCGGCGGCTGGAATCCCTGCTCACACGGGCGGAAGCCGGACGGATTGGCGGGTTCACCGACGCCGAGCTGCTCGAACTTCCCCTGCTCTACCGGTCAGCGGTCTCATCCCTGTCGGTGGCGCGCGCCATCGCCCTGGAGGCGGCCCTGCTCGCGTATCTCGAGGCGCTCGTCGCCCGGGCCTACTTCTTCGTTTACGGCGCGCGGGGCCGCGTGCGCGACCGGGTGAAGCGCTTCTTCCTCAACGACTGGCCGGCGGCGGTGAAGGCGCTATGGCGAGAGACGGCCCTGGCCACAGCGATCTTCGTGATCGCCGTAGGCGTCGGCTACGCCCTCGTCACCTCCGACTCCGATTGGTACGGGTCGATCCTTCCCGCCCAACTCGCCCATGGCCGCGACCCAGCCGCCTCCACCGAGACTCTGAGGGCCGCGATCTATGGCGGGGACGACAGTCAGTTCCTCACCGCCTTCGCCACCTTCCTCTTCACCCACAACGCCCAGGTCTCCCTGCTCGCCTTCGCGCTGGGTTTCGCCTTCGGCGTGCCCGCCGCGGCGATGATGGGCGCGAATGGGCTGACTCTCGGAGCCCTGTTGGCGCTCTACGCCTCGCGAGGTCTTGGCTTCCAACTCGGAGGCTGGCTTGCGATCCATGGCGCGACCGAGCTCTTCGCCACCATACTCGCCGGCGCGGCGGGCATGCGGATCGGCTGGGCAGTCGCCTTCCCCGGAGAGCGGACCCGCCTGGAAGCGGCTGCGACCGCCGGGCGGACGGCCGGAACGGTCATGGCCGGCGTGCTGGTGATGCTCGCCTTCGCCGGCGTGCTGGAGGGGGTGGCGCGTCAACTGATCAAGGCCGATCTCGTCCGCTGGGGCATCGGCGCGTTCAGCCTGACGCTCTGGCTGGCCTATTTCTACCTGCCCTCGGAGCGTCGGCGGTGAGGGCCGCGCCGGTGGACTTCGAGACCGGCCTGATGCGGGCGCTGGTGACGCCGGAGGGCGTGGCCCTGCCGATCGCCCTGGGATCGGTCGGCGACCGCGCCGCGGCCTTCCTTACCGACCTTCTGATCATCGCCGCGGCCCTGGTCGTACTGACGATCGGCGTCGGCCTGGCTGGATGGGCTGTCGGGGCAAAGTCGGGCGAGGTGATCGTGATCATCTGGCTCGCCGGTTTCTTCGTGCTGCGCGCCTTCTACTTCACCCTCTTTGAAATGAGCCCCCGAGGGGCCACGCCGGGCAAGCGGTTCATGCGCCTGCGGGTCGTCGCGCGCGACGGCGGCCGGCTCGGCGCGGAGTCGATCCTGGTCCGCAACGCCATGCGCGAGATCGAGGTCTTTCTCCCCCTGACCCTGATCGCGCTCTCCGGCGCGGTCGGCGAGCCGGTCGACGCGGTGATCGTGCTCCTGGCGCTCACCTGGACCGGGATCTTCCTCTTCTTCCCCCTCTTCAACCGGGACCGGCTGAGGCCCGGCGACCTCGTCGCAGGCAGCTGGGTGGTGCGGGCGTCAACTCCGATGCTGCTTAACGACCTCGCCACGCCCATTCGAGTTGACGCCGAGCGCTTTGCTTTCACCCCCGAGCAGGTCGACGCCTACGGCGTGAAGGAACTGCACCTCCTCGAAGGCGTCCTCCGCAAGCTCGACCCGCGCACCGTCACGCTCGTCGCCGAGCGCATTCGCGGACGCATCGGATGGGCGCCCGCGCCCGGCGAAGGCGACGTCGACTTCCTCACCGCCTACTACGCCGCCCTGCGCGGACGGCTCGAACAGCGCTTGCTGTTCGGCCGCCGCCGCAAGGACAAGTTCGACGTGGGGTGAGGCGTCAGCCGGTTACTCGAAGGCGGCTGCGACGTCAGTCGGTCTCGCGCCTTCTTTGGCGGCGCGCAGTTCGCAATAGACCACGGCGATGCCCACCGCGCCCACCAAGCTAGTGACGCCAGACACGAGGGGCGTCACCGCGATCGCCCAGGAGGCCGCGGAGAGCGGAAGCACGAGGTGAACAACCCCGATGACCATTTGTAGAACCACCACGGCCCCGAAGTAGGCCAGGAACGCTAGAAAGATTCGCCACCGATACCCGCGGGTGAGATCACGGCTGCGCTGTATTGATGCGAACACGCCACGACGCTCGGCGACCCGGACCGGAAAGGCCACGCACAGGGCGAGGGTGACGAGGACCCCCGGAATGATGAGGAGAATGGTCCCTACGATCACCGCGAGACCCAC
>JAFANN010000196.1 GCA_019232665.1 Caulobacteraceae bacterium | reverse complement strand
TCGTTGAACAGTGAGACATAGGCCGAGCCGATCGCAGCCGACTGTGGGTCGTACTCGGCCTCCTTGCTCAGGGGATCGAGCGCGGGACCGGAGAAGCGGGTGTCGAGGCGCCCGGTCGTGAGTCCCGCCTGGCCCTGCAGAGTTTTCTGGAACTCGCCGACGTCGATGCGAAGATTGGCCTTCAGGATGTAGGCGACCGGCAGACCCGTGTAGCGGGCGAGGCGCTCGGCGATTGACTGGCGCTGGGCCGGATCGAGCTGATCCCCTTGCAGGAGGGCGTGGGCGTAGTCGCCGGCCGCGAAATCTTCGACCTCCTTCAGGAAGCCGCCCAGATCGGCCGGGCGGCCACCTGGGATAAGATTGTGGTACCAGGCGCTCGCGGCATAGGTCGGCAGGGCGACGATGTAGGGCTCTTCCGTGCCGGGGTTAAGTTCGGGCCCGTCTGCCGACAGATCGAAGTTGAGAATCGTCGAGAGCAGGATCACCCCGTTGAAGTCGACGTCGTCGCTCGTCTCCAGCTCGTTGACCAGGACCGCGGACCGCGGCGTGCCATAACTCTCGCCGAACAGGTACTTGGGCGAATTCCAGCGGCCGTATTTGGCGAGGAAGCCGAGGACGAACTGGTCGAAGGCGTGGGCGTCGGCGTCGACGCCGAAAAAGGCCTTCTCCTTATCCTTGCCGGCGATACGCGAAAAGCCCGTGCCGGGCGCGTCGATGAACACCAGATCGCTGGCGTCGAGCAGGCTGTAGGCGTTGTCGACCAGGCGGTAGGGAGCGGCGGGCGTATGGCTGTCGTCGGCGGTCACCACCCGGCGCGGGCCGAAGGCGCCCATGTGCAGCCAGACCGTCGAGGACCCGGGCCCGCCGTTGTAGATGAATGTGATCGGTCGGTCGGCCGATGGGACGCCTTTCTTGAAATAGGCGACATAGAATATCGAGGCCTCGGCCTTCGGGTTCTTCTCCTCGCCGAGGTCCTTTTCTTCTTTTTCCGAGGACTGTTCGACGTTGGCCGCGTCGTCCCAGCCTCTGGGGTGCACGATGATCGTGCCGGCGACAGCGCGATAGTCGATCCGCTGCCCCTCGACCGTGACCGTCCCTTCGCTGCTCACGGCCTCCGGGGCGAAAAGGACGCCGCGATCCGGCGAGGCCGTGGCGGTGGCCGACGGCTTCTGCGCCTCTGTCGGGGTCTGGGTCTTCGGAGAGGGCTCGGCCGCAATGGCGGCGGTCATGGTCAGAAGCGAGGCGCAGGCTGCAAGCGCCAGGACGGTCTTCATTTTGGGGCGGGACCTCGATCGAAAATCATGAGCCCCCGCGCGCCTCTACGCCCCGCGGCGGTCCTGCGCCAGCCTCGGTCTTGCGTCATGCCGTCGCCGCCGTCACCCTTCCGGAGAAAGGTTCGAAGGAGGCTCAGGGTGAAGTCGAAGGCAGGGATAGCAGGGGTGGTCGCGGGACTGGCGCTGGCGCTCGCGACCGCGGCGCAGGCCGACATGGTGCTGGATTGCCAGGTGCAGGCCAACCGCCCCGACCATGGGATGACCCACTGGAGGCGCCAGATCGTCATCAACCCGGCGACGCGCACCGTTCGCATTTCCGACGACTTTGGACACGGGCTGCTACAGCGCGACGAGTACGCGTTCGTGTCCATGAACATGCGGCGCATCGTGCTCGAGGAGCACGAGGGCAAGCTCTCCTACGTCGACCGGATGAGCGGCGAGTACGTCCTTCGCAACCAGCGCGCCCGCTTCATGCTCCGCGGGCACTGTTCGGGCGCGCACTAGCGCGCGTCCCACTTTTGCGGAACGCGCCCTGATCAGACGGCGACCTGCACGCCCATCTCCACGACCCGGCCAGGCGGGATGCCGAACACGTCGCTCGGATCGGCGGAATTACGGTTGAGGGCCACGAACAGCAGGTCCTGCAGACGGCGCAGTCCGCGGTCGTGCGTCGGCACGATCGTCCGCCGGCCGAGGAAGTAGGACGTCGCCGCCGGCTCGAACGACAAACCGGGCGCGTCGAGATGAGCGATCGCCGCGGGGACATCCGGCGTCTCCATGTACCCGAACGCTAGGCTGATCAGCACGAAGCTGTCGTTGAGTCGCTCGACTTTTGCGCGGGCCTCCGGAGGCACCCGCGGCTCGTCTGCGGTCGTCACGTTGACGATGGCGTTGAGTTGATGGAGCACGCCATTGTGCTTGAGGTTGTGCAGCAGGGCGCCGGGGGTCAGCTCGGGATCGGAAGTGAGATAGACGGCGACACCCGGCACCTGATGACGAGGCCGACGCGCGAGCGAGGCGAGAAAGTCCCTCAACGGCAGCCGCTCGCGTCGCGCCTTCTCGCCGATGATCGCGCTGCCGCGGATCCAGGTGGACATGACGATCGCCATGGCCGTGGCGATCGCCAGGGGAACGTAGCCGCCGGAGAGCAGCTTGAGGGAATTGGCGCTGAACAGCGCCAGATCCACCGCCAGCAGCGGCGCCACCACCAGGGCTGTGAGCAGCAGACTCCATTTCCACAGCCGGCGCACCACCACGGCCGCGAGGGCCGTCGTCACCGACATGGTGCCAGTCACGGCGAAGCCGTACGCGTCAGCCAGTGAGTCCGAATTCTTGAAGATTCCGACCAGGAGGATGACGCCCAGCATGAGCAGGATGTTCACTGTCGGCACGTAGATCTGGCCGGCGTGTTCTCCCGAAGTCCGCTTCACTTCCAGGCGCGGCAGCAGGCCCATCTGCATCGCCGAACTCGACAGGGAATAGGCGCCGCTGATCACCGCCTGGCTGGCGATGATCGTCGCGGCCGTGGCCAGCACGACCAGCGGCACGCGCGTCACCGCCGGCGCCATCAGGAAGAACCAGTCCTGGTCCGTCGATCCCCCGCTCTTCAGAAAGTGCAGGGCGAAGGCGCCCTGGCCAAGATAGTTGAGCGCGAGAGCGGGGAAGATCGCTCCCAACCAGGCGGCCTGGATCGGCAGGCGGCCGAAGTGGCCCATGTCAGCGTAGAGCGCCTCGGCGCCTGTGATGGTCAGCGAGACAGAGCCAAGGACGAAAAGACCGATGACGCCGTGCTTGGCGAGAAAATCCAAGCCGACCAGAGGGTTGATCGAAAGCAGGATGCGCGGCTCGGTCGGGATGTGAGACAGACCCAGGAGGCCGATCGCGATGAACCAGACGAGGCAGATCGGGCCGAACCACGCCGCGACCTTGGCAGTCCCACGGGACTGCACCATGAACAGCCCAATGAGCACGACCAGGGTGATGGCGATCTCGACCGACGGCGTGATCATGCTCGCCAGACCTGGGGCGGTCTTGAGCCCCTCGACAGCCGACAGAACCGAGATCGCGGGTGTGATGATCGCGTCGCCATAGAACAGCGCCGCCCCGCACATGCCCAGGACCAGGATCGTGCGCGTCCGCCCGCCCATGGCGCCCTGAGCTAGGGCCATCAAGGAAAGGATGCCGCCCTCGCCCTTGTTGTCCGCCCTCATCATGAAGGCGACGTACTTGACCGTGACCACGATGATCAGGGCCCACAGCGTCAGGGAAATAACGCCGAAGATCTCCGGCTCGCCCACGTGGCCGCGCGAGGCCTGGGTCACGGCGGTCTTGAAGCCGTAGATCGGACTCGTGCCGATGTCCCCAAAGACCACGCCCATGGAGCCAAGTGCGAGGCCCAGGGTCCGGCGATTGAGGCCGGAGGGAGCCGCGGGGGCCGTGGAAGTATCTCGCATCGCGACGGGCTTTAATGCACTGCGTCGAGCAAGGGAACGCGACCAACCGACTGCGCCCGCCGCAAAGACGTCCCCATGGCGCCTGTTTCCTCTTTCTCTCGACGTGGCCTTGGCCATATCTTGTCGTGCGCCATGTTCCAGATCATGCGTCTGGACGTGGGGCTGATGGCTGCAACCGGCCGGGGGCCGAAGCGTTAGCGGGCGGGACGCCCGGAACCGCCGCGACGCCAACAGGCGCGGGCCGCGGTCTCCGGCGATCCGCGCGCTGCGCCGCTCCCTACGGCAGGGACGCGGCGGCGGAGAAGGTTGTGACCCAGGCTCACTTGCTTTCGGATTTGGACGGCCTCTCCAACCGGCGCACGCCTTCCTCCCGTCCGGAGGCCGACCGCCTGATGAACCTCGCCCGGAGGAAGACCGGCCTGCACGACTTCGGTCCCGAGCCGATCGAGGAGGCGCTCGAGCATCTGCTGCGCGCTTACCGGGAAGAGGCGGACCTCAACCTCTTCGGCCGCGTCTCAACGCGCTGGGATACTCTGCGCCTGCTCAAGAACCTGCTGATTCTGCGGGACCGCGAGCGCCAGGATCCTTTGATCCTCGACCGTCCCGTGCCGGCGCCGATCTT
>JAFANN010000177.1 GCA_019232665.1 Caulobacteraceae bacterium | reverse complement strand
GCTGCGTGACGACTTCATCGCCGCGGCCTTGCGGGCCGAGAAGGCAGGCTTTGACGGCGTCGAACTGCACGGCGCCCATGGCTACATCCTCTGCGCCTTCCTCAGCCCCGAGTTGAACCAGCGGACCGATCGCTACGGCGGATCGCCCGAGAACCGCGCCCGGCTGATCTTCGAGATCATTGCGGGCGTGCGCGCCCAAACCCGCAAGGACTTCCAGCTGGGTCTCCGGCTGTCGCCCGAGCGCTTTGGCCTGCGCTTCGCCGAGCAGAAGGATCTGGCGGCGCGGATGCTCGTCTCAGGCGACCTCGACTATCTCGACATGTCGCTGTGGGACGTCTTCAAAACGCCTATGGAGGAAGAGTTCGCGTCCAAGCCGCTGATCGACTGGTTCGCGGAACTGCCGCGCGGGAACACCCGTCTGGGCGCCGCGGGCAAGCTGATGAGCGCAGCGGACAGCCGGCGGGTACTGGAGCACGGCCTCGACTTCCCGATCCTGGGCCGCGCCGCGATCCTCCACCACGACTTCCCCCGTCGTGTGGAAGCCGATCCCGAGTTTGGTTCGACGCCTCTGCCGGTGACCCGCGCCTACCTGCGCGGCCAGCGCCTGGGTCCGGCCTTCGTGAACTACATGGCCGGCTGGAAGGGCTTCGTGACCGAGGAGCCGACCGAAGAGGCGGCCTGATCGGTCAAGGACGTGGGCTGGTGAGGCATGGCCCCGAAAGTGTCCTATAGAGGCGTGCTTAGTCCACGTCCGGCCCGGTCGTCCGGGAGTCCGCTCAGTGCGTGGGGGCGCCTGTCAGGCGACGCGCCTCCGCGCGGAAGTCGTAGGGGACATCGTCCGCGCAGTCGGGCCAATGACCTGTGGCCATCCAGTAGTCGGCGAGACCCATCTTGGCGCAAAGCCGCACGAAGCGCGGATCGCGCATCTCTTCTCCCCACAGCACGCGGTCGAAGATCAGCGCCGGGGTGGAGGCGCCGGCCGGGTTCCGCCCCTCCTCTGCGAACATTGAGGCAAAGGACGCCTCTTCCAGCAGGGCGAAAGTCTCCTCTCTGAGACCGAGCTTGAACAGCACCTGTATCCCGGACAGGTTGGGCGATCGCCCGGCAGCTACCCGGGCTTTCAGCGACTGCAACAGCCATCCGGCGTAGTACGGATTGCGGCCGCGAATCGCGTCGACAGCGGTCATCAGCTGCTTCCATGCAGGTGTTTCGCGACCCGCCGCCCGCGTGGCTTCCATGATTTCGTCGAAGCGCTTCCAGTCACCCGAAAACGCCGCCCAACCGGCTGCCTGCGTTCCGAAGTCAAACGCGTTCGGCCAGCGGCGTCGGCACTCCGCATGGAAGCTTTGCCCAGCCTCGTAGGCGCCTACCCGAAAGAGGCAATCTCCCAGCCGATACACTGTTGCCGGGAACAGGGGGTCGAGCTCGAAGGCGCCGCGAAGCGTGACCATCGCCTCGCGCGTTCGACCGACCTGGTCCAGGAATTCGCCCAGCCCAACGTCACAACGGACTTCATTCGGCGATGCGGATACCGCCGCCCTCAACAATCGCTCACGCTCGGCGTAGCGCGCCAGCGGTTGCAGCGCGCTGAGCGCCATCCAGGCCACGCCCGACTTGGGGTCCAGGCGAAGGGCGGTCTCGGCCGCCTGCACGACCGCCTCCCGCGCCTCGGCGTACGGCGTCTTCCGCTCGCCCCACCGCAATTGATACGAACGCGCCAGCGCCAGGCGCGCCCAGGCCGGGGCGAAGTCGGGCGCCAGCGTGGTGAAGGGTTCGAGCCGCCGGATAGCCTCCTCCGCCGTCGCGGTCGTCAGCTCCGCCTGCATTTTCAGGAAAAGGTCGTAAGCCGCCGCGTTCATCGATCCCGCGGGCGTCGCGGGCGCGAGAGCGACCTTCAGCGCCGCCGCGACGGCCGTAGCGATCTCGTCCTGCACCGCCAGCACATCGGCCAGATCCCTGTCGAAGCGCTCGGACCAGAGCATCGTCTGGCTGGCGCAGTCGACCAGCTGGGCGGAGATGCGCACCTGCGATCCGGCCCGGCGCACCGAGCCGTCGAGCAAGTGCGTCGCCTTCAGATCTTCCACGACGCGGCGCACCGCCTTGTCGGCCCCGCGGAACTGGAAGCTGGATGAGCGGGCGATCACCCGCAGGTTTGGCGCGCGTGCGACCGCGTGCAAAATCTCTTCCGCGACTCCATCCGAGAAGTAGGCAGTGTCGGCGTCACCCGAGAGGTTGTCGAAAGCGAGCACGGCTAGCAGGGGCGCCCCGTCCTGCGGGGATGAAGTTGCTGTCGGTGAATCGGGCTCCGCCCCGCCCTGCGACGTCGGCTCATCGGCGCTCAGCCGATAGCCCACCCGCGCAACCGTCATGACGCTGAATCCGCCATAGGCCGTCGCCAGTCGCCGGACCATCGAAATGCAGCGGTGGACCGCATCCTCGCTGACGGCGCGCCCGCCCCAGCATTCATCGATCAAGTCATGCCGCGAGACCACCTCGCCGCGCCGGCGGGCCAGCGCCACCAGCACCTGCATGACGCGCGGCTCCAGCACATCGCGCCGGTCGCCGACCAGCAGTTCTCGGGTGGACGGCCGCACCTCGATCGCGCCGAGTTGGAACCGCTCTTGGCGTGCCAGATCGATCACCCTCGGGGAATCATCGGCGCTCATCGGGGTTTCGTCGGCGCCCCGTAAGGGCGTGGTCCTGTCGGATCGGATCGCCTGAGCGCCTTCTTAACCTCGCGATCCAGACGGGCCGCAAGTCCAGAAGACCAGACGATGGCTACCGGTAACCCCACGCGGGCCCAGCCTCTTCGGAGCCGATCCGAGGCCCTCCCCGGGTCAATCTATAGCCCAGTACGCCGCCCGGCGCAGCCGAGCCGCCAATCCAAATCCGAAAGGAACCGACCGATGTCTCGTTATATCCGTCAGCGCATCTACGGCGTCTTCACAGCGATCGCCATCTGCATCCTGCTTTCGCCGCTGCTGGTAGCGTCCCTGACCGTCACCGGCGCGTTCGTCTAGCGACGGCCCGCCGTCGCGACGAAGGTCACCATCTCCCCTCGCCATCGGCTCGCACCCGGCCGCCGAGGCGAAACCCGCCCCCACGTCTTCAGCACCTCTGGCGCCCAGCGGCCGGGTCTGGCCGCGCCGCTTTGCAACGTCTGCTTTGTGGCGCCATGCCGAACTCCATTCTCCGCCGCCCATGTCCGACATTGGTCGCGCCCGCTCCTCGGGCCGGTGCTCTGCCGGGCTAGGCGAGACTCGCGCTCCGGGTTTCCGCGGGGGCGCCGACGCCCAGCACGTCCTCCCCTGTGATTTTCTCGAGGGAGATGCGGCCGGTCTCGGGCACGAGGAGCCAGGTGAGCAGGGCGCCCAGGACGCCCAGGGCGGCGAGGATCCAGTAGGTTGGCGCGCGGCCGATCGCCCCGAACAACAGGGGGAAGGCGAAGGTGCTGAGGGTCGCGCCGATCCGGCCGCCGGCGACGGTGATGCTCTGGGCGACGCTGCGCACCCGGGTCGGCGCGAGCTCGACGCCCAGGATGCCACCGCCCGAGACGAGGCCGGGGCCCGTCGCCGCGACGTTGAAGAGGCCAAACACCAGCAGCGCCAGGATCGGCACAGCGGCCAGCTGTCTCTGGAGCAGAGCGAAGACGCCGATCGCGACTGCGCCGGCGACAAAGCCCCACGCCTGGAGGGGCTTCCGCCCAAACTGGTCGATGATGAAGATCGAGAACAGCACCGAGGCGGGCAGGGTGAAGAACAGGTACATCACCAAGTTGAAGTTGATCGCGTTCAGCCCGAGGCTCTGAGCGATCAGCGAGGGTCCGAACAGGATCGAGGCGTAGACCACCAGGTCGTAGATCAGCCACAGCAGCGCCGCCGCCAGGATCGGGCGGGCGTGCTGGGCGAGCACTTGGCCGAAAGGCCGGTTGTCGACGGTCGGAGCCGCAGTCCGCTCTCCGCTGATCTGGGCGATCACGTTCGCGGCCTCGTCGCTCTTGCCTCCGAGGCGGGCGAGATAGCGTGCAGTCTCGGGCATCGTCCGCCGCAGGTAGATCACCGCGAAGGCGGGGATCGCTCCGCCGGCGAGGACGAGGCGCCAGCGCAAGTCGGGGTCGACGCCTATCGCCTTCAGAGCGAGGTCGACCAGGGTCGCGGCCAGGGCGCCAAGCGGCCACATGGTGCCAAAACCCAGGCCGATCGCCCGTCCACGGTTGGCGCGATTGGAGTGCTCGGCCATGATCATCGGCGAGAGGACGTAGTCCCCCCCGACGCCGATCCCGAGGATGAAGCGGATGGCGATCAGGGCTGCGACACTCGGGGCGAAGGCCTGGGCGATCGCGGCGAGGCCGAGGATCAGGACGTCGAACCCATAGAAGTTCTTCCGTCCCCGCTGGCCCAGCAGGCCGAACCCCAGCCCCCCGATGGCTGCGCCGGCGAGAGCCGAGGCGGCGAGCAGGGCGCTCTCGAGGCCCGTCAGCTTCGCATGACCGAAGTGGGCCAGGATTTCTGGCATCACGAGGCCGACGGAGGTCAGGTCGTAGCCGTCGCAGAAGACGCCTAGTCCCGTCGTGAGAGTGGCGCGCCAGTGGAAGGCCTTGAACTTCTGTTCGTCCAGTGCCGCGAAGTCGCTGGTGGTCATCGGCTTCCCCCTATGCCGTTACTGCGACTAGCGTGCGACAAGTCAAAGGGCGAGCCTTGATCTTATCGCCGGCGGCGAAAGATCGCCGCAAGCGGCGCTCCAAGCAGCAGCGGCAGGGCGATCAGCACGAAATGACCCCGGGAGGCGAGGGTCACCGCGACCGATACGGCGACGGCGATGGCGAGGATCAGCCAGCCGGTGCGGGACATGGTCCTAGCTGGGGCAGCCGCCGATCGGGCGCCTCAAGCCTCGCATGGAGGGGAAGAAGCCCCTTCCATGATCTCCTCCGCTGCGCGCAGAGCCTCCAGATGCCGCGTCGCGAGCTGGGCGAGGATTTCGCCACCGCTCTCGCTCAACTGAACGATGGTTTCCGGCGGCCGTCGGGACCTGCGCCGCAGAGCGAAGTGGTTTTCCACGAGGCGGTCGGCCAAGCGCGCCGAGAAGGCTCTGGTCAGTCTCAGCTGGTGAGCCAGATCGCGGACCGTGATTTTCTCGCCCGGGCGCGTCTTGATCACGAGCATGGCCTGGTACTCGAGCTGAGTCACCCCTGCCGCACCGAGCACGTCCGTGAACGCCTTCAGGCGTTCCAGGGCGCGACCGACTTCGAAGAAGCCGTCAACCTGGCGTAGGCGAAGGTCCATCAGCGCCTCCACCTGGCAAGACTCTGGCGCACTGAGCTGCCTCAGTTACTTAAAACTTAATAAATATTTTGCGCCCCGATGCCCGACGTTAATGTTACATTACCGCAAAATACAGTCAATGGATTTCTCCGGGCGAGAACGCACGCTTCGATTTCGCAGCAATTCAACTGCATTTGCGCCTGTCTTATTGCTGCGCTCCACCCCGATCCTCGGAACGGGCTTCGCGTCAGTCGGTTCACCCGACCTGGGTATTTATTTCGCGGCGCCGGACTGAAGGCCTCTTGGAGGCGTAGGGTAAAATCGGACTGAACACATCCGTCGCCGAGGAAAGGAGAGCCGATTGAGCCGATCTCGAGCCATAGGTCGAATGACCCTGATCCCCCTGCTGGCCGTAGCCGTCGCGGGTTCCTGTCTTGCAAAGGACTCAGGTCGTCACGACAACCGATGCATCCTCTCCACCATGGTGGAGAGCTTCAATGCGCCCGATAGCCAGACCGTCTATCTGCGGGTCGGCGTGAACGAGTTCTGGAAACTCGGCCTGCAGAACAACTGCCTCGAACTGCCCTGGCGACTGAACGTCGGCCTCAGGGTGACGGGAACCAGCCCGTGGATCTGCACGCCGGTCGAGGCGACGATCATCAACCACGGCGCAGGCCTCCCACACCAGTGTCCCGTGATCTCCATGCATCGCCTCAACCCCGACGAGGTCGCGGCCCTGCCCAAGTCGGTCAAGCCCTGATATCGGGGCCGAGTGACGACAAGCGTATTCGATCTGTTCAAGCTGGGGGTCGGACCGTCGAGTTCCCACACCATGGGGCCGATGGATGCGGCGGCGGCCTTCGCCGGCCGCGTCGCCGACCGCCCCGTCGCTCGCGTCCGGGTAAAGCTCTACGCGTCGCTTGCCTTGACCGGGCGCGGACACGGGACCGATCGGGCGGTGATCATCGGGCTCTGCGGCTTCACGGCGGCGAGCTATGACGCCGACGCCGCAGAAGTTCTCCTGCGCGACATCCGCAGCGGCGGCGCGCTGCCGCTCGCCGGGCGTCGGCCGATCGTCTTCGAGGAGGCGAACGATATCGTGTGGGCAGGCCGCGAGCGGCTGGCCTTTCACCCCAACGCCCTGACCTTCACAGCCTTCGATTCCGAGGGCGCGGCGCTCGTCGAGCGCACGTGGTACTCGATCGGCGGAGGCTTCATCCGCGACGAAGACGAGATCCTCGGCAACGATCCGGCTCCCGACACGTCCGCGCCTTACGACTTCGCATCGGCGCACGACCTGCTCGAACTGGCCCAGCGGGACGGGCTCTCCATCGCGCAGCTGATGATGGCCAACGAGGCCGCCCGCCTGGGGGAGGCGGAAGTCGAGAGGCGGCTCGACGCGATCTTCGCGGCGATGGAAGGGTGCATCGACCGCGGGTTGAGCCAGAGCGGCGAACTTCCGGGAGGGCTGAAGGTGAAGCGGCGGGCGCGTCAGATCCTCGATGCGATCCGCTCCCGCGCCGAGATGGCGATCACCGACCCGCTGGCGGCGATGGACTTCGTCAACCTCTGGGCGCTCGCGGTGAACGAGGAGAACGCCGCCGGCGGTCGCATCGTCACCGCGCCGACCAATGGCGCGGCGGGCATCATTCCGGCTGTGCTGCGGTTCTACGACCGCTTCCACCGTGGAACGCCAGAAGGACGCCGCGCCTTCCTGCTCACCGCCGGCGCAGTCGGTGCGCTCTACAAGCGCAACGCTTCGATCTCGGGGGCGGAAGTGGGCTGTCAGGGCGAAGTGGGCGTCGCCTGCTCGATGGCCGCGGCGGGTCTGGCCGCGGCGCTCGGCGGAACCAACGCCCAGGTGGAGAACGCCGCCGAGATCGCCATGGAGCACAACCTCGGCCTGACCTGCGATCCGATCGGCGGCCTCGTCCAGATCCCCTGCATCGAGCGCAACGCCATGGGCGCGATCAAAGCCATCGACGCGGCGCGCCTGGCTCTGGTCGGCGACGGCCAGCACTCGGTCAGCCTGGACAAGGTGATCGCCACCATGAAGCGCACAGGCGCCGACATGAGCGAGATCTACAAGGAGACCTCGCTAGGCGGCCTCGCTGTGAACCTGCCGAACTGCTGATTTAAGCAATTCGCGCAATCTGGCCGATTGGCGTGTGTCGGCGCGAATTTTTGAATTTAGCCACGGACTTCACAGACTACACGGACGATTTCTCGGAATATACCACCAGTACGAGAAAAATCGCGCCGTAGGCGCATTAAAGAACTGGACTTGTCCGTGAGGTTCGTGAGGTCCGTGGCTAATTTTTTAAATGGCGACGGCGCGGTTAGATCGGACGCAAGGGGTGGGGGTCGCCCGTCGGTAGTTCGATCCGGACGGCGTCTCCGGCTCTGACGACGCCGCTCTCGAGGACGATCGCCATCACGCCCGACTTGCGGAGCAGTGTCCCGTCCGGGCGACGCTCGAGGACGGCCTGCATCAGGCCTTCGCGGTAGCGGTCCAGCTGCACGCAGGGGTTTCGCACGCCGGTCACCTCCACGACGGCCGTCTCGCCCAGTCGCAGCCGCGTCGCCTCGGGGAGACCAAGCAGGTCCACGCCGCGAGTCGTGACGTTCTCGCCGATCGCGCCGGGTTGGATGTCGAAGCCCTTCGTCCGGAGCTCCTCGAACAGCTCCTCGTGGATCAGGTGGACTTGGCGCAGGTTCGGCTGCGTCGGGTCGCGGGCGATCCGAGAAAGATGCTGGATGGAGGCCCCGCCGTGGCAGTCGCCCTCCACCCCGACGCCGACGATCAGACGGATCTCGTCGACGACGTCCTTCGAGAAGCGGTGCTCGCCGCTGCGGGCGACGGCGACGACCTGGCCCATCAGGCCGGCCGGCGCCGGATCACGAGATTGCGGACCTCGGTCATGTCTTCCATCGCGAACCGAACGCCTTCGCGGCCGAGGCCGGAATCCTTCACCCCGCCATAGGGCATGTTGTCGACGCGGTAGCTGGGCACGTCGCCGATCACCACGCCGCCGACCTCGAGCTTGTCCCAGGCGCGCATGACCTGCTCGAAACTGTCGGTGAACACGCCGGCCTGGAGGCCGAAGTGGGAGTCGTTGACCTCGTCCAGCGCAGCTTCGAAATCGGTGAACTTGGAGAGCAGCGCCACCGGGCCGAACGCCTCTTCGTTGCGCACCGTGGCGTCGTGCGGGACGCCCTCCAGCAGGGTGGCGTCGAGCATGGCGCCGTTGCGATGGCCGCCGCAGAGCAGCTTCGCCCCGGCGGCGAGCGCCTCCTGGATCCAGTTATCGAGACGACTCGCCTCGCCCTCGTCGATCATCGGGCCGATGAAGGTCTTCTCGTCCTTCGGATCGCCGCAGACGAGGGCCTGGGAGCGTTCCACCAGCATGGACTTCAGACGATCGTAGATGTCGGCGTGGACGATGATCCGCTGCACCCCGATGCACGACTGCCCGGATTGGTAGAAGGCGCCGAAGATGATCCGCTCGGCGGCATCCTCCAGGTCGGCGTCCTTGTCGACGATCACCGCGGCGTTGCCGCCGAGCTCCAGGATCACCTTCTTGCGCCCGGCCTTGGCCTTCAGGTCCCAACCGACGGCAGGCGAGCCGGTGAAGGAGAGGAGCTTCAACCGATCATCGGTGGTGAAGAGATCCGCGCCGGCGCGGCTGGCCGGCAGGATGGAGAAGGCGCCCTTGGGCAGGTCCGTCTCCGCCAGCACCTCGCCGATGATCAGCGCGCCAAGCGGCGTGCGCGAGGCTGGCTTCATCACGAACGGGCAGCCGACGGCCAGCGCCGGGGCGACCTTGTGCGCCGCCAGGTTGAGCGGAAAGTTGAAGGGCGAGATGAACGAGCAGGGTCCGATCGGCACCCGCTTCCAGATCCCTTGGTAGCCGCGGGCGCGCGGGGAGATGTCGAGGGGCTGGACCTCGCCGGTCATGCGCACCGACTCCTCAGCGGCGATGCGGAAGGTGTCGATCAGCCGCCCGACTTCCCCGCGCGAGTCCTTGATCGGCTTGCCCGCCTCGATGCAGAGCGCCAGGGCAAGCTCCTCCTGGCGCTCGGTGAAGCGCTTCACGCAGTGGGCGAGAACCGCCTGGCGCTCATAGGAAGCCATCTCGGCCATGGCGGGCGCGGCGGAGACCGCCGCCGCGATGGCCTGGTCGATGATCTCAGGCGTCGCCAGCGCTGTCCGCGTGGCGACCTCGCCGCTGTACTTGTCGGTGACGGCGAGGTCCGTGTTCGGCTGCACGGCCTCGTTGGCGAGGTAGAGCGGGTAGGTGGGGGCGAGCGCGGTCATGGCGGAGCTCATTTAGGAACTCGATCGCCCGAATGGCGCCCGCTCGCGCCCCAGACCCCTCTCAAGCCGTCGCCGGCTCTTTCAACGTCTCGTCGAGCAGATTGACCAGTTCGCGCCAGTGCCGCTCGGCCGCCGCCTCGTTGTAGACGGGCATGTCGGGCGGGGCGTAGCCGTGTTTGGCGCCCCGGTAGATGGTGACCTCGTTCTTCACGCCCGCGGCGGTGAGCGCCGCACGCAGCTTGTCGGCCTGTTCGGGCGGGAAGCCGGCGTCCTCGTCGGCCCCGGCGATATAGACCTTGGCCTTGATCTTCGGGGCCAGCAAGTGCGGGCTGTCGGGCGCGTCCGTCGCCAGACGTCCGCCGTGGAATCCGGCGGCGGCGGCGACCCTGTCGGGATAGTTCCCTGCCGCGCGCAGGGCGAGGGCGGCGCCCATGCAGTAGCCGGTGACCCCGACTTTCTTGCCCTTCACCTGCGGCTGCTTCGACAGCCAGTCGAGGAAGGCGCCGCTGTCGCGAGTCGAGCGCTCGGGATCGGTGGAGGCCATGAACTTGCCGAACACCTCGCGCCGCTTCTCCTCGCTCGCCATCGCCGACTTCAGATCGATCGGCTCGTACGGGCCCGCGCGCCAGAACATGTCGGGCAGCAGCACAAAGTAGCCATGCGAGGCCAGGCGCTCGCACATCTGGAAGAGCGCCGGGCGGATCGCCGGGGCGTCCATGTAGAAGATCACCGCCGGCCACGGCCCTTGGCCCTGCGGGGTGAACGTGTAGGCCCGCGCCTCGCCGTCGGGCGTGGGGATCTTCACCTCGGTCTGGGTCATCGAGCGTCTCCCTTGGGCTGGAAGGTTCCGGTTTACTTCGCGAGGGCGGTGACCTCGGTCACCTCCGCCGGCGTGAGGACCCACGATCCCGCCGCCGCGTTTGCCTTCACCTGCTCGGCTTTCGTCGCGCCGGCGATCACCGAGGAGACGACCTCGTGGCCGAGCAGCCAGGCGAAGGCGAGGTCGAGCAGGGTCTTGCCGCGTTCGGCCGACCAGGCGCCCAGCCGGTCGAGTTTGTCGAAGGTCTCGTCGCTCATCGCCGATTGGGCGCGAGCGCCGAACGCGGCCATGCGCGTGCCTTCCGGCGGCGCCTCGCCTCGCTTGTACTTGCCGGTGAGGAGGCCCGAGGCGAGCGGGAAGAAGGGGAGAAAACCCAGGCCGAACCGCTCGCATGACGGCAGCACCTCGTGCTCCACGCGGCGCTCGAGAAGGCTGTAGTTGTTCTGCGCCGAGACGAAACGGTTGAGGTGGTCCTCGCGCGCGGTCCAGTCGGCGTCGGCGATCTGCCATCCGGCAAAGTTGGAATTGCCGACGTAGCGGACCTTGCCCTGGCTCACGAGATCGTCGAGCGCCATCAGGGTTTCTTCGATCGGCGTCTCCGGATCGGGGCGATGCATCTGGTAGAGATCGATGTAGTCGGTCCCCAGGCGCTTGAGGCTCGCCTCGACGGCGCTGATCACATAGCGCCTGGAGCCGCCGCGCTGGTCCGGCTCCTGGCCCATCGGGCTGGCAAACTTGGTGGCCAGCACGACTCTATGGCGCTCTCCCTTCAGCGCCTCGCCCAGCATGACTTCGGACTTCGACCCGCCATAGACGTCGGCGGTGTCGAAGAAGGTGATCCCGGCGTCCAGGCAGGCGTGGACGACGGCTGTCGTCGCCGCCTGGTCGATGCGCATGCCGAAGTTGTTGCAGCCGAGCCCTACGGCGCTGACCTTGAGACCGCTGCGGCCAAGACGGCGGTAGTCCATGGTCCCGCTCCCTCTCGAAGGCGCCATGCGAGGGCGCGCTTTCGTGGCCGATCCGGATAAAGGTTGTTCGCCTAACAAACAATCTCGTTCTCATCCGCCGCGGCGACGCGCTTGCTCCAGCGTGCAACCCGTTCCATCCATTGGCGAAGCATAACCTGGGGAGCGACGCGAGGAGCCTTGATGACACTGACGCTCGGCGACGCTCCGACCACGGAATTTCCGATTTCTCGCGTGCGCGAGGCGTTTCCCGCTCTGCGCGCAGCCGAGGGCTTTGTTTTCTTCGACAATGCGGCCGGCGCTCAGATCCCGGACCACGCGCTGGCGGAGGTGAACCGGCACCTCGTTCAGTTCAACGTCCAGCGTGGCGGGCGCTATGGCCGCAGCGTGGAGGTCGATCGCTCGATCGCCGTCGCGCGCTCGAAGATCGCCGACTTCCTGGGAGCCAGCGATCCGCGCGAAGTGTGCCTGGGCATGAACGCCACAACGTTCATCCGCCAGGTCAGCCTCGCCATTGGGCAGAGCCTCGGCAGAGCCCGGAGCGAGATCGTGGTTACGGATATGGACCACGAAGCCAACATCGCGACCTGGCGCGCGCTCGAGTCCGGTCGCACAAGGATCCGCTGGTGGCGCATGCGCGACGACGGGCGCCTGCACGTGGAGGACCTGAAGCCGCTCCTGACGCGACGCACGCGCCTGGTCGCCTGCACGGCGACCTCACACGCCATGGGTTCCCGGGTCGATGTCGCCGGTGCGGCCGCAGCGGCCCACGGCGTCGGAGCCGAGCTGTTCGTCGACGCTGTGCACTACGCGCCGCACGGACCGATCGACGTGAAGGCGTGGGCTTGCGACTACCTCGTTTGCTCCGGCTACAAGATCTTCGGTCCGCACATGGGTTTCCTGTGGGGGCGCTTCGACGCCCTGAAGGCCCTCCCGACATTCCGCGAGGACTTCATCCCCGACGAGCCCCCGCACAAGATCGAAGCCGGGACCTTCATCTACGAGAACGTCTCGGGGATGAGCGCCACAATGGACTATCTCGCCGGCCTCGGTGGCGCGGGCGGACTGCGAGAACGGCTGGCGACGGCGATGGACAGTATCCTCGTCTATGAGCGCGGGCTCTCCCGGCGAATGCTGGAGGTTCTTCGGGAGGCGGGCGCGACCATCTATGGCGTCGCGGATCCCGATAGGGTCGCCGATCGCGTTCCGACCTTCCTGTTCAACTTGCGCGCGCTGCATCCGGCCAAGGTCGCCGAGGCGGCGGCGAAGGCGGGATTCGGCATCCGCGACGGCCACATGTACGCCCCCCACCTGATGGCCCGGCTGGGGCTGGACATGGACTGGGGCGCGGTGCGGGTCTCGCTCTCCCACTACAACACGACAGACGAGATCGACCGCTTCGCAGAGTTCCTGCGGCGGTTCGCCGGATGAAGACCGATCACGTCGCCCTCGAAGCTGGGCTGAGGCGCGGCCTAGGCAAGGCGCAGATCGTCATGATCGGCCTGGGCGGCGCGATCGGGACCGGGCTTTTCGCCGGCTCCAGTCTCGCCATCGGCCTGGCGGGCCCCGGCGTAGTCCTCAGCTATGCGATCGCCGGCTTCATCGCGCTGACGGTCACGCTCAGCCTGTCGGAAATGGCCGTGGCGCATCCGGCGGCAGGATCGTTCGGCGTCTACGCCGAGACCTACCTGAACCTGTGGGCGGGCTACATCGTCCGCTACACCTACTGGGCGGCCCAGGCGATCGCCACGGGCGGCGAGGCTGTTGCCGCGGGCGTCTACATGACCTGGTGGTTCCCAGGGACGCCGATCTGGCTGTGGTCGGTGGGCTTTTGCGCGGTGATCCTGCTGCTGAACGTCCGCTCGGTCTCGACCTTCGGATCGGCGGAGTACGGCTTCTCCCTGATCAAGGTCTGCGCGATCGTCCTTTTCATCATCCTGGGCCTGGCGAAGATCGTCGGCGTCGGCTCGGCGCCGATTGGCCTCGCGAACCTCGCCCACTCGTCCGGAGGCCTGCTCCCCCACGGTCTGGGCGGGGTGTGGATGGCGGTGATCGTCGGCTGCTTCTCGTTCAATGGCGTGGAGATCATCGCGGTAACCTCCGGCGAAACGCGGGAGCCGGCCCGCGCCATCCCGGCGGCGCTGCGCTCGATGGTGCTGCGGCTGTTCCTCTTCTACGTCCTGTCGCTCGCCGTGATCGTGACCGTCGCACCGTGGACGGACTCGGCCGCCCACGTGGTGAAGGAGAGTCCGTTCGTGCGAGTGTTCGCCGCCATGGGCGTGCCGGGCGCTGCGGGGGTGATGAACTTCGTGGTGCTCAGCGCCGCCCTGTCGAGCATGAACACCAACCTCTACCTCTCGGGCCGCATGGCCTTCTCCCTGGCGCGCGGCGGTCATGCGCCAGCGGCGCTCGGCCGGCTCAACCGCGCTGGCGCGCCTCTCACGGCGGTCCTTCTATCGGGCGGCTTGATACTGGCTGCGGCGGCCATCTCGAAGCTCACGCCGCTGGCCTACAACTACTTGCTGGGCGTGGCCCTGTTCGGCGCCATGAGCGTATGGATGATCATCCTGGTCAGCCACATCGCCTTCCGGCGCCGGCGTGGCGACGACCTGCCAGTCCGCACGCCGCTGTTCCCCTGGCTGCAGTTCGCAGCTCTGGTCCTCCTCGCCGGCGTGCTGGGCGCGATGGCTCTGTCGAAGGACTGGCGCGTGGCGTGGCTTGTTGGCGTCCCGTGGATGGGCGTGCTGACCGCGGCCTATCTGTTGCGGCGACGGCCGCAGGTCATGCTGCCGGCGAACTGACCATCAGCAGGCGGAATTCGGCGTCGGCCTCTTCGACGGCCCACGGACGCCCGGGCGGTATGACGAAGGCGTCGCTGAGGGAAAGCTGGTGTCCGTCGTCGTAGGCCAGTTTCGCTGCGCCCTCCATGACGAAGCCGAAAATCAGCTCGCGATCGCTGGCCGCGAAGTCGGTGTCGCGCTCGCTGGCCGGACGAAGAACGATGGCGTCCGCCAAGCCACCGCTCGCCGCACACAGGCCTGTGTTTCTGCCTTCGAAACCAGTGTCCCCAAAGGGGAGCCACGGAGTTTCGGCGGCCCGACTGTGGAGGAAGCGCTGGCCCGCAAAATTGCGGTCGGGATCGATCCGGCCGTTCGGCAAGGGCATGGCGTGGTCGGCAAGAGTCTCGTGAAGCGCCGGACAGGCGATCTCGATCACCTCGAAGCCGGGCGAGGTCTCCAGCACCCGGTGCCGGATTTGCGGCGGCTGCAGGACGCAGTCGCCAGCCTCGAACAGAAAG
>JAFANN010000176.1 GCA_019232665.1 Caulobacteraceae bacterium | reverse complement strand
CGCCTCGGGGACGGTCTTCGAGTTGATGCGGCAGGCGGCCCTGCTTTGTCCGGAGATCCTCCCCGCGCCGGCGCCCTCGTTCACGATCCGACGATCGGGCCTGACCTCGTGCACGTACGGCGCCCGCTTCTTCGTCGCCGACACGCCGGTGATGGGCGGCGCGAAAAGCAATCTCCTGCGCCAGATCCGTCGACAGTTTCACCACGCAGGCGTCAGTCGGCCAGCGCCCCTGTCTACGGCTGAACTGCTCGGGTCGGTTGTCCTGTTCGAAGCCTTGTCCGCGGCCGAGTTGGAGTCACTGGCGAGCGATGTGGCGCCGCGTTCGATAGAGCCAGGCGACGTCGTCTTTCATCAAGGCGACCCGGCCAACTCGCTGTTCGTGATCGAAGCGGGGATCCTGGAGATCTCGCGCAGCCTGCCTGAGGGCGGGACCGACACGATCGGACGGATCGGCCCGGGCGAGTACATCGGTGAGTTGGGACTCATCACCAAGTCGCCCAGAGCCTTCACGCTAACATCGCTGACGCACGGCCGCGCGCTCGAGGTCTCTGGGGCGTGCCTCCAGAAGCTGCTCGACTCGAACAAGACGTTGCACGCCGCCATGGAGCGGTCGGTGCGGCGGGGCATGGAGTTGCTGGACCGGGACGACGCCGCGAGGGCTGTCCATCCTGCCGAACAGACCGCAGATCTTTTCGACCGTATCCGCGCTTTCTTCCACGTCTGAACATGCTGACGCCGCGCGACACGCCAGCGCGCAGACCATCTCGCTCCGGCCGCGGCCTGCAGATCACCGTCTCCGACGACGGCGAGGGCTTCGATCCGGCCTCGTCTGGCGGCTTCGGCCTGGCCGGCATGCGCGAGCGGGCCGCCGCGATCGGGGCCAATCTGACGATCGCCTCCGCGCCTGGAGACGGGACGCGGGTGACAGTGACGTGGAGGCCGGCCTGAAACTGCCGGCGTCCGAGCGGCCGCCTTTCCCCCTCAGTCGTCCGGCCTTCGGCCGACCGACAGCTCCCCCGGGAGGGGGAGCAGAGCGTGATTCATAGGCGCGCTCTCCTTCCCCTCCCGGGGAAGGTGGACCGGCGCGAAGCGACGGGACGGATGGGGAAGGCCGTGGCGCGCCGGCGTGTCGGGCTAATCACATAGCTCGCGGCCACTTCGACTAGGTATTTAACACGGAGAGCACAGAGGACACGGAGACCACGGAGGGCGCCGTGGGGCGGACAGCGCGCCGGCATACTTTTTCGCGCGCGAAGCGCGCAATCAGCTGCTCGACCCGAGCCTCAGACCCATCGCTCTGTGTCCTCCGACTTTCTCCGTGTTCTCCGTGTTAAAGACCTGGTCGCCGTCCCTCGCCCGCTATGTGACTAGCCCGGCCCGGCGCTACTGCGCCGCAGTGACCGAGATATCGACCATGATCTCGGCGGATATGGCCTGAAGGGCCGCCTGGACCTTGGCGGCCTGCAGTCCGGGCGGGAGCCGAACGCGCGCTTCCATGTGGAACAGCGGGACGCCTGAATGGGGTTCGGCGCTGACCCAGGTCTTCAGCGTCTCGATGTTCGCCTCGAGGTGGCTCAGCACGGCGGTCACCACGTCGACGATTCCAATCCGATCCTGACCGACCAGCCCCAGCTGAAACTCTTCGCCACCCTGGGCGCCCGCCTCGATCGCGGGCGCCACCCGCACCTCCAGCCCCTGGGCGTCGACCTGGCGCACCGCCGTGCGCAGCGCCTCGAGGCTGTCCGCTTCGAGCTCCACCAGCACCGAGCCGACGTAGAGGCCGCCGAGCTGACTGAGATGGCTCTCCAGCCAGTTCCCGCCGGCCGAGAGGACCGCCGCGGCGAGCGACTTGGTGAGTCCGGGCTTGTCGCTGCCGACCACGCTCAAGACAAAAAGCGCCATGGATCAGTCTCGGATGATTTTCGAGGGTCCGGGGGACCGGACCCCTGTACTGGATGCCGGTTCGCGGCGCCATGATCGCGCGGCGCGAACGAAGCTTCACCCTGCGTGTCGTGGTCGATTTGCGCCGTGCTGGTGGACGACAAGTCCCTGTGGTCGTTGGGCTCTGAGCTGACACCAACGCTTGGCGCCCGCCGGTCACGTCCTATCTGACGAACTGAGACAAAAAGGGAACTTCGGACGACATGGCGACCGGCTGGGCGCGCGAAGGCGCGGTCCTGGATCAGATTCAAGACACCATCACCGATGGCGTCGCGGGCGCGCGCGCTCGCCTGCCGCAAGGCGAAGGCACGCTGGAGTGTGTCGAGTGCGGGGAGGAGATCCCGGCGCGCCGTCGCGAGGCGCTGCCTGGCGTCACCACGTGCATCGCCTGTCAGTCCGCTCGGGATCGCCAGGTGACGCACTCCACGATCAACCGGCGCGGAAGCAAGGACAGCCAGCTCAAGTAGTCTGGGCTTTGCGGTCGAGCGGGAAGCGTTTGCAGATCCGATCGACGAGGGTCCCATCCTTGAGCGGCACGGCGGGCTCGACGGAGTGGTCTGCAAAGCCCATGCGGCCGTAGAAGGCGAGGCCGCCCGTGTTGTCGGCGCGGATGGTGGCGTTGATGGCGGCGAGGCCCCGCCTGCACGCCTCAGCGCGGGTGGCGGCGAACAGGGCCGAGCCGACACCGCGCTGCGCGCCTCCGATCCGGGCGAATGTGCCGATGTCGCCGACATCTTCCGGCAGGCCCGGATAACGGCCCAGTGTCTGGAAGCCTTCGAGCCGCCCCGAGACGCTGTCGACGGCGACGAAACAGCAGATGACGTCTGATCCGGTCAGATACGCCTCGGCCAGGGCCTCGGGCGTAAATCGTTCCTCGAGCGCCGTCGTTCCGCCACGCGCGATGATCTCATTAAGCAAATCGACGAGTTCAGGGGCGTCTTCCGGGCGGACGGGCCTGACTTCCAATTCCATTTGCTCTCCTGGTCTTATAGGCGTTACTTCTAGTGGATGAGCACAGGCGCTGAGAAGAGCCCGGCGGCGTCCCATCCCACGCTCATCTGCAACAGACTGGCGGACTATCGCGCCGCGCTGGACCCCGTGGACGCCGATGGGCTCGGCGCCGAGGCGGCCAGGGAGGTCGAACGTTTCCTGGGCCACCGCGAGGGCCATGCGCCGACCCCGCTGGTCGCACTGCATGGCCTGGCCAAGCAGCTCGGCGTCGGCGCCATTCACATCAAGGACGAGGGCAAGCGCCTGGGCCTTGGCAGCTTCAAGGCGCTCGGCGGCGCCTACGCGGTGATGCGCCTTGTGGTCGAGGCGGCGGCGCAGGCGCTCGGCAGGCCGATCGACATCGCCGAGTGGCGCTCGGCCGAGGTCGCCAAGGTGGCGGCGGATATGACCGTGGCCTGCGCCACCGACGGCAACCACGGCCGATCGGTGGCGCAAGGAGCCCAGCTCGTCGGGGCGCGATGCGTGATCTTCGTCCACGCCGGCGTCAGCCAAGCCCGCTGCGAGGCCATCGCCCGCTTCGGTGCGAGGATCGTCCGCGTCGAAGGCGACTACGACGATTCCGTCGTCGAGGCGTCGCGCGCCGCCGAGACGAACGGCTGGATCGTCGTCTCGGACACCTCCTGGCCCGGTT
>JAFANN010000076.1 GCA_019232665.1 Caulobacteraceae bacterium | reverse complement strand
TCGACCCACCAGTCGGCGTCCTTGCGCGCCAGCCAGGGCGAGACGAGCCGCGGCTCGAACTCGCCCGGCAGGTCGGTCCCGGTGTGCGGGAAGCTGACCACCAGCGGCGCGTGGCCCCGGCGGACCTCCAGCCAGTCAGGCGTCACGTCGCGATCTCCGGCAGGCTCATGGCCGCCGCTTCGACCACCTTCCCGGAGCGGACCAGGTCGACCGCCGCGGCGATGTCCGGATGGAAGTGGCGGTCGTCCGACAGGTGCGGGACTTGCGCGCGGAGAACGGCGCGGACGGCTTCGAGATGCGGGCTCGACGTCAACGGGGCGTGGAAGTCGCAGCCCTGGGCGGCCGCCAGCAGCTCGATGCCGATCACCGCCGTCGCATTCTCGACCATCGGCAGCAGGCGCCTGGCGCCATGCGCGGCCATGGACACATGGTCCTCCTGGTTCGCCGAGGTGGGGATGGAATCGACGCTGGCGGGGAAGGCGCTCTGCTTGTTCTCCGAAACCAGGGCGGCGGCGGTCACCTGCGGGAGCATGAAGCCCGAGTTGAGGCCGGGCCTTGGGGTGAGGAACGCCGGCAGGCCGGAGAGGGCCGGGTCGACCAGCATGGCGACGCGGCGCTCGGCGAGGGAGCCGATCTCGCAGACCGCCATGGCGATCACGTCGGCGGCGAAGGCGACGGGTTCGGCGTGGAAGTTGCCCCCCGATAGCGCTTCGTCCGCCTCGGGGAAGATCAGCGGGTTGTCGGTGACGCCATTGGCTTCGCAACCGAGGGTCTGGGCGGCGTTGCGCAGCACGTCGAGGGCCGCGCCCATCACCTGCGGCTGGCAGCGCAGGCAGTAGGGGTCCTGGACCCGCGCGTCGCCCTGCAGATGGGAGGCGCGGATCGCCGAACCGGCCATGAGGGCGCGCAGGGCGTCGGCCGTCTCGATCTGGCCGGGCTGGCGGCGCAGGACGTGGATGCGGTGATCGAACGGCGTGTCCGAGCCCTTGGCCGCCTCGGTGGAGAGCGCGCCGGTGACCAGGGCGGACTGGAACAGCACCTCTGTGTCGAACAGGGCGGCCAGGGCGTTGGCGGCGGAAAACTGCGTCCCGTTGAGGAGCGCCAGCCCCTCTTTCGGGCCCAGCGTGAGGGGCGCGAGGCCGGCCTTCGAAAGCGCCTCCGATGCGGGGACACGCGCGCCGTCGACGAAGACCTCGCCCACGCCGATCATCACGGCGGCCATGTGGGCCAGAGGCGCCAGGTCGCCCGAGGCGCCTACCGAGCCCTGGCAGGGAATGACGGGCGTCAGGCCCCTGACGAGCAGGGCTTCCAGCAGGGCCACGGTCGGTGGCGCGACGCCGGAAGCCCCCTGGGCGAGGCTGGCGAGCTTGAGGGCCAGCATCAGCCGGACCACCGGGACCGGCGATGGGGCGCCCACGCCCGCCGCGTGGGAGAGCACGATGTTGCGCTGGAGGGTCGCCAGGTCGCGCGGCTCGATCCGCACGCTGGCCAGCTTTCCAAAGCCGGTGTTGATCCCGTAGATCGGCTCACCTTTTGCGAGGATCCGCGCCACGGCCTCAGCGCTCTCTGCGATCGCGCCCTCCGCGGAGGGGTCGAGTTTCACGGGCGCGCCGCGATAGATCGCCCGCCACTCCGCCAGAGTGACCGAGCCGGGATGGAGGGCGATGGGGCTCATCCTTCGCCTCCGAAGACGCGGGCGTGAAGAGGGTTGAAGCCCATCCGGTAGACCAGCTCCGCCGGCCGCTCGATGTTCCAGATCGCCAGGTCGCACCTCTTGCCGGCTTCGAGTGACCCCACCTCGCCGGCGAGCCCAAGCGCACGCGCCGCTTCCCGCGTCACGCCCGCCACGCACTCCTCGACGGTCATCCGGAAGAGGGTGGCGGCCATGTTCATCACCAGCAGCAGAGAGGTGAGGGGCGAGGTGCCCGGGTTGCAGTCCGTTGCCAGCGCCATCGGCACGCCTGCCAGCCGCAAGGCGGCGATCGGAGGCGGTTTGGTCTCGCGCACGAAGTAGAAGGCGCCGGGCAGGAGGGTCGCGACGGTTCCGGAGGCCGCCATCGCTGCGACGCCCGGGTCGTCGAGATGCTCGAGGTGGTCCGCCGAGAGCGCGCCGAACTCGGCGGCCAGGGCGCCGCCGTGCAGGTTCGAGAGCTGCTCGGCATGAAGCTTGACCGGCAGCCCATGCGCTCGCGCCGCCTCGAACACCCGGCGCGTCTGGGACGGCGTGAAGCCGATCCCCTCGCAGAACGCGTCCACGGCGTCGGCCAGACCCTGATCGGCCGCGGCGGGGATCATCTCGCCGCAGACGAGGTCGATATAGCCGTCGGGATCGCCGGCGAACTCCGGCGGCAGGGCGTGAGCGCCCAGAAGCGTGGCGCGGATGGTCACGGGTCTGCGGCGGCCAAGCTCGCGGGCGGCTCGGAGGGACTTCAGCTCCGGCTCCGTGGCGAGGCCATAGCCGGACTTCACCTCCACCGTCGTGACGCCCTCGGCGATCAAGGCGTCCAGCCGATCCAGCGCGCTCTCCACCAGCGCCTCCTCGCTCGCTGCGCGCGTCGCGGCCATGGTGGATACGATGCCCCCGCCCGCGCGCGCGATCTCCTCGTACGACGCGCCGGCCAGGCGCAGTTCGAACTCGCGGGCGCGATCGCCGGCGAAAACCAGATGGGTGTGCGGATCGATCAGTCCGGGCGTGATCCAGCGCCCGTCACAGGTGACCATCTCCCTCGCGTCGAAGCGAGGAGCCTCGGCGGCGGTCCCGGCGTAGACGATCCTGCCGTTCTTAGCCGCGACGAGGCCGTCGTCGATCTCGCCGAGCCCGGCTCCGGCCAGGGTTGCGAGGCGCGCGTCCCGCCAGACGCGGTCACAGAGCATGCGACGGGCTTTCCATTCGCGAGACTTTGACCAGCCAGCCGATAATGTCTAGACAAAATATCGACGGCCCGTTGGTCCGCGCGGAGGAGCCGATGCTGCGCCTGTGGTTCGAGGAGGCCCTGCTCGCCGACGGGTGGGCCCGTGACGTGAGCTTCACGATCGAAGAGGGCCGTATCACGGGGATCGAGCGGGACGTTGCGCGCGGTCCCGGCGACGAGGCTCACCAGGTCGCGGTCCCGGGTCTTTGCAACGTCCACAGTCACACCTTCCAGCGCGGCATGGCCGGATTGGCCGAGCGGCGGGGGCCGGCGCACGACGACTTCTGGACCTGGCGGGAAGTGATGTACCGCTTCCTCGACCGGCTGACGCCAGAGGATGTGGAGGCGATCACCGCCCAGGCCTTCGCCGAGATGCTCCAAGCCGGGTTCACCCGCGTGGGAGAGTTCCACTACCTGCACAACGACGTGGAAGGGCGCCCATACGCCAACCCGGGCGAGCTGACCGACAGCATCATTGCGGCGCGGGACGCGACGGGGATCGGGATCACTCTGCTGCCGGTGTTCTACGCCCACGGCGGCTTTGGCGGCGCGCCGGCTAAGTCCGGCCAGCGGCGCTTCCTCAGCAATCCGGACCAGTTCGCGCGGCTCGTCGAGCACGCTCGGGCGTCCCTGAAAGGGTCTCCGGACGCAGTGCTCGGGATCGCGCCCCACAGCCTTCGCGCCGTCACGCCGGAGGAGCTCGCGGCGATCCTGCCGCTGGCGAACGGCGGACCTACGCACATCCACGCCGCCGAGCAGACGGGCGAGGTGGCCGATTGCGTCGGCTGGTCGGGCGCGCGGCCGGTCCGCTGGCTGCTCGACCACGTCCCGGTGGACGCGGCGTGGTGCCTGATCCACGCCACCCATCTCGACGAGGCCGAGACGGCTGACCTGGCGCGCAGCGGCGCCGTCGCCGGGCTCTGTCCGATCACCGAGGCGAACCTGGGCGATGGGGTCTTCCCTGCAGGGCGCTACCTCGACCTGGGCGGACGGTTCGCGGTCGGAACCGACTCGAATATCCTGATCGACGCCGGTGGGGAAATGCGAGCGCTGGAATATTCGCAACGACTGCAGGCGCGCTCGCGCAACCTTCTCGCCCCTCGTGAAGGCGCCTCGGTCGGCGCGGCCCTCTTCGCCGGAGCTCTGGCGGGCGGCGCACAGGCCCTGGGCGCGCCTGCCGGCGGGCTGCGCGTCGACGCATCAGCCGACATCGTCGAGTTGGACGGGGAGCACCCTGCGCTTCTCGAACGCCGCGGCGATAACCTGCTCGACGCCTGGATCTTCACCGCGGGGCGCGAAGCAGTGTCGTCCGTCTGGCGGGCTGGAGAGTTGGTGGTCGCCGACGGCGAGCACCGCAACGCCGGCCCGATCCGCGAACGCTATCGCGCGACGCTCACGCGGCTGCTCGCGTGAGCTCGCTCGACAGCCGCATCCGCTCCGATCTCGAGGGCAAGATCCGCTCGGGCGAGTGGCCGCCGGGCGCGCGTATCCCCACCGAGCACGAGCTCGTCGCCCACTATGGCTGCGCCCGCATGACCGTGCACAAGGCGATCACCGCCCTCGCCGCCGCTGGCCTGATCGAGCGGCGCAAGAAGGCGGGCTCCTTTGTCGCCCGACCACACGTCCAGACCGCCGTCATCGAAATCCCCGACATCGCCGCGATCATCGCTGCGCGCGGGGAGACCTATCTGTTCGTCCAGTTGCAGAGTGCGCGCGCCCGCTCCACGGCGCTCGGCGAGGCGTCCAGCCTGGCCGGCTTCTATCTCGGCCCAGACGTGCTGGCGCTCGACGGGCTTCACGTCGCGGCGGGCCGGCCGTTCTGCCTCGAGCACCGTCTGATCAGCCTTGCAGCCGCTCCCGAGGCTGCTGACACCGACTTCTCGGCGACAGCGCCCGGTTCCTGGCTGCTCGGCCACATCCCCTGGACCCAGGCCCGCCACAGGATCACCGCCTGCGTCGCCGGCGCCGGCGGGGAGGCCCTGCAGATCGGCCGCAATGCGCCTTGCCTGCAAGTGGAGCGCTGGACCTGGCGCGCCAGCCAGCCCGTCACCTTCGTCCGCCAGCTCTTCCCCGGCGACCGCTACGACCTCGTGGCAGAGTTCACGCCGGACTGAATGCGCCGAAGGCGCGCTCAAGCGAGAGGCGCACCCTCGTAGGCGAAGGAAGGCCCCGCC
>JAFANN010000278.1 GCA_019232665.1 Caulobacteraceae bacterium | reverse complement strand
CAGCGCGCGCTGATCAGCCAGGCGCGAAAGGGCGTTGATGCGGCGTCCTTCGATGTGGCGGCCGCCAGGTTGGCGCTGACAGGCGCCGCGGCGGAGACCTACGTCTGGCTGGCGCGCGCCGAACTGCAGATCAAGATCGCGCAGTCTTTCGTCGAGGAGCGCGCGGGTAGCCTGGCCCTCGCGCGCACCCGCTACACCAACAACCTGGACAGCCAGTTCGAGATCCGCGCAGCCGAGACCCTGCTCGCGGAAGCCCAGAAATCTCTCGACCAGGCCAAGGGCGACAAGGCGCTTGCGACCCACGCCCTGGCGGCGATCGCAGGACGGGGCGCCGACGCCTATGCGGGGATCACGCCGCCGGTCATCAACCTCGACGCTGGGCTGCCGTTGCCCGCTTCGCTCCCGGCGAACCTGCTCGAGCGGCGGCCCGATATCCTGGCGGCGAGGTCGCGGATCGAAGCGGCCAACGCGGGACGCAAGGCGGCGTGGGCGGACTTCTATCCTAGCGTCGATCTTCGCGCCTTCCTCGGCGTCGAGTCCGTCAGTGTGACCTCCCTGCTCACGGGCAAAGCCTTGACCTATGGCATAGGCCCCTCCGTCCATATTCCGATTTTCGAAGGCGGCAGGCTGCAGGGTCAGTACAGGGGCGCGGTGGCCGAGATCGACGTCGCCACCGCCAGCTACAACGAAGTGGTCCTGAGCGCGGTCAAGGAGGCCGCCGACGCGCTCTCCTCTATCGACTCGACCGCCGCCCAGTCCGCCGACCAGCGGAACATCCAGAATGGCCTTTCCGAGACAGTGCGACTGGACAAGGTTCGCGTGCGCACGGGCCTGGGCACCCAGCTCGATATCCTGTCCTCGGGCGAGCAGCTGCTCGAGGCCCAACAGGTGCAGGCCGATCTCGACGCCCAAGGCCTGACCGAGCGGATCCGGCTGCTCGTCGCCGTCGGCGGCGACTTCGATCCCAGGACGCCCGTCAATCTCGCGGCCGCCCACGACGCCGGCGCCAATCAAGAAGCAAAGCCATGAACGACGCTGCACAGGCGGAAGCAAAGACCTCGGAGGGTGCGGATCAGGCGACGACGAAGACCGCAAACGGTGCGGAACAACCGGGCGCGAAGCCCCCCGCTACCCGCGCAAGGCCGAAGGCGCGCCGGAGCGCGCTCATCGCGCTGGCCGTCGTGGTCGTAGTGGGCCTGGGCGTCTGGACGCTCAAGGCGACAGTGTTCGCCCAACCCAGCGAGTCGACGGACGACGCTTACGTCGGCGGCGACGTCGTCGCGATTACCAGCCGGGAGCCGGGCATCATCGTCGCCCTGCACGCGGACAACACCCAGAGCGTCAGGCGCGGCCAACCTCTTCTCGACCTGGACGCCTCGACCGCTGACGCCAACCTGGCCGCGGCGGAGGCCGACCTTGGCCGCGCTGTGCGCGAGGTGCGTTCGCGCTTCGCCCAGGTCGACGAGACCCAGGCCCAGATCGTCAAGTCGTCCGTCGATTTGGCGCGCGCTCAGGACGATCTTGTCCGTCGTCAGGGCGCCGCAAAGGATGGGGCGGTCTCGGGCGAAGAGGTCGACCACGCGCGCGAGGCCGTGCGCACCGCCACTGCCGCGGAAACCCTCGCGCGCAGCCAACACGCCGAAGCCGAAGCGGCCGTGCAGGGCACGGACATCAAGTCCAATCCCAATGTCCTCGCGGCCATCGCCGCGGTCCGCCGCGCGGCTATCGTGCGCAATCACATGCACCTGACGGCGCCGCAGGACGGCGTCATCGCGCAACGCACCGTCCAACTCGGTCAGCAGGTCACGCCCGGCGCGCCGCTGATGGCTGTGGTCCCGCTTCGTCGGGTGTGGGTGGACGCGAATTTTCGCGAGACTCAGTTGGCTGACCTCCGCGTGGGCCAGCCGGTGACGCTCAAGTCCGACGCCTACGGCGATCACGCCGTCTTCCACGGCAAGGTGCTTGGCTTGGCGCCAGGCAGCGGAAACGCCTTCGCCCTTCTGCCGCCGCAGAACGCCTCGGGCAACTGGATCAAGATCGTTCAGAGGCTGCCGGTGCGCATCGGCCTAGATCCGAGCGAACTCGACCGCCATCCCCTGCAGATTGGACTCTCCGTCACCGCCCGAGTCGACACGCGCGACCGTTCCGGGCCGTTTGTCGCCCGTCCCGCGCCGACTGCTCCCTTCGAGTCCGAGGCCAACCAGGACGCGGGTCCGGAGGTCGAGGCGCAGATCGCCAGGATCATCGCGCAGAACAGCGGGCGGAGCTCGCTCTGATGGCCGACGCCAAAGCCGGTCATCTGAGCGGCCCGGCGCTCGGGCTCACGGCGTTCGCCCTAGCGCTCGGCACCTTGATGCAGGTGCTGGACAGCACCATCGCGAACGTCTCGCTGCCGACCATCGCCGGCTATCTCGGCGCCGCCACCCACGACGCCACCTGGGTGATCACCGCCTTCGCCGCGGCCAACGGCGTGACCGTCCCCCTGACCGGATGGCTGATGGGGCGATTTGGCATCGTACGCACCTTCACGGCCTCGGTGGTCCTGTTCACGATCACCTCATTCCTGTGCGGCGTCTCCACCAGCCTGCCGATGCTGGTCTTCTTCCGCCTGCTGCAGGGTGGCGTGTCCGGGCCGATGATCCCGGGCAGCCAGGCGCTGCTCATTGCGATCTTTCCGCCGGGAAGACGCGCCGTGGCGCTCGGGATCTGGTCGATCACGGCCCTGGTGGGTCCGGTCGCGGGGCCGATCCTGGGAGGCTACATCTGCGACAACTACCACTGGAGCTGGATCTTCTTCATCAACGTCCCGGTGGGCGTGATCAGCGGCCTCGTGACCTGGCGCTTCATGCGCAAGCGGGAGTCCCCAACGCGCCGGCTGCCGATCGACACGATCGGGGTGACCCTGCTCGCAATTTGGGTCGGGGCCCTTCAGTGCGTCCTCGACCTCGGCGAGAACGACGACTGGTTCAACTCGCGGACGGTCGTTGTTCTAAGCGTGGTCGCCGCCATCGCCTTCGCCGCGTGGCTGATCTGGGAGCTGACGGACGGACATCCCGCCGTCGATCTCAGCCTCTTCCGCAAACGGAATTTCGCACTTGGAACTGTGGCCTTCACGCTGGGCTACGCCCTGTTCTTCGGCAACAACCTCATCCTGCCGCTGTGGCTTCAGCAGCAGCTCGCCTACAACGCGACCTGGGCGGGCCTGGTCTCGGCCCCGAGCGGCGCGGTGG
>JAFANN010000234.1 GCA_019232665.1 Caulobacteraceae bacterium | reverse complement strand
CGCCAAAGGCAGCTCTGGATGCGCGGACTGCTGGCCATCAACAGCGCAAGCGGAATAGCAACGACGAGTGAGAAGACGAAAGCCTTAAGCATCCGGAAAAAAGGTGTTCGCAGTGGCGGCGGCGACGTCGCCTAGAGAGCTGCGGTTGACGTCGAATGCGTGCTGCGGATGAGCGAAGTACAGGAACAACCCGAAGATTGAGAGCACGATCAGCGCAGCTGCGACAACGCGATTAGATGATGGCGCAGCGGAATCTCAAAGATCACGTGTGTGCGGTGATGATGGTGTCGGCGGACCTTCATCGAGAAATAAACACCGGGAGCGGCGACGACTGAAGGACGTCGTACGTGGTGCCCCCGAAGAATAACTCGGCCCAGGCGGAACGCCCAAACGCGCCCATCACCAGCAGGTCGAAGCCGCCAGCCCGCATTTCAGCGAGTATCGCACTCGTATGCTGGCCTTCTTCGAGGACTGAACGGATGCACCCCGCGCCTATTCCATGTTGTTCCAGGTGATCAGTCAAATCCCGGATGTCCGCCTTGACCCTATCACGCGCCGCTCCGTCGCCATCCACCGTTATGATCGCGACGTCCGTCGCGCGCTCCATGAACGGGATGGCGTCATGCAGAGCGCGGACGCACTGGGCGCTACCGTCCCAGGCCAGGGCGATATGCCGGACCCCGGGCGGCCCGACTTCCTTTGGGGTCACGATAATCGGAGCCCCGGCGATCTGGACGAGATCCACGGCCAAGGTGAAGGGGTGATGCTCGTAGGCTCCTTCGTGTTCATACTGGCCGACGATCACGAGGTCCGCGTATCGCGCCTTGCTCGCGAGGCTTTGCGCCAAGTTTCCGCAAACGGCGCGCCAGCGGACAGGATTTGTGGCGGACGCCGTCACTGACCGGAACAACTCGGCGGACGCTTCTGCTGAGAGCGCCAGGCGGGCGTCCTGGGCCTTCAGGACGTCGTCAACGTGGCTTGGCTTGTACATCGGTTCCAGGTCGGGAGGCGCGCGGACATGGACGCCCGTCAGGCGCGCGCCGAAGGTATCGGCCATGCCCAAGGCGTAGACCAGGCGTCGCCGGCCGCCATCGGTCGGGTCCACGTGCACCAGAATATCTCGCAACATGGCTTGCTTTCCGTCGGCGACACTCCAGTCGACGCACGATCATAGGGCGAGGCTCTGATCCTGCCTTGACCATCCGCAAGCCGATGTTTCCGGCGAGGCGCGCGACTGCGGAGGCGCCAGCCATGAGCGGAGCGAGAACGATCTCCTGGAAGAGCAGGACGCGGTGCGAACGTGATCCGGGAAATCGCATGGCTGATGACTCCGCGTAACCGTCTGCGCTTAAGGGCGACGGCGCCGACTCTCCGCAAAGATCTGGACGGGACTTCAACAGTCTGTCGGTTCATTCGAGGGGGCCTTGATCCCACACAACCCTCGGTTCAGGACCGACGATGGCGTCCCTGGCCTGGCCGTGGCGCCCCGTGGATTGCTACCGATCAAGTCGATCACGGACGCCGGCCGTCCTTTCGCATTGGATCAAGTGATCAGCTCGCTCCAGACCTACCCGGTCGAGCCCGGTCTATGTTTAGCAGTGCCGTGGTCCGCGGACGCGTGCTCCACGAACAGGAGCTTTCCATCCTCATAGACCTCGGCCCTCGCGGCGGGAGTGGCGTTTGCTAGTTCACGGCGGGCAAGTTCTCGAGCCCGCGTTTCGTCAGCCGCAAATATCCACAACCGTATTGAAGTGGTTGAATCGGCGCCTTCTATTTTAGAGGTGAATGTTCGCACCGCGATAGACATCCGGTTCATGAGCTTCTGCTTGCGGGGGGCCAACGGATGATCGCATCGCGAGCGCCGCCGTCGCAGGTCAAGCTCAGTGCGAGAGAAGGACGCAGCGGTCGGGATGGAGAAGGTAGTCGCACGTCACCCCGCCCAGGACCCATGCGCTCATGCGGGGCCGACCGTATGCGCCTGCGACGACCAGATCGGCCTGCAGCTCCTCAATCTGCGCCACCAGCTCGACGGTTGCGTCGTGCGCCTCCTCTTCCTGCCGCAACTCAGTGGCAATGCCGTGGCGGACGAGCCAACCGACGACGCTGGACAACTGCTGGGCGACGACCTTGGACGCGTCCCGATGCGCGACAGCGAGCACCACGACCCGGTCGAAGAGGCGCAGGAACGGCGCCGCGTCGAGTGCTGCGCGCCGCGTCTCGCGGGTGTCCTTCCAGGCCAGGATCGCCGTGCCGAATCCTAAGCATCGTCCCTCCGCGGGAGCGAGCATCACCGGCCGGCCCGAGCCCATCACCAGGTCGATGGCTCGTGCGCCGCGCGCGGCAGAGTCTGGATCTTTCGGGGACTCTGGCGAGGCCACGATCAAGTCCGCCCCGCGAGCCTCGGCGATGATCCACGAAGCGGGCGAGTCGAACGAGATGGAGCTCCGCCATTCGCGCCGGGCTTCTCCATCACCGGCCGCCATGAAGGCGAGCTTAGCCCTGCCCAGATTCGCGGCCGCCGCATCGCGGTTGATCGCGATCAGTTCGCCAGCCGCATAACCGTCGCCCGCGATGGCCGTGCTTGGCCGCAGGGCGGCAAGGCCGAGCAGGTCGGCTTCCACCCGCTCGGCCAGGACTGACCCGGCCCGCCGCACGGCCTCGACCCCAAGACAAGGGCTGAGATCGAGAGCGATCGTGGCGCCCGTCATGGCGATCTCCCTAATGGCTGAAGAGGACATGGACCTCCTCCTGGGCGAGCAGGGCGCGCGTGACGCCGCCGAATATCCATTCTTGCAGCCGCGGTGCGCCATAGGCGCCCGCGACGATCACGTCGGCGCCGAAGCGCTTGGCCAGACGAAGGATCTCCTCACCCTCCGCGCCGTGGACAGGCGCCACGAGGTTCGTCGCGCGGACGCCGCGGCGCGTCAGAGCGGCCCCCACGTCTTGAACGCCCTGCCGGGCTTCCGCCCCCTCGTCGGAATTGACGGCGAGCACCAGCACTTCGCTCGCGCTGCAGAGGATCGGCATGGCGTCGAACAGGGCCCGACGGGCTTCGCGGCATTCCTTCCAGGCGACGACGACACGCTCGGCGCGGAGCGGCTTGGCGCCTTCCGGGGCGAAGAGCACGGGACGCCCGGCCGTCAGCGCCAGCTCGCCCGGATCCGCGTCCCTGAAGAGGCTCCTCGGAGGCGGCGCGCGGCTTGCGACGATGAGGTCGGCGGCGCGCGCGACTCGCGCGATTAGGTCCGCCGGCATCTCCATGGCCTGTTCCCAGATCTGCTCGACTCCCTCGGGCCCGCGGTCGAACAGTTCATGCGCTTGATCGAGGCTTCGCTGGATCGCCTCAACGGTGACTGCGGTCCAGCCGGCTTGCGCCAGACCCGTCGCAGGGCCGACCGCAATGGGCTGGAGGGCCTCTGCGCCAATCCCGATCAGCCGGGCGTCGAAGCGCTGGGCCAGAGCCTGCGCACAAGCGACGCGGCCGGGTGCGTCGGGCTGGACGTGGACGAGGATCGAGCCATAGCCACGCTCGAGAATCGAGCGGCGCGGCAGGACGGCTGCAGCTCTGGGCGCCGCCGTCACCTCGATGGACGGATCTGACATGTAACGAATCTCCTCGGCTCGCCCGCGAGCGGACTCCGGTCAGTCGATAGTCAAGGCGGCGCCACAAGCGATCTCGATCTCTCCGGCTGACGTCGCACTCAACGCGCCTATCGCTCCGTGAATGCTGTCTTTGGACATCGCCGCTCTTCTTGTGTCGATGGCCAAGAGATACGGCGGCGCGGCCAATCTCAAAATTCGGGACGATTACTTACGGGATTCTACTTAGGAGACGGCGATGTCTGAGCGCGAGCGCCCTCAACGCCTTTGATCGGAGTCATGTCGGCTCCGCCTGGGCGCCGTCATCATGATTGGCAAGGCAGCAGGAGTCCGAGCATGAGTGAGATTCGAGTCCCCGAGGTTCTTTGGGGCGGCTCAATGGCGCCTGCAGGCGTCCTTGAGCGTTGGCGCTGCCCGGCCGGCGGCTGTGTGGAGATCGGCGACGTAGTGGCCGAGGTGCGCATCGAAGACGCCTGCCACGAGCTCGCCTCGCCGGGTTCCGGCCGTCTCGCGGCCTTCGCGCGGCCAGGCGACATCGTCGAACCGGGCACAATCATTGGCAACGTCGAGGACGAATTCTGAGAAGCTGGGCAGACGCTCGCGCGCGGCCGACGGGGCGCGCAGAGGGCTGACGATCTAACTCAGCCCGGAATGAGCATGCCGAGCGCAGCGATCCCCATGACGCCTGTGCCAATCCAACCGAGCACCTGAAGCATGGGACTCGCCTTGTACTCGCCCATCACGGACCTTCTTGTCGCCAGGACGATAATGACGGCCATCAGGGGAACGGC
>JAFANN010000331.1 GCA_019232665.1 Caulobacteraceae bacterium | reverse complement strand
CCCAATCAGCTCGCGCCGCCAACCGTCCGCGGCTAGCGAACTCAGGTCGGAGGTGATCAGATGACGGACGAAGACCATCCGGCGTCGTTCGCCGCGGAGATGCTGCGCGTGCGCCACGGGCATGCCGCCACGGACACGCGCGAGGTTCCCGAGGAGGCTGCGGTGGCGATCGTCCATGACGCCTCCACCTACGCCGTGATGATGGCCACGCCCAGGGACCTGGAGGACCTCGCCATCGGGCTGTCGCTGACCGAGGGGGTGATTGCGCACGTCGGCGAGGTTCGGGGGATTGAGATCGTCCATGGCGACCTAGGCGTGGAAGCGCGGCTTTGGCTCGAGCCGGGCAGGGCGGCCGCCCTGGCCGTGCGTCGCCGGACCATGGCCGGCCCGACCGGCTGCGGCCTTTGCGGCGTCGAGAGCCTCGAGCAGCTGCGCGCGGCGCCGCCACGGGCTCCCGCCGAGATCGCCCCTCTGACGACCGCCCAGGTGCAGCGGGCGATGGCTGCGCTCGAACCTGCGCAGGCTCTGGGGCGCGCCACTCGCGCCGTGCACGCCGCCGGTTTCTGGACGGCGGGCGAGGGGCTCGTCTTGGCTCGCGAGGACGTCGGGCGACACAACGCGCTCGACAAGGTCATCGGGGCGATGGCGCGCCAGCTGATCGCGGCTGCGGGCGTTCTCGTCCTGACCAGCCGCGTCTCGGTCGAACTGATACAAAAGGCCGCAGCGATCGGCGCTCCAGTGATCGCGGCGGTTTCCGCCCCCACTGCGCTGGCGATCCGCACGGCGGAGGCGGCGGGGATCACCCTGATCGCAGTGGCGAGATCAGACGGATTCGAGGTGTTCAGTCACCCCTCGCGGATAGTGCATTAGCGGACGTCGGCGGTCGAATCCGTCCTGCTATTTCTAGAAACTTTAAGCAAACAAGAATAATACAATATCCATTCAGTCTTGTCGTGAACGCGTCAAGTGAATAAGGCTCCTTTATTCAAACAGAGTGATTCCGATCCGGCGGGTGCTGGGGTAGAACGATAATGCGCATCGGTGACATCCTCGTAGCCCAGGGGCTGCTCTCGGCCGAAGACGTGGCCGAGGCGATGGAGCTGCAGCGGAGCCAGGGCCGCGCCCTGTCCGATTGCATTGCTCAGCTCGGCAAGGTCGACGCCGAGGCGGTCGAGCGCGCAATGCGTATTCCGCCCAAAGCGCCGCGTTCGATCGCCGAGACAGGACTCTCGATCAACAGCCTGCTCAATCTGATGATCAAGGCGATCAGCGTGACGGGCGAAGGCACCAGCCCGTCGATCGCCGCGGCGCTCAAGCTCACGCCCGTGGTCGTGCAGGAGCTCTTCAACGAGGCGAAGAAGCGCAAGCTTCTGGAGGCACTGGGAATGGCGTCGATGGACGGGACCGCGGGGCCCGACGTGCGCTACGCCCTGACCGCAGCCGGCCTGCAATGGGCGCGCCAGGCGATGGACCAGAACGAGTATGTGGGGCCGGCGCCGGTCACCCTGACCGCCCTGACCGATCAGATCAAGCTGCAGGCCATCGCGGGCGAGCGCATCGGCCGCGCGGCTCTGGAGAACGCCTTCTCGGACCTCAAGATCTCCGACGCGCTCATGAAGGAGCTAGGCCCGGCGGCCAACTCCGGAAAGTCGATCCTGCTCTACGGTCCGCCTGGCAACGGCAAGACCTCGATCGGGGAGAGGATCGGGCGCCTCTACAAGGGCATCGTCTTCATTCCCTGGTGCGTGGAGGTCGAGGGCCAGATCATCCGTTTCTTCGACCCGGTGATTCACCAACCGGTGGAGACGGCCTCGACGGCCGGCAACCTGCGCCGCGACGAGTTCGACACCCGCTGGGTGGCGTGCTGGCGGCCATTCGTCGTCGCCGGGGGCGAGCTGACCCTCGAAATGCTCGATCTGAAGTACAATGAGCAGGCCAAGTTCTATGAAGCGCCGCTGCACATCAAGGGGATCGGCGGCATCTTCCTTATCGACGACTTCGGCCGCCAGCTGGTTTCGCCCGAGCAACTGCTCAACCGCTGGATCGTGCCGATGGAGAGCCGCGTCGAATACCTGAAGCTCCACACCGGCAAGACCTTCCAGCTGCCGTTCGACGAGCTGGTTATCTTCTCCACCAACCTCTCGCCGAGCGGGCTGATGGACGGCGCGTTCCTGCGCCGCATTCCCTTCAAGATCGAGATCGGCGGGCCGCCGGCGGACGTCTACAAGGGGATCTTCCGGGGCATGTGCGTGAAGAACGGCATCGAGCCGGATCCCGACATGATCGAGGAAATCGTCACGGACCTGACCGTCCGCAACGATTTCCCCCTGGCGAGCTTCCAGCCGAAGTTCATCATCGAGCAGGTGCTTGCCGCCGCCCGGTTCGACGGCGTGGCGCCAAGTCTGTCGCCGGAATACCTGACGCTCGCCCTGGGCAACCTGCACACACGCGACTCGCCAGGTTTCAAGGCGGATCCCTGCATCCGGGCGCCGGTGAAGCAGCTGGCCGCCGCCGCGGCCTGATCCGCGGGTCAGCGCGTCGGTGTGTGAATCGCGGCGTGCAGCAGCGGGTTAAGCACGCTCTCCGCGCCGGTGATCACGATCTGGACGCCGATGCACAGCAGGAGGAAGGCCGCCAGGCGGTTCAGCACGCGCGCACCGGAGGGGCCGAGGAAGGAAAGGACCCGGTCTGATCCAACATAGAGAAGCCAGACCAGGAAGGCGTTGAGCAGGGCCGCGAGCGCCATGCCGATGAAGAAGGGGATCAGGCCTGGGCCTTCGGGCCTCACCGAGGCCAGAGCGATCGCTACCGAGATCGATCCGGGGCCCGTGGTCAAGGGCATGGTCAGCGGGAAGAAGGCGATGTCGTCGCGCTCGGTGGCGGGCGCCGCTTCTCCGGCCTTCCGCGTCTCCTGCGCCTCGGGCGCCAGCAGGAGGTTCCACGCCTGCACGCTGACGACCAGGCCGCCGCCGATGCGCAGGGCGCCCAGGCTCACCCCGAAGAAGGTCAGCACATAGCCGCCCAGAAGGATCGATCCGAGCAGGATGGCGAAGGAATAGAGGCCGACGCGCTGCGCGAGGATGGCGCGGTCGTGGTGGGAGCGGTCGCTGGTGACGTTGTAGAAGACGAGCGACGAGCCGATAGGGTTGATGATCGAGAACAGGGTCGGGAAGGCCAGTAGGAAGGCGCCGACGACCGTGGTTACAGGCCAGGGGCCGACGGTCATGGGCGGCAGGCTCCCGGATCGACGGTGATTCCAGTTACGAAGCTAAAGGTTAGGGCGCGTTCGACCAACCGCAAAGCGAACCCTCCACGGCGACGTCGCGACGTCCTGGCGATCGGCCTGCCGCACCGTGTCGACACCTCGCCTGCGAAATCCTAGGTTCTACGGCGACGCTTGATGGGGCAGCCTGAGCGTCCTTCGGCCACGCCAGTGTGTCGGTGGTGACGCCTTAGGTTAGGAGATGAGGGGCGACTCGCGGGGAACCACCCTGCCGGAGCCTGCGAGGTCGCCCTGGGGGAATGAAATGACCGACACGCCAATGTCCGGCTGGGGGCGACTGTCCGCGCGGCGCAGCGTGTTCGGTTTCGCCGGAGAGCTGATCGCTGTCCTGGCCGTGATCGGTTTCGCCGGCGCGATCATCCTCAACACGCTCGTGTTCCGTCACTGGCGTTTGAACTTCATCCAGGTCGCTTCCTCATCCGATGTCCTGACGACCGGCTTCGACGGCAGCCTCAAGTTCGCGCTGATCGCCATCGTGATCATGGCGCCGTCGGCGATCGTCTACGGGGCCAGGATCGACAAGCTCGTGCCGCCCAAGCGGCGATCGCTGGCGATCATGGCCTGCCTCGCCGTCTCGCTGACTCTGATGATCGTGCTCGTAGCCTTCATTGGCCGGGCGTTTCTCGCCGAGGGGATCGGGATCTACTGGCGCGTGCTGATGGTCGCCGCGATCGACGGCGGCATCGCCATGGCGGCCGTCCTGCAATTTCTGCTGATCGAAGCGGAGTCGCGCGAAAGCGTCGGCGAAAGGCGCCTCTTCCTCGCTCTCGACTCCAAATGGGTGAGTTCGCCGTACCCTGTCGTCATCCTGGTGATGATCTTCGTTTCCGCCCTGCAGGCGTTGGGGGCGGTGGTCACGATGTATGAGTGGTCGGGTTACCTCGGCGCGCCGCACTACATGTCTTCGCCTCCGCCCGGCTGCGACGGACGGGTCCTGTGGATGGGAGAGCGGGAACTCGTGATCACCTGCGGACGCGACAAGGTGCAGCACTACGCCGTCGTCAGCACGCTGAGCGCGCCCGATCTCGTGATTTGCGAATTCCCGATCAGCGCCCCGGCAGCCGGACCTGCCGGTTGCGTCGCGCATCCCGCCCCAACGAAGCCGCCTCAGGCGGCGACCGCGCCGGCGCAGCCTGCAGCCAACGCGATCCCCACGAAACCTCTGGCAGGCGAAGTTCCGAAGGTGCGGCGACCGCACCGCCCCTCGGCGGCCGGGCCGCAAAGTCCCGATCCCTCGGCCACCGACGCCAACACGCCCTGATGGCGCTCCAAGAAAGCAGCGACTGTTCACTTTACGACAACAGTCGTCCGAAGAAAAAATGCGCCAGGGTGGAAGCGGGTCTCCGCTAGCGAGATCGCCCGCACTGCCTAGATTGGTCGGGTGGGCGCCACAGCAGGAACAATTGGATGAGGGACCTCAACGACCTCAGCGTCTTCGTCGCCGTCGTCTCGAACGGAGGCATCTCGGCGGCGGCCCGCTCGCTGGGTGCGCCCAAGTCGAAGATCAGCCGTCGGGTCGCGGCCCTGGAGGACCAGCTCGGCCTGCGTCTGGTGGAGCGCACCACGCGGCGCTTCAAGGTCACTGAAGTCGGTCAGGACGTCTATCGCCACGCACGCGCCGCCCTGGCCGAAGCGGAGGCGATCGACGAGATGGCCAGCCGCCAGAAGGCCGAGCCGCAGGGACTCGTCCGCGTCAGCTGCCCCATCGGCGTTGAGAGAATGATCGGGCGCGCCTTGCCGCCGCTTCTCGCGCGACATCCGCAGCTGCGGGTGCAACTGGTCGTCACCAACCGCCGCGTCGAGCTCATAGACGAGAACATCGACATCGCCGTCCGCGTCCGCGCGAAGCTCGACAGCGACGCCGATCTTCAGGTGAAGATCATCCGTCAGACCGATCGAGTGCTCGTTGCGAGCCCCGCCTTCATCGCCGCCAATGGGAGCCCATCATCGCCGGCGGAGCTTCCGAGCTTCGCGACCATCAGCCAGACTGACCGGCCCGGTCCCGATCGGTGGACGCTCAGCTGCGACTCCGGTGAGGAAATCGACATCGTCCATGAGCCTCGGATGTCGGCGACGGCGTTTCCCGTGCTCCGACAGGCCGCCATCGACGGAGTGGGGATCGCCATGCTCCCCGAGTACGCCTGCCTCGATTACCTGGAAGCGGGCGAACTCGTCCGCGTTTTGCCCGCCTGGTCGGTGCCGCAGGGCATCCTGCACCTGGTGTTCACGTCGCGCCGGGGCCTGCTGCCCGGCGTCCGCGCCGTCATCGACCTCATCGCAGAGGTCCTCCACCCCAGGTCCGAAGTCTGGCTGCACCCGGCCGAGAGCGGGATGTAGCCGACGCCGCCGTCCGGCGCCGCCGCCGCTTTCTAACTGTCTGATTTGTCGCAGAAAGCGGTGGTGGGTGCAGTAGGGATCGAACCTACGACCCGCTGATTAAGAGTCAGCTGCTCTACCAACTGAGCTATGCACCCGTACGGCTAGGCTGCAAAGCCCGGCGCGAGGGCGCGGAACATACGCAAAAGCCGGCGCGAGGCAAGCGCTTAAGCGTGTCCGGCGCTACCGCTCGTGCGACTTCTCGCTCTGTCCGGCCTGCTTGCGATGCTTGCCCTTGGCGTTGTGCTGATGGTGGACGTCGCGCTCGCCTCCGCCAGTGGAGACCTGGCTGCGAGGGCTGAAGTGATCGGGGTCGTCGGGATCCTTCACTGTCGGGTCGGGAGGATCGCGATTGGCGTTCTCGTGGCTGGAGCCGGGCCCGCCCCAGCGGCGGGTCTGAGGAAGCTTTTCGGGCATGGCTCAGCGGTCCTGCTGGTAGCCCTGGTTGTGCGTGTTCTGCCAGATGTTCCCAGCGCGCCCGACTTCGGAGAGGTTGGCGTCGCGCTTCTGGGCGTTGGACTGTCCGCCCTTGCCGGAAACGTGCGGTCTGTCCTTGCCGGGCGCTGCGTGGCTCTGCTGCTCCTTCGGGATGGGGGGCGGCTTCGACATGCGGATCCTCCGTTCGTTCGCCCCCGATAGAGCAACTCCTGGCGCCGGAGGCCGTTGCCCTCGCCCGATCATCGGTCAGGAGACAAACCTATGGGCAAGCATCCGCCCTCAGGCCA
>JAFANN010000309.1 GCA_019232665.1 Caulobacteraceae bacterium | reverse complement strand
GCTCCGACCTCCCCGAGAGCGCCGCACGGGTGAGGGTGGCTTAGCTTAGTCGCTTGCTAGCGGCTGGCCCGGGATGACGGAGCAAAAGGAGCGGCGTGATTTCGCAGTTTCCGCAAGGGCACAGCCCCGTATGTCGTGAAGTCACGGCGCCAGGATCACTCGATCTTGCGAGCCTGAGAGAACGGCCTGGTAGGCCTCCTTCGCCCTCTCAAGCGGATAGACCGCGTCGTCGAGCACCGGGAAGGGCCGCAGCGCGCCGCTCTCGAACCCGGGCGTCAGCGCGTCGAGGATCTCCGCGCACGCCGCCCCGTCGAGGGCCAGGGTGTCGACGCCGACAAAGGTCCGCTGGCCGCGGTAGAAGTCCATGATGTCGAACGGGACCGACCGGTCGATGGTCGAGATGAAGATCTGGCGCCCGCGCAGGGCCATCGCGGCGTTCGCCTGTTCGAAGTACGGACTGCCGACCGTGTTGTAGACGATGTCAGCGCCGTGGCCGTCGGTCACCTCGCGCACGACCTTGGCGAGGTCCTCCTTCCCGGCGTCGATCGTCCGGACCGGACCGGAGGCATGGCCAGCGTAGGTCCCGCTGTTCCGCTCCACTCCGAACACCCTGGCGCCCAGCATGGTGGCGATCTGGATGGCGGCCTGGCCGACCTTGCCGTTGGCTCCGAGCACCAGGACCGTGTCTTCGGCCTTGGGGAGGCCGGCGCGGCGCAGGCCTTCGTAGGCGGTGATGAACGGCACGCCCACCGCCCCCGCTTCCCGCAGGCTGATCGGCTCGGGTTTGAGTCGCACCTTCGTTGCCTCGAGCACCAGGTGAGAGGCGTGACTGCCGTCTCGGCGGACGCCAAGTTCGCCGCCAGTGCCCCACACGGCGCGGCCCTTCAGCTCGGGCGGACCCTCGGTGACGACGCCGGCCCAGTCGCGGCCAGGCGTGCGTGGCCAGACCGCATGAGGCATCGCGCCAAGCATCGCCTTGACGTCCGACGGATTGACGCCGGCAGCGCGGATTTCGACCACGACCTCGCCTGGATGCGGCTTAGGCGGGTCCCACGGCTCCAGGGCGAGCTTGAGCGCCCCGATGTCGCCCGCCTTCTCGTAAACTCTCAAGCGCGGCATGGGCGAACTCCGTCGGGGGTCCCCGAGTTGGGCCCAGGGTGACTTCTCCCATAAGACCATCGACCTTGGTTTGCCGCTAACCCGGCGGCATTGCCGTCATTTCGCCGCCGACCCAGGGAAACAACGCGCTCACGCCGCGCTCGGTCGCCAGGCGATCATGCCTTCCGTCCGCGCCCTGACGGCCGGTTCGGCGAGGCAGGTGGCGACGGCTTCGTAGCCGGGGGCGCCGGGGGTGGCAGCGACCAGGGTCGGCGGGCTGTGGTTGGCGGGGCAGAGAATGATCGCCTCGTCCGGCCCCACGGCGGCGAGATCGAGAATGGCGCTCGAACGGGTGAGGATGAACAGCGGGCGCGCGGCGGGACCGCGACGGCGGAGGTGGGCGACGATCGCCTCCTGGGTCGCTTCGTCCAGGCCATGCTCGATGACATCAATGACGAGGACCGACGATTCGTCCGCTTCCAGCGCGGCAACGAGGGCGGTGAGGGCGTCGCAAGCCGTTGCGCCTTCCTCGGTGAGCCACGCGAGGGTGGCCTCGCACCGCGCCGCGAGCGCCGGGTCGGCGGCCGCAGCGGCTCCGCCTTCGGCGGTCCGGTCCAGCTCCAGGAACGCCGCGCGCGGCACGGTTTCGGCGAGCCGTTTCGCCAGCCGCGTCTTGCCGCTGCCGAGGGGCCCGACGATGTAATTCAGCGCCCGGATCTCGCGTAGCTCGAACCGCTCGCCGCCCCACGGCCAGGGAAGGTCGAAGGCGACGATCGGCTCGGCCGCGGGCGCGACAAGGCGGGCAAGCTCGCCGATCTTGGGCGCATTGCCCTGCGCCAGGTCCTCGCGCAGCCGCCGCACCCGCTGCGCGACGTCCGAGAGCTGGCCCAGTTGCGCTTCGATCCGCGCCTGATGCGCGGCAAGGGCAGGCTCGAGGCCTCGCGTGTCGCCCTCCAGCGCCTGCTTCACCTGGCGCAGGCTGAAGCCCAAGGCGCGCAGCGCGGCGACCTCGGCGGCGCGCATCACCTCGGCGGGGCCGTACGCGCGCCAGCCGGCCTCCGTGCGGGCCGGGGAGACCAGGCCGCGCTCCTCATAGAGCCGTAGCGCCTTTGGCGAGACCCCAAGCCGCCTGCCGGCCTCCGAGGGGCTCAGGAACCGAGTTGAAGCCGTCACGAATCACCTCCCTGCAGTTGACGGCGGGATTAATCGGGCCGGCCCCAGCGGCCGGGTCAAGAGTCGTCTAAGGTCGCGGTCATGGCCATTGTCGCGGACGACTCGGACGTTCTCTCCGCCCTTCGCGAGGCGATCCTCCGGGCTTTGCCCGACCTCGCTGGCCAGTCCTTCGTCGCCGCGCCGCGCGGGCGGGACAGTCTTGCGGTAGAGGTGGGCGGGCGGCTGATCTTCAAGTTCCCCCGGCATGAAGCGGCCGAGGCGCGGCTGCGCAAGGAGGCGCGGCTGCTGGCGGCGATCCGACCCCGCCTCTCGACGCCCGTGCCGGACATGAGCCTGATCGAAGGCCCGCCGCTATTCTCGCGTCACCGCAAGCTCATAGGGGAGCATCTGCCGCCCGACGCCTATGACGCGGTTTCGGTGCAGGGCCGGGATCGCATCGCCGGCCAGCTTGCGCTGTTCTACGCCGAGCTCCACGCGCTGGATGTCGCCGAGGTCTCATCGCTTGGCGCAGGCCCGATCGGCGCGTGGCTCCCGGTCGACGAGATCGCCCGCAAGGCGCTCCCGCGTCTGCCGACCGTTGCATGGCCGCGCGCAGAGGCGGCCCTCGACGCCTATGCTCGACTACCGCCAGACCCCCACGGCGAGACCTTCGGCTTCTTCGACGGCCACGGCTGGAACCTCGCCTTCGAGGCGGGGCGGGAGCAACTGAACGGCGTCTACGACTTCGGCGACAGTGGATTTGGTGGTCTGCACCAGGAGTTTATCTATTCGAACATCACCTCGTTCGACCTCACCGACCGCATCGTCGCCGCCTACGAGGCGCTGACCGGTCGGGAGCTGGATCGTGACCGGATCGATCTGCTGACCGGTGTTCACGGATTGTCGGAGCTGGCCGAACTCAGCGACGACCCGGTCAAGGTCGCCGCGGGTGTGGAGCGGGTGATGAGGTGGGTACGCCACGCTCGGCCATAGCCGCTTGAACCCGCTGCAATTTCGGCGCTAGCGAAGACCGATGCCGGACCTGTTCAGCCCCTACACGCTCAAGGGCGTCACCCTGCGCAATCGCATCGTGATGTCGCCGATGACCATGTACCGCTCGCGCGATGGGCTGATGAACGATTTCCACGTCATGCTACTGGGCTCGCGCGCCGCGGGCGGCTTTGGCCTGGTCTTCCCTGAGCAGCTGGCGATCACGCCCGACGGCCGCACCAGCGTCCACTGCGGCGGCATCTACGACGACGCCCAGATCGACGGGCTTCGGCGGGTGACCTCGATCATCAAGGACATGGGCGCGGTCCCGGCGATCCAGCTTGGGCACACCGGGCGAAAAGGCAGCGAGGCGAGGCCCTGGGAGGGCGGGGCGCAAATACCGCCGGACCATCCCGACGGATGGCAGGTCGTCGGTCCCTCGGCCATTGCCTACGGCGCGAAATCGCCATTCCCGGTCCACGCCCTCACGCGTGAAGAGATCAAGGAGATCCACCGCGCCTACGCTGCCGCCGCGCGCCGGGCCGCGGACGCGGGCTTCGAGTGGCTCGAGATGCACTTCGCCCACGGCTATCTGGGGGCCAGCTTCTTCTCGCCGCTGGCCAATCAGCGGACGGACGAATACGGCGGCTCACTCGAGAACCGCGTGCGCTTCCACCTCGAGGCGCTGGACGTCGTGCGCGCTGTGTGGCCGGAGCGTTTCCCGCTCTCCATGCGGCTTGGCTGTGACGACCTGCATGAGGAGGGCGTGCAGTTCGAGGACGCCATGGTCGCGATCGGCCTGATGAAGGCGCACGGCCTCGACTTCGCCGACCTCAGCCTTGGCCTCAACACGCCCAACCTGCAGACGCGGCCGTTCAACGAGCCGGCCTTCATGGTCGAGCGGGCCGCGCGGGTTCGTCGGGAGATCGGCCTGCCCGTCGGCGTCAGCTGGAACCTCGGCGTTCCTGCCGCCGCCGACCGCATGATCCGTGAGGAGCAGATCGACCTCGTGCTGCTCGGCCGCCCGGCGCTCTCCAACCCGCACTGGCCGGTCTGGGCCGCGCGCGAGCTGGGCGTCCCCGATCCGTTCGCCCTCGTCCCGGAAGACTGGGGCTGGTGGCTGCGCAACTTCCGCGGCCACGACGAAAGCATCGGCTGGCCGGCGCCAGCGATCGGCGGCGAATAGGTACGGCGCCGCGCCTCTGGTGAATTGAACACGGACCTCACGGAAAACGCGGACGCGTGAAGGAATACCCACCTTCTCGCTCGCCTGTTTGCGCCGAAGGCTCCTGAGGCTTCTCCCCTTTTTGTCCGTGTGGTCCGTGAGGTCCGTGGTTTACTTCCACGCGCTGACTTTCAGGCGACTGCGTCGCCGGAATTGGAGTCGCCGGAATTGGAGAGGCCGATGCGCATTAGCGGAGTGGGTCACGCGACCTTTGCTGGCGTCCTGGTCGCGCTCGGCCTGCTGGGCTTCGTCCACCCGGGTTACGTCGGTGTGTGGCAGGGGGTCCCGAAGGGCTGGCCGGCCCGCGAGGCGCTCGCCGTCGTCTGCGCCCTCGTCGCTCTTGGATCGGGCCTGGCCCTCTTCTGGCGGCGCACGGCTCCTCCAGCCGCGGGCGCGCTGACTGTCTGGCTCGTCCTTTGGTTGCTGACGGTGAAGGCAGTCTCCGTGGTCGCGGCGCGCGGAGCGGTGGCCGCCTGGGACGGCGCCGGCGAGACGGTGGTGCTGATCGCCGCCGCCTTGGCCCTTTTCGCGGACTCCGCCGAGCGTCCGAATGACGTGCGCCTGGCCCGGGCGATCTACGCTTTGGCCATGATCGACTTCGGCGTGGCCCACCTCGCCTATGTCACCTTCACCGGCGCCCTCGTGCCGGCCTGGCTGCCGTCTCACGCGGCGTGGGTCTACTTCACCGGCTTGGCCTACATCGCCGCCGGCGCGGCCATGCTTGCCGGCGTCGCCGCCCGCCTGGCGGCGGCCCTCTCTGCCGTGCAGATGGGACTCTTCACCCTTCTCGTCTGGGTCCCCGTCGTCGCGCGGGGCGCCGCCAAGGCCGAGGACTGGAGCGAGTTGACGATCTCCCTCGCTCTCGCGGCGGCCGGCTGGGTAATCGCCGACACCTACCGCGGCGCGTCCTGGTTTCTCGCCCCTCGTCGGCCGCTCGCCGCCTGAAGCTTGCGCGCCGTGCTCAGGCTCGTATCTCGCCGCCCCTTCTTCTTCTTGTGTCCAGGAACGGCGAAGGAGAAGACAAGAGCCGTCGGGACGCCGCCGGACCAAGAGGAAGCGTGAATATGTTCGGGGTGTTGGCCGCTCTCGCCGCTGCCTTGCCAACCCTCGTTTCCGCGCCGCCCACGCCGGTCCTGCCGCCACGGGATCTGCCCCCGGACAGCGTGGCGATCTCCGATTTCACGGTGGCGGTCTCGCCTTCTGGCGAGGTGGAGCAGTGCCGCCTGCGCGCGTCCAGCGGGTATCCCGCCCTGGACGCAAAGGGCTGCCCGACGCTTCGAAGCGCGCATTTCACGCCCGCGACAGACTCCACCGGCGCGGCGGTTCACGGTCTGGTGGACGCGCAGGTGAAGTGGCCGCAAGGCGAGGTCGTCGTCGGCGCGAGCGGGCCCGACGTGGAGCTGGTCCTTTCGCACATGCCCACGGGCGTCGCCGGTCGGCCCGTCGCGGGCCTCGCGCTCACCGTGGACACCAAGGGCGGGGTCGAGGCCTGCGATGTCCTCAAGAGCGTCGGATCCGCCGACTTCAACTCCCTCGCCTGTACCACGGGCGTGAAAGACGCCGGGATCAAGCCGGTCAAGGCGGCCGACGGGACGCCGGGCCGGTCAATCCAGGCTCTGAATGTCCGCTTCGCCGCCTACGCGCATTTCGCGCCGATTCCGGAAGACAGGATCCACGACGCCTATCCCAAACGGGCTCTAAAGCAGGACGTCGATGGATTCGCGGTGATCCGCTGCGACGCCCAGGCCGACAGCCGCCTCGACGGCTGCGCGGTGGACGAGGAGGGCCCGCCGGGCTTCGACTTCGGAGGCGCGACTCTGCGCCTGGCGAAGGACGGTCAGTTCAAGCTCACTCCCGCTCAGCTCGGCGAGGTCTTCATCGTGATGAAGTTCGAGTCGTCCCGCGCGCGGTAGTCGCGCTGCGCCGAGGGCTATACGGGCTGAGGATCGTGGGAAGGGGGGCAGGCTCGATGGCGCGACGGATCGGAGCCGTTGAGAAGATCGGGCGCGGCGCGCTCGCATCGACCTTCCTCGCTGCGCTGGCCTTGACGGCCTGCGGCCCCAGGCGCCCGGCCGCGATTGCTTCCCAGCCCGAGCGCGAATGGCCCTTCTACGGCGGCGACCAGGGCGGACAGCGCTACTCGGCAGCCAGCCAGATCACGCCCGCGAACGTGAGGTCGCTTCGGGTCGCCTGGACCTTCTCGACGGGCGATCTCGCCTCGAAGCCGGAGGCTCTCAAATTCGCGGCGTTCGAGGACACACCGATCATGGTCGGCGGGCGGCTGTTCATTTCTTCGCCGTTCAACGAGGTCTTCGCGCTCGATCCGGGCACGGGCCGCGAGCTCTGGCGGTTCGATCCGAAGATCGACACCACGATCAAGTACGGAGAGGGCTTCACCAGTCGTGGACTGGCCTATTGGCGCGCGCCGGGGGCTGCGGCGGGATCGGTCTGCGCCGAACGCATCTTCATGGTGACGAACGATCGTCGCCTGATCGCCCTCGATGCGGCGACGGGGAAGACCTGTCCGGGCTTCGGCCAGGTGGGCGTGGTGGACGTGGCCGCGGGCGTTCCCCTCGTCAGCCCTCGCGAGATGCAGCTGACCTCGCTTCCCGTGGTCGCCGCAGGCGTCGTCGTGGTCGGATCCTCGATCGCCGACAACCAGCGCGTGAAGGAGGTGAGCGGAGCCGTGCGCGCCTACGACGCGACGACCGGCAAGCCGCTCTGGAGCTTCGATCCACTCGCCGCCGCGGGCGGGTCCATCGTCGCCGGCGCGGCCAACGTCTGGGCGCCGATGTCGGTCGACGTCCAGCGCGGCCTGGTGTTCCTGCCCACGACCAGCGCGAGCCCGGACTTCTGGGGTGGCCTTCGCAAGGGCGACGACGGCGACGCCGATTCCGTGGTCGCGCTCGACATCAGGACGGGCCGCAAGGTGTGGGCCTTCAAGACCGTCCATCACGACCTCTGGGACTACGACAACCCGGCCCAGCCGACGCTCGCCACCGTGGACTGGCAGGGCGCAGCGCGGGCGGCGGTTCTGCAGCCGACAAAGCAGGGTCTCCTCTTCACCCTCGATCGCGACACCGGCGCGCCGGTGATCCCCGTGCAGGAGCGGCCGGTTCCGCAAGGCGGCGCCCCTGGCGAAATCCTTTCGCCGACTCAGCCGTTTCCGCTCGCGCCGCGCCCGCTTGCGCCTAGCCACCTACGCGCGGACGACGCTTTCGGGTTGACGCCGTGGGATCGCGCCCAATGCCGGCGAAAGATCGCCGGAGCGCGCAGCGACGGCATCTACACTCCCCCGTCCCTGCAGGGCTCCATCGTGTATCCGTTCACGGGCGGCGGCTCGAACTGGGGCGGTCTCGCCTTCGACTCGGCCCGCCAGGTCGCCTACCTCAATACCTCCTCCCTGGCGCACCTGGTCACCCTGATCCCGGCGAGCCGCGTCGCCGCGGCGAGGGCCGCAGAACCGGACATCGAGATCTCGCCGCAGGCTGGCGCCCCCTTCGGCATGCGCCGCGAGGTTCTACGCGGAGGCCTCGGCCTGCCCTGCAATCCCCCGCCGTGGGGCCTGCTGCACGCCATCGACATGCGCACCGGCAAGGTCCTCTGGGAGACGCCGCTGGGGACCACCCAGGACCTGGCGCCTGGAAGCCAGACCATCCTGCGAGACACGGGCGTCCCCAACTTCGGCGGCCCGATCGCCACGGCTTCCGGACTCGTCTTCATCGGCGCGGCCGTGGACGATTATCTGCGCGCGTTCGACGCCGCAAACGGCCGCCTGCTCTGGAGAGGCAGGCTCCCGGCCGGCGCGCAGGCGACGCCGATGACCTACGTCTGGAAAGGCCGCCAGTACGTGGTGATCGCATCCGGCGGCCACTCAAAAACCAGCACCAAGCGAGGCGACCAATTCATCGCCTTCGCCCTGCCGTGAATTGATCCTCACCGGGCGCCCGAGCGGCGGAGACATCCTCTTCAACACGGAGGACACGGAGAGCACGGAGGACACGGAGCGACGGGGCTGAGGCTCGGGTCGAGCAGCTGATTGCGCGCTTCGCGCGCGAAAAAAGAACGCCACCACGATATCCGCCCCACGGCGCCCTCCGTGACCTCCGTGCTCTCCGTGTCCTCCGTGTTAAAGACCTAGTCGTCGTGACGGACGCGCTGAGTGATTAGCCCCGCTCTCCAAGCCCCCTCAGCGCTTCATCGCGATGATCACGCCAGTCTCGATTGTCTCCTCGAACACGCCGTCGGGGCGGAAGCGCAGGAGCGCCTCGCGGAGATCGGCGTCGAACGCGTCCAGCCGGTCGCCG
>JAFANN010000274.1 GCA_019232665.1 Caulobacteraceae bacterium | reverse complement strand
GCATAGATTCGGTGATCGATCGCCCAGGTGAGGGTGCGCGTATAGTAGCGCGGCAAGGGCTTGCGGATCTTGGCGACCTTCGGCGTCAGTAGATAGGCCGCCAGCAGCGGCGTTAGCAGCCGCGCCACCACCAGGGAGAAGAGCACGGCCACCGAAACGGTGATGCCGAATTCCCTGAAGAACTGACCGGGGATGCCCGGCATGAAGGCGACCGGGAAGAAGACGGCGACGATCGAGAAGGTGGTGGCCACGACCGCCAGGCCGATCTGGTCAGCGCCTTCGATGGCGGCGCGGAACGGCCGCAAGCCGACGTAGACGCGCTTCTCGATGTTCTCGACCTCGACGATGGCGTCATCGACAAGGATGCCGATCACCAGGGTCAGGCCCAGCAGGGTGACCACATTCAGGCTGAAGCCGAGCAGCGCCATGAAGGCGAAGGTCGGAATCAGGGAGACTGGCATAGCCACGGCCGTGATGGCCGTCGCCCGCCAGTCGCGCAGGAACAGCCACACGACCAGCGAGGCCAGGATCATGCCCTCGAGAAGAGTGTGGGCCGTGGCCGAGAACGCCGCACGGGTCTGGTCGACCTGCGAATTGACCTTACGGAAGGTAACCTGGGGATACTGCTTGCCCAGGCGGACGATCTCGGCGTCGACACGATTTTCCGTCGACACCTCGCTCGCGAGCTTCGTCTTGAGGACGGAGAAAGCCACCACCGGCCGGCCGTCCAGGAGGGCGAACGCGCGAGGCTCGGCGGCGCCGTCTCCGACGTCCGCCACGTCGGACAGACGCACGAAGCGGCCGCCACTGGCGGGAATGGAGAGATTACGGATCCGATCGACCGTGACGGCCGCTCCCAGGACCCGAAGGATCTGCTCGCGTCCGCCGATCGTCACGCGGCCGCCCGGCTCGTCCACGTCGGCCTGGGCGAGGGCGTCATTGACCTGGGACGCCGTCAGCCCCTGGGCGGCGAGCCGGTCGGGATCGATGAGGACATTGACCTCGCGGTCGAGCCCGCCAAGGCGCTGGATCTGTGACACGCCCTCCTGGGCCTGCAGGTCACGCGAGACCGTGTTGTCGATGAACCACGACAGTTCCTGCTCGGACATCGACGGGGCCGACAGGGTGTAGGTGACGATCGGCGCGTCATCCATCTCGAGCCGCTGGACGATCGGGGGATCGATCTCCTTGGGCAGGGTGTTGCGGATCTGGTCGACCTTCGACTTGACGTCGTCGTAGACCTTCTGGGTGTCCTCGCCGAGCTTGAACTCGATAATCGTCACCGACGTGCCCTGCGTCACATTCGAGGCGATCGATTCCACGTTCGAGAGCCCGGCCAGGGCGTTCTCCACCGGGCGGGTGACCTGAGTCTCCATCTCCGCGGGCGCGGCGCCGCTGCGGGTGACCTGGATGAGGACCGCCGGGAAGTTGATGTTGGGGAAATTCTTGATCGGCAGCGCCGTGTAGGAGAACAACCCCGCGATCACCGCCCCGATGAACAGCACCGCCACCGGCACGGGGTTGCGGATGGCCCACTCGGAGATCCGGAAGCCTCCGCGGCGGGGTTCCGGGGCCTTCATGACGTCACCGGCCGCACAATGTCGCCGGGCACCAGCATTGCGGCGGCGCGCTCGACCACGTGCGAGCCCGCTGCGGGTCCGCTGAGCAGTTCGACATAGCCGCCGCCTCGCTGGCCCGTCGTCACCGGCACTCTGACCACCTTATCGTTGGCGCCCACCACCATGACCGATGCGCCGTCTGCATCATAGCGCACAGCCGTCTCAGGCACCGCATTGGCCGAGTGGCTGATTCCCAAAAAGTTCGCGCGCGCGAATCCGCCCGCCCGGATATCGGGCCGCACCGGGAGGCTCACGCGCACTCGGCCGAGGCGCGTCTGGGTGTCCACGCCCGGGCTCACCAGGCGCACGACGCCCATCACCTCGGTCTGGTCGGCGAGGGTCACACGCACGCTCATGCCCGGTCGGATCTTCTCGAGATCCTCCTCGCTGACGTCGGCGGCGAGCTCGACCTTGCCGTCGCGCGCGATGCGGAACCAAGGCGTTGTGCTGACGCCCATGTCGCCGACCCTGACATTGCGCTCGAAGACGAGTCCCGCCTCTGGCGACCTGATGGTCATCAGTCCCTCGCGCGTGCGCATGTCTTCGGCGGCGTCGGCCTGAGCCACCGCCTGAGCGCGCGCCGACTGAGCGGCGTAGCGGCGCTCGTCGATCTGTTCCTGGGAGAGGATGCCTTCCTTGTCGAGGCCCTTGACCCGCTCCGCTTCGGCGTCGGCCCGATCGGCGATGACGCTCTGCTGCTTGGCCAGGGCTGCCTGCTGTTCGAGCTGCGCACGCAGCAGGGTATCGTCCAGGCGCGCCAACGGCTGGCCAGCCTTCACCCAAGTCCCCTCGTCCGCGAGGAGCTCCTGGACCCGGAAGGTCGTCAGCTGGGGATAGATGTCCATCTCCTCACGCGGAACCAGAGGACCGGAGGCGACGATGCTGCCCTCGATCTCGTGCGGTCCCACGGACACGACGTTCACCGTCCGCGCCTGGGCGGCCGCCGTCTCGGCAACCTTCTTCTGGCATGCCCCCAACGCCAGCAGGGCGAGGAGGCCGAGGGCCAGGCGCGCTTTCGTCAAGGATTGCCCCTTCATTGGTTCTTCACCGTGATGGTCTGCGCGGCCGTGACCTGCGCTGGCCAACCGCCGCCCAGCGCCTTGTAGGCCGTGACGGCTCGCTGCAGGGCCAGAACCTGCTCGGCGGTGAGCGCCGCTTGCGTCGTGCGCCAGGATTCTTCCGCCGTAAGAGCGGTGGTCAGGTCGTCCAGACCCATCGCATAGCGCCGTTGGGCTGCGTCGTAGGCCCGGTGGGCGCGCGCTTCGCCAACAACGAGGATCTTCACGGCGCGCTTGCCGGCATCCAGGGCGACCAGGGCGTTCTCGGCCTCGCCATAGGCGGTCTGCACCGTCTTCTCGTAGGCGATCACCGACTGCTCCATCCGCGCGTCCTCGGCCTTCGCATTGAAGAGAAGCCGAGGAATGTCGAGCACCGGCTGGGACACGCTGCCCGCCAAGGTCCAATAGCCGACGCTGGTGGTGATCGACTCCGGGATCAACGTCGCCGGCGGGATGAAGCCAACGCTCGGCTGGGTCAGGCTCTGCATTCCCAGCGCCGGGAGCATGGTGAAGGTCGGGAAGAGCGCAAGGTGAGCCAACCGATCCGTCCCGGCCTCGGATCGCAGGCGCGCCTCGGATTCCCGGATATCGGGGCGGCGCTGCAGGAGATCGCCCGGCACGGCCGCCGGGACGTCGGGCGCCTCATCGGCCTGGTTGCGCACTGGAATGGTGTCGATCGATGTCCCGTTTCGCCCGACTAGGATGAGCAGGTTGCGACGGGTCGCGTGCAGCTGCGCCTGGAGGTCCGTCAGGTTGGACCAGGCGAGGGAGAGGTCGCCAGCGACACGGTCCGCGTCCGAGAGCGCGCCCAGTCCACGCCTCGCCTTTTCCTCGGCGACCCGCGCGAGCTCGGTGTCGATCCTTACCGTCTCCTGAGCGTTGTCGATCTGGATCTGCAGTCCCGTCGCCTGGAAGTAGTCGCTCGCCACGTTGGCCGCGAGGCTGGCGAGCGCGCCCTCGACGTCGAACTCGGTGGCGACGAAATTGGCGCGGGCGATCTTCCGCTGTTGCGCGAGCCTTCCGAAGACGTCCAGTTCCCACGAGACCGGAAGGCTGGCGCTGCGGGTGATGAAGTCGCCGCCGATTGGGAACAGGCTGTTGGCGCTGGGGCCGATGTTGACTTCGTGCTGCTTCGAGAGGTTCCCGCCGGCTTTGCCCTGCGGGAATGTACCCGCCACCAGGCTGGTCCTGGTGGCGCCCGCCTCGACGAGGCGCGAGTAGGCGGTCTTGGCGTCCGGCGCGGTGCGAAGAGCCTCGTCCTCCAACGCGTTGAGGTCCGGATCCTTGAAGATGAGCCACCAGCGGTCGAGCTGCTCAGTCGTCAGCTGTGGCGCAGACGCCGGCGCCTCGTAGGCATGCGGCAAGGTCAGGTCCGGCTCACGCGGACGGCCGCCAATGCACCCGGCGAGCAGGCAGGCTAGGATCATAGGTCCGAAGAGGCGTCTGAAGACTTGCATTGGCGCCGTTGCGACCGAATCCCCCAAAAAGCTCAACCACAGAGCCTGTTCGACCGAGCTCATCCCGTAAGGGCGCAGACTTGTGGCACAAGTTAATATTCGTTCACGGCGCCGTGTCGCCGCAGGAGGCCCCTGATGAGACCTGAGGTACGGATCGGAGTCGGCG
>JAFANN010000189.1 GCA_019232665.1 Caulobacteraceae bacterium | reverse complement strand
AAGGTGTCGCGGAGGAGTTCGTCCTTGTGCGCGTCGTCGCGTGCGTAGAGCGTCGTCGAGCCCTGGGTCAGGCGGTAGAGCGGCGGCTGCGCCAGATAGAGGTGGCCGCCGTCGATCAGGCCGCGCATCTCGCGATAGAAGAAGGTCATCAGCAGCGCCGCGATGTGCGCGCCGTCGACGTCGGCGTCGGTCATGATGATGATCCGCTCGTAGCGCAGATCATCCTCCTTGAATCGTGAGCCCGGCTGCACGCCGAGCGCCAGCAGAAGATCCGACAACTCCTTGTTCGCCGTCATCTTCTCGGCTGTGGCGGAGACGACGTTGAGGATCTTGCCCCGCAGCGGCAGGATGGCCTGGGTGCGCCGGTCGCGAGCCTGCTTGGCCGAACCGCCGGCGCTGTCGCCCTCGACGATGAAGAGCTCGGTTCCGTCCGAGGCCTGGCCCGAGCAATCGGCGAGCTTGCCCGGCAGGCGCAGCTTGCGCGTGGCCGAGGCCCGCGCCACCTCGCGGTCGCGCCGCCGCTTCAGCCGCTCCTCGGCGCGTTCGACAACGAAGGCGAGCAGTGCGTTGGCGACCTTGGGTTGGGCGGTGAGCCAGTGGTCGAAGGGATCGCGCAGGGCCGCCTCGACCAGCCTCTGGGCGTCGGCGGAGGATAGACGTTCCTTGGTCTGACCCTGAAACTCCGGATTGCGAATAAAGACGCTGATCAGGGCGCCCGCCTGGGCCACCACGTCGTCGGCGGTGATCAGGCCGCCGCGCTTCTCATTGGTCAGTTCGGCCCAGGCCTTGAGCCCGCGCGTGAGCGCGGCGCGCAAACCGGCCTCATGCGTGCCGCCCTCGGGCGTGGGAATGGTGTTGCAATAGGAGCGCATGAAGCCGTCGGCGTCGCCGAAGCCCGCGCCCGACCAGGCGATCGCCCACTCCACCGCGCCAGCCTCGCCGGACCTCTCGATCCTTCCCACGAAGGGTGCGGGCGTGACCGTCTCGACGCCTTCCACGGCCTCTGCGAGGACATCGGCCAGGCCGCCGGGGAAGTGAAAGGTCGCCTCGGCGGGCGTTGCGTCGGTGATGCGCTCGGGGGCACAGCGCCAGCGGATCTCGACCCCGCGGAACAGATACGCCTTGGACTTGGCCATCCGGCAGAGCCGGGCAGGGCGGAAAGCCGCGTTGTCGCCGAAGATTTCCGGGTCGGGCGTGAAGGTGAGGGCGGTGCCGTGCCGGCGGGTCGGCCCGCCCTTCTGCAGTTGGGTGACGGGCTTGCCCCGGCTGTAGCTCTGCCGCCACTCGAACCCATCCTTCCAGACGGTGATGTCGAGACGTTCCGACAGCGCGTTGACGACCGAGACGCCGACGCCGTGAAGGCCGCCCGAAGTCTCGTAGGCCTTGCCGGAGAACTTCCCCCCGGAGTGGAGGACCGTCAGGATCACCTCGAGGGCTGAGCGGCCGGGGAACTTCGGGTGCGGGTCGATCGGCACGCCGCGGCCATCGTCCTTGACGGTCAAGGCGCCGTCGGCGTCGAGGCTCACTTCGATGATCCGCGCGTGGCCAGCGACGGCCTCGTCCATCGAGTTGTCGAGCACTTCGGCGAAGAGGTGGTGCAGCGCCCGCTCGTCCACGCCGCCGATGTACATTCCAGGCCGCTTGCGGACCGGCTCGAGGCCCTCCAGGACCTCAATGTCCTGCGCCGAATAGCCCGCCGTCGGGTGGACGGGAGCGAGCGCGTCGTCGAAGAGCGTGGCTTGGGCAAGCTTGGGCATGGAGAACAGGCAGTCTAAGCGATTCGTATCGTTCCCGTCCTAGCGGGGGATGCGGCCAAGTGCGAGCGCTCGCGTCGAAGGGCGGTTTGGGGACGATCTGTCCGTTAGAGGCTTGCGGCCTCGCCTGGCTGGGCAAGCACCCTCTTAGTTCCGTTCCGGCGATGGCCGCTGTAGAGACGTTTCATGGCCCTGCAGAATCTCGTCCGGCGCTCCGTGCCCTTCCTTGTGCAGCGTGCGTCTCCCCAGAACGTCAGCGCCATCTCGAAGTACATGTACATCGCCAGCCTTCTGGACCGCTTTCAGGTCGAGCTTGTTTTCGATGTGGGCGCGAATACGGGCCAGTTCGTCACTTCGATCCGGGAGATCGGCTATCGCGGCCAGATCATCAGCTTCGAGCCCGTTCGGGAGCAGTTCGAGATCCTGCAGGCCAAGGCCAAGGGCGACGCCGCCTGGCGCGTCGAAAATTTCGCGCTGGGCGCGGTGGAACAGTCGCGGGACATCAACCTCACGGCCTTGACCGTGTTCGCGTCGTTCCGCGAGCCGGTCAACGACGAGACGCCCCAGTTCACAGGCAAGAACGAGGTCGTCGGCGCGGAGACCGTGGAGATCCGCCGGCTCGACAAATACATCGAAGCCAATGGCCTCGCCGAACGGATGAGGCGGGCGTTCATCAAGACCGATACCCAGGGCTTCGACAAGGATGTGCTCGAAGGGGCTGGCCGGTACCTGGAATCCACGGCGATGGTGATGGCCGAGCTTAGCTGTATACCGATCTATAAGGACATGCCGGACCTGATTGGCATGCTGGAGTTCTTCCAAGGCAAGGACTTCAAGCCGGTGGCGTTCTTCCCGAACAACCACCGCGCCGCAGATATGGCGGCGGTCGAATTCGACTACCTCGGGGTAAATGGGCGTTTTCATTAGGACGCGTAGTCCATCTGAGGAGTGATCGTGGCAGCTGGACCGCAATGCCTCACTTTGGTGTCCGCCGGACGCGCCGTGGCGATCGTTGACTCTGGGGGGGCTGAACGTAGTATCCGCGCGCTGCTGTCGGACCCCCTTCGGGGGCGCGCCAATTGCTGAAAAGGGAATGAGTTTTCGATCTGGGCGCTGATAGCGGTGGATCGGAGCACGGATGGTTCCGGAGCAAAATTGCGTTCGATACCTGCAATCATCCGTACCGCGCTGCGCCGCCGGGCCCTCACGTTCTACACGGGTTTCTGCCGCAGCTTTTGGGGAATGGACCTCGGCGA
>JAFANN010000148.1 GCA_019232665.1 Caulobacteraceae bacterium | reverse complement strand
TCCCAGGCGTGGCGCGAGCCGATGGTGATGCCGCCGTCGACGACGATGTGCGTGCCGGTGACGAAGCGGCCGTCGTCGCTGGCGAGATAGGCCGCGGCGGCGGCGATGTCCTCGGGCATGCCGGATTTCTTGATCGGCTGGGCGACCGAGGCGTTTTGCGCCACCAGGGCCGCCATCTGGTCCGACGCCTCCCGCGTCATACCCATGGCCGTGCCGAAGATCGAAGTGGCGATCAGGCCCGGACAGATGGCGTTGACGCGGATGTTCTGCGGCGAGAGCTCGGCCGCCGCGCAGCGGCTCATGTGCACCACCGCCGCCTTCGCCGCCGAATAGGCCAGCGGCCCCCAACCCGCCTGCAGGCCTGCGACCGAGGCTGTGTTGATCACCGATCCGCCACCGCGCTGACGCATTAGCGGCAGGGCGTGCTTCATCCCGAGCGCCGGGCCGCGCACGAGCAGGGCGAAGGTCTTGTCCCAGCCTTCGACCGTCATCCCCTCGACTCCGCCGGGCAGGCCCGCCGCGCCGGCGTTGTTGAAGATGCTGTCGAGGCCGCCGAAGGCGTCCGCCGCCAGGGCGCAGGCGGCAGCGATGTCGGCCTCCTCCAGCACGTCGCAGTGGGCGTAGCGGACCTGACCCGGGAAGCGCTTCTCCAGCATCTCCCCCTTGGCGTCCTGCAAGTCGGCGGCGACGACCTTCGCCCCCTCCGAGACGAACCGCTCCACCGTCCCAAGCCCGATGCCCGAGCACCCGCCGGTGATCACAGCGACCTTTCCATCCAGCCGTCCGGCCATGGGTGTTTCCTTCCTGTTTCTTCAGTTCAGATCAAAGCGCTCTCCTTCCCCTCCCGGGGAAGGTGGACCGGCGCCACGCGCCGGGACGGATGGGAAAGGGCCGCGCCAACCACGGTTGGGATCATGTCCCTCCGACCGAGCGGCCGCCTTCCCCCTCCGTCTCGTCCCGCTACGCGGGCCGATCCACCTCCCCCGTGAAGGGGGAGGAGAGCGTGTAGGGGGTTGGGAAAGAGACTGGTCTCACCCCATCGTCACCACGACCTTGCCCAGCGCCTTGCGGCTGGCGAGGTGGGTGATGGCCTCGGCGCCGCGCGCCAGTGGGAAGCGTTCGGAAATGTGGGGGCGGATCTTGCCCTGGGCGTAGAGGTCCATCAGCTCGCCGATGTTGCGCTTGTGGGCGACCGGATCGCGCGCCACCGCCGCGCCCCAGAACACGCCGACGATCTCGCAGCCCTTGAGCAGGGCGAGGTTGAGCGGGATGCGCGGTATGCCGGCAGGGAAGCCGATGACCAGGAAGCGGCCTTCCCAGGCCATCGAACGCAGCGCGGCCTCCGCGTAGTCGCCGCCGACGCCGTCGTAGACGAGATCGACGCCGTTCGGCCCACAGGCCTGCTTGAAGATCTCCGACAGGGCCTTCTGACCGTCGCGATCGAAGGGGCCGCGGGGATAGACGATGCCGCTCTCCGCACCGTGCTTCTTGGCGAGCTCGACTTTTTCCTCCGACGAGGCGGCGGCGATCACGCGCGCGCCCATCGCCTTGCCGAGCTCCACGGCCGCCAGCCCAACGCCGCCGGCCGCGCCCAGTACGAGCAGGCTCTGGCCGGGCTTGAGGAAGCCGCGATCCTTCAGCGCGTAGTACGACGTGCCATAGGTCATGATGAAAGCCGCCGCTTCGTCGAACGGCATGTTGTCTGGGATTGGCACAAGGCGGCCCGCGTCGACCGCGATCTCCTCGGCCATGCCGCCTGCGGTATTGTTCACCAGCACACGATCGCCGGCCTTGGCCGAGGTCACGCCCTCGCCCACGGCCTTCACGATCCCGGCCACCTCGCCGCCAGGGGAGAACGGCCGCGGCGGGCGGAACTGGTACTTGTCCTCGATGATCAGGACATCGGGATAGTTCACGCCGCAGGCCTTCACCTGCACGACCGCCTGGCCGGCCTTCGGCTCGGGGCTCGGGATGTCCTCGAGGACCAGGGTTTCCGGTCCGCCCACCGCTTTGCTCAACAGGGCCTTCATCGCGTCCTTCCCTTGCCGCGCCACTTGTCTTGATGGCGCGGGACGCTATCCGAAGGCGCCGGGCCACGGAAGCCCGGCCCAGCCTTTCCGAGAGTGTCCATGCCCAGTTCCCGCGTGCGCCTTGTCATCCACGGGGGCGCGGGCGCCCTGCCGAACCGCGATTTCAGCCGTGAGATCGCCCACATGCGAGGCCTGATCGAGGCCGGCCGCGACCGGCTGCAGGCGGGCGCCGCCGCGCTCGACGTGGTGGTGGAGACGATCGCCGGCCTCGAGGCGTCAGGGCTTTACGTCGCCGGCCGGGGCGCCTCGGCCAACACCGACGGGATCTACGAGCTCGACGCCAGCCTGATGCATGGCCCCACCCGCCGCGCGGGCGGCGTCGCCTCCCTGGTCGGCTTCGCCTCGCCGATCCGCGCCGCCCGGGCGGTGATGGAGCACACCCCTCACGTCCTGCTGGCCGGCCGCGGCGCGGCCGCGTTCGCGGCGCGTCAGGGACTGGAGGCCATCGAGGATCCGAAAGCCTGGTTCACCCCCGCCTGGCGCGAGACCGCCATCGCCGGCACGGCCGCGCAGATGGGCACCGTGGGATGCCTGGCTCTGGACGAGCGCGGGGAGTTGGCTGCCGGCACGTCGACGGGGGGGATCTTCGGCAAGCTGCCGGGACGGGTGGGCGACAGTCCGATTATCGGCGCGGGCGCCTGGGCCGACGACACGGTGGCGGTTTCCTGCACCGGCCAGGGAGAGATGTTCATCCGCGCCGCGGTGGGCGCCCAGATCGCCTTCCGCATGCGCTTCGGCGGCCAGCCCCTCGCCGCGGCCGCGCCGGCCGCGCTCGAAGAGGTGCGCGCCCTGGGCGGCGAAGGCGGCCTCATCGCCCTCTCCGCCGATGGCGACATCGCCATGCCCTACATCAGCAAGGGCATGAAGCGCGCCTGCCTCGGCCCCGACGGCGAGATCACCGTCGCCGTGTTCTAGACCGGGTGGGTCTCAGCAGTACGTCAGCCCTTGACCAACTGGTCAAGCACACCGAGATTGAGTGACCTAAGGGAGCCACTCATGACCACGTCGGTCAGTCTTTACGACGCCAAGACCCATCTCTCCGCACTGGTCGAGCGCGCCGCCAGCGGTGAGGAGATCGTCATCATGAAGAACGGGGTGGCGAAAGCCAGACTATCGCCCGTGCCTCAACCGGGAAGCCAGCGGCGCCCCGCCGGCGCGCTCGGCGTGGCTTTCATCGCCGACGATTTCGATGAGCCGGACCCCAGAATTGACGCCCTGTTCGCCGGCGGCTGAGGAATGAATCTTCTCCTCGACACCCACGTCTTCCTCTGGTGGGACGCGGGTTCAGAAAAGCTTGGAACCCGGGCGAAGAGTCTCATCGAAACCTCTGGCAACACCGTCTTTGTCAGCGCGGCGTCTGTCCTTGAGATCGCGATCAAGCGGCGGCTTGGCAAGCTCGCGTTCGCCGGGTCTGCGAGCGCAGCCATCGACCTCAATGGTTTCGCCGAACTGCCGATTTCGGCGGCGGTGTGCGAGGCGGCCGGCGGGCTGGACTGGGCGCACGGAGATCCCTTCGACCGCCTGCTTCTCGCGCAGGCGCAACGCCATGAGCTGTCGCTGGTGACAGCTGACGCTGTCCTTTTGGAGTATGGCGGCGTTGCGATCGTGCCTGCGCGGTGACCGCCCGCGGCTGACTTCAGCCTCTCACGAATTCTAAGCTACCACTGGCGAGGTGTCGGGGGCGGCGTAGGTGAGGGAGACGAAGACGTCTTCCAGGTCGGGGTCCTCGGTGCGCAGGTCCTTGACCGGGACGCCGGCGGCGCGGACGTCGGCCAGGACCTGCTCGACGCCAGCCTCGGCGGTCTTGAACACCACGGCGAGGTCTCCGTTGGGCCGCAGCCGCGTCTCGAAGCGGCCCACGTGCGGGGCAGAGGCCAGAGGCGTCTCTGGCGTCACTACGACGGTGCGGGTGTCGAGGCGGCGTAGCAGCTGGCTGGTGGGCTCGCAGGCGACGACCTGGCCACGATTGACGATGGCGATGGTGTCACAGAGCGACTCCGCCTCCTCGAGGTAGTGGGTGGTGAGCACGATTGTCACGCCCTGCTGGTTGAGCGAGACGACGTAATTCCACAGCTGGCGGCGAAGCTCGACGTCGACCCCAGCGGTCGGCTCGTCGAGGACGAGCACGGGCGGGTTGTGCACCATGGCCTTGGCGACCATCAGGCGGCGCTTCATCCCTCCGGAGAGCTGACGCACATAGGCGTCCGCCTTGTCGGTCAATCCGAGCGCCGCCAGCAGTTCGTCGGTCCGCCTCTGGCCCTTGGGAACGCCGTAGAGTCCGGCCTGCACCTCCAGCGACTCGCGCGGGGTGAAGAAGACATCCGCCGCGATCTCCTGCGGCACGACGCCGATCGATGCGCGGGCGTCGCGCGGACGCTCGTCGATGTCGCGGCCCCAGATCCGCACCGTGCCCTCGGTCTTGCGGGTGAGGCCGGCGAGGATGTTGATGAAGGTCGACTTGCCGGCGCCGTTCGGCCCCAGAAGGCCGAAGATCGAGCCGCGCGGAATGGTGAGATCGATCCCTTTGAGCGCCGCCATCGCCGGCGTCTGGCGCGTGGCCGGATAGGTCTTGAATAGGCCGCGGGCCTCAATGGCGTTGTCGGGAAGTTCCATGGCGCTCCTGGCGGCCAGCCTTGATTTGACGATCGCGCGCCGGCCCGCCTATCTAGGGGCCGTCCCGAACGACGCCAAGCGGCGTAAGCCCTGCCACAGCGATGACCGATCGTCCCTACTCTGAGCCCATGCCCGCCAAGGCCGCCGTGGCCGCCGACCTGCCGCCGGCGGAGGTGATCAAGGTTCGCTCCCGCCGCGTCGCCTGCGACGGGGTTGGCGGCGCGCTCGGCCACCCGCGCGTCTGGCTCGAGATGGGCGAGGCCGATTTCGTCGAGTGCCCCTACTGCGATCGCCGCTTCGTCCTGATGGCGCATGACGAACAGCCTGAAGACGAGCTGACCTCTCCGGGCGTCTATGAGGGCCCCGGCGGCCACTGATCCTTCAGCATCCCTTCCCATGCCCGGGCGTTAGGCCCCGCCGGGGATTGATTAGGATGTTCGGGATTGGGCAAATCGATGAAACCGACGACCGGCTTGATTGCAGTGATCGGCGCGTTCCTCGCCGCTTGTCACGGCAATTTCTATGGCGGCGGCGACGTCGGCTATGTGGGTCAGTCGCCCTCGATGACTGCGGCGGCTACTCCGACGACTTCTACGGCCCGGCCGACGACGAGCGGGCGTTTCACTCCCGCGAGGTCTTGAGGGAGAGCCGCTCTCCGGACCGCCGGCATCCGAGGCCGTGAAGTTTTCCGGCCTCCCCCTAAAGTTCGTCATGGCCGGCCGACGTGCCGGCCACCCATGGTTAGGCTTGGCGAACGCCTCGTAATGGCCGCGTTCCTGGCGCGGCCACGACGCACGGAACGTCTGCGTGGGCCGCCCGGCGCGGTCATCGCAAGCGCTTCTCGAGCCTGACTACGGGTCACCGCCGATGACGAACTTAAGAGAGAGGCAATCGGTCCAAGGGGCGGTCAGCCGGCCCCCGCGAGGAGCGCTTCGATCTGAGCTGCGTCTCCGAAGCTGGCGGCGGCGCCTTTGACGCAGCAGGCGATAGCCCCGGCGGCGAGGCCCCAGCGAAGGGCTTCGGTCGGGTCTTCGCCGGCGGCGAGGCGTGCGCAGAAGGCGCCGATGAAGGCGTCGCCGGCGCCTGTCGTGTCCACCACTTCCACCTCGTGCGAACCGCGGGCGTGCGGATCCGTTTCCGGTCGGCACAGCAGCGCCCCTTCCCGTCCCAAGGTGACGATGACCGCCTCGCGCACCGTTTCCAGCAGCCGCGCGCCGATCCCTGCTGGCTCGGTCTCGCCGCTCAGCGCGAGGCCCTCGATCTCGTTGACGATGAGGATGTCGGTCAGCGCCAGGGCGGCCGCATCCAGGGCATGCGGGGCGGGCGCAGCGTTGAGCACGGTGCGCACGCCGGCGGCGCGAGCGATGCCGAACGCCTCCAGGGTCGCCTCGAGCGGCGTCTCCAACTGGGCGAGGACGAGGCCAGCGTCCTCGATGAGCCTGGTGGCGCTGCGCACATGGTCCGGCGCGAGGCGCTCGTTGGCCCCGGAAGCGACGACGATGCTGTTCTCGCCAGCCTGGTCCACCAGGATCACCGCCATGCCGGTGCCTGCGTCGTGCAGGCGGACGACCCCTGACGAATCCACCCCCGACTCCCGCCAGATCTGCAGCGCCTCCTCGCCCGCGGCGTCGGCGCCCACGGCGGCGACCACGGCGACGTTCGCGCCGCAGCGGGCGGCCTGGATGGCCTGGTTGGATCCCTTGCCGCCGGGGGATTCGAGGCGGCCGAGACCCAGGCAGGTTTCCCCTGGCGCAGGCAGGTGCGCGACCGAGAGGACGATGTCGCGGTTGTAGCTGCCGACGACGACGATCCGGGGCGTTGTCATGGCCAGCGTCCTAGCCCGCCTGTCCCGCAAGGGGGAAGGGGTCAGTCGCGAGCGTCCCGATGCGGAAAGATCGAACGGGGGATGCGCACATGGGCGCCCTGACGCTGGTCGACGACCTGGGTGACCCCGACGTCGCCGGCGACGCTCAGCATCGAATAGGCGTCATCGCGCGAGAGACCCATGTGCTCGTGCAGCAGGCTGAGCATGTCGTTCGCCGCATTGCGCGAAGCCAGGTCAAGGTCTTCGTCGAAACCATGGACGATCCAGTACTTGGGCGTCTCCAACAGGGGCGCGGGGAAGCTGAAGTCCTTGCGCAAGACGATCTGAAAGAGGACGTCGAGAGAGGACTCGATGGCCGTGCCGGAGATTTCGCCGTCGCCCTGGCTGACGTGAGGATCGCCGATCGAGAAGAGGCCGCCTTCGACCTGCACCTTGTAGTACATCGTCGCCCCGGCGCCGATGCGCCAGTTGTCGATGTTGCCGCCATGGGCGCCGGGCGGAATTGTGCTGATGCGGCCCGCCACGTCCGCCGCGACGCCGGCGGTGCCGAGGTGGGGCCGGGCAGGCACGCGCACGCCATTCAGCGCCGGCTGGCGGTCGCAAGCCGGACAGTGGGTGATCTTGCCAGGCGTCAGGTACTTGCCAGGGAAATCGTAGGCATAGAGCGCCCGCGCGGTCTGGGCGTCGGCGTCGAGCTGGTACACCGTCACCCGCTCCTTCTCGCCGAACTCCTTGTAGAGGTAGCCCCAGTTGGCGGCGAGGTTGGAACCGTAGGGGCAGCGCGGAGTCATCCGCAGATAGCGGACCTCCAGCATGTCTCCAGGCCTCGCTCCCTCGACGAAGACCGGTCCGGTCATGATGTGGACGCCCGGATTGCGGTCCGACTCCGGGATCTCGCGGAAGATCGCCTGCACGGCCTCGTCCATCATCAGCTCGGGCGCATCACCGGCGTGATGGGTGATCGCCTCGGCCTGGATAAGGTCCCCGCTCCTCACCCGCAGCACCGGCGCGAGCGCGGCGTCGAAGTAGCCCCAATGCACCGTCTTCGGCGTCGCCTTGAGCTGATGCAGCGCGCTTGGCGCGAGGTCTCGCCGGTCCTCGCCGGCCTGACAGAAGAAACCCATTTCGATTACGTCCAAGAGTCCGTGGGGGAAGGGGGTTGGACCCTAGGGAGGCGCGGCGGCGCCGGTCTTGCCGGGCTCGGCGCTGACCGCGAAGGTCGGAGATTCCGCCGGATTCGCAGGCATTCCGCCGCGATTTCAGGCGCCTGACTTTTCGGTGGGTCAGGCAAGCGATCAGGCGTCGTGGTGCAAGACCCCAGCCAGGCCTTGGCCTAGCCTTCGCGTGAAACGCTCGACGAAAGAGGCCTCTTCGTGAACACAGCCGTGGACATCAAGACCCGCCCGCTCCGCGAAGGCTTCGGAGCCGAAATCCTGGACGTGGATCTGCGCTACGCCGACGCCGATACCCTGGCC
>JAFANN010000114.1 GCA_019232665.1 Caulobacteraceae bacterium | reverse complement strand
ACTTAGGGCCGCGCTCCAGAAGCCAAATCCGGGGAACGCACCGTTGATCGCCGCGCCGAGTCCACCGCCGAGCGCCGACAGACCGATCCTCGGGAAATAGTTCGCGATGGCCACGCCAATCTGTTCGTTGGCGCGGATCATCTCCTGTTCCTGGGCCAGGATGTCCGGGCGGCGTTCCAGAAGCGCCGTCGTGGCTCCCAATGGCGTCCCTGGCAACACTTGGGCAGTCAGCGCGCCACCGCGAGGAATGTCCTTTGGATACCCACCCACTAGTACGCTGATTGCATTCTCCTGGATTGCGATCTGCCGCTGAAGTTCCTGGACCCGGGTATGGCTGGCCTCGTAGTTCGCCTGGGTTCGCTGCACCGGCAGGTCGCTGTCGCGTCCCGCCTTGTAGCGGTCGGTAAAGAAATTGAGGGTCTTGCCGAAGACCTGCTCGCTCTCATGAGCAATGGCGAGTTCGCGGTCCAGTTCGAGCAGCCGGAAATAGTTGGTCGCGATGTCGGTCACCAGGCTCAACATCACCCCCCGACGCACGTCTTCCCGCGCGAGTAGTTCTGCCTGGGCCGCCGCGGTTGAGTGCTTGATGCGGCCCCAGAGATCGAACTCCCATGCTGCGTTGAGAGTACCCGCGACAACTCCGTAGGTCACAGTGCCTACGGCGTTGTTGGGATCGACCACAAAACCCTTCTGACCCGACGCGGTCGCCTGATAGCCGAGCTGCGGCTTGCCCTCGGACGCGGCGACGGCCACCAGGGCCCGCGCCTGCTCGATGCGGGCGATGGCGATCTTCAGGTCGTAGTTGTTGGCCAGTCCCTCCTGGATGAGGTCCTGCAGAGCCTTGTCCTGGAAAACGCCCCACCACGGCAGGTCGGCGATGGATGTGGCCTCGGCGGGAGTCGCCTGGCCGCGGAACTGGGCGGGGGGAGCCGTATCGGGCCTCTTGTACTCGCGCCCGGTTGCGCAGGCCGCTAGGACCAGGGCGGAGAGAGCCGTCACGGCGACAGATCTCATCAGCGCTTTCTTCATCGAACGCGCTCCTTTCACTGGACCGCCGCAAGCATTTTTCTGAAGCGGGAGAGGGTGAAGACTGTATAGGCGGCGCCGATCGCGAACATCTTCGCCATCGACGGCCAGACCATGCCGAAGGTCGCGTTGCGGAACAGCACCGCCTGCGAGAAGGCGACGAAGTGGGTCGACGGAACCAGCTGCATGAACTTCTGCAACGGGACCGGCATGCTCTCCAGCGGCGTCTGACCGCCAGACAGCAGGATCATCACCAGGAACACCGGGAAGGCCAGGAGGCCGAACTGCGGCATCGACCGCACCAGTGTCGCCAGCATGATGCCCAGCGCCGTCACCGAGAACAGGTAGATGGCCAGGCCCGCGGCGAACAGCGGCACCGACGAGGGCTCAACTGGAACTCCGATTGCGCCTTTGACCACCAGGAACAGCGAAGCCATTGCCGCGACGACGACCACGAGCCCGTTCGCCCAGATCTTGGCGAACATCAGCTCGAACGGCTGCAACGGCATGACGAGCAGGTGCTCGATGTTGCCGTGCTCGCGCTCGCGGAGCACCGCCGCGCCGGTCAGGAAGATCGCCAGCACGGAGATGTTGTTGATCACCTGATTGATGGCGACGAACCAGCCCTGCTGATAGTTCGCGTTGAAGCGTCCGCGGGTGTCGAGGCTGATGAGCTGCCGGCTCTCCGGCTGCCCAGCGCCCGCCCAGTATGGTTGGACCGCTGGCATGATGATGTTCTGGATGTAGCCCGGTCCCCTCCCCGCCTGGCTCATCGCCGTCGCGTCAGTGACGATCTGCACTTCGGGCTTGGAGTCGCGCGCCAGGTCGTGCTCGAACTTTGGAGGCAAGTCGACCACGAAGGTGTACTTGCCCGTGTCCATGTCGTGATTGATGTCGTCGAAGCTGATCTCGGCGGCCGGCAGGAACAGCGGCGGCAGCATGGACGCGCGAATGTCCCGGGCAATTTCGGAGTTATCCTCGTTGACGATCGCGATGGAGGCGTTGACTACATCCATCACTGCGCTCTTCGACGGCGTGTAGACCGAGAAGGTGAAGGCGTAGGCGATCAGGAAAAGCAGCACCGGATCACGCGCAAGGCTGAGCATCTCCTTCAGGCCCAGCTGAAAAATGTGCCACGCCTTGTGCACGACTCACTTCTCCTGCTTCTTCAGAAGAAGGACCGACAGGCCGAAGTAGATCGCGCCGATCGCCGCCAGCCACACGAGCTTGGGCCATAGCGTCGACATCCCCAGCGCCTTGGTGAAGGTGCCGACGCTGACGGCCTGGAAGTAGGTGCTCGGAAAGATCTTGGCGGCCAACGCCGCCCCGCCGGTCAGCGACGACACCGGCACGAACATGCCGGAGAACTGCACGGCCGGCAGGATGGCGATGATCGCCGCTGCAAAGATGGCCGCGGTCTGCGTGGCGGCAAACACTGAGATCAGCAGTCCAAAGCCCGTACTGGCCAGCACGAAGAGGACGCCGCCCACCGCCAGCGTCAGGACGCTGCCCTTGATCGGGACGTGGAAGAGGAGAACTGCGAGGGCGACGAGGCTGACGAACTGGATCAGCGCGACGGCGACGTAGGGCAGTTGCTTGCCGAGCAGGAATTCACCCTTGGTCGCCGGTGCGGCGTAGAAGTTGGCGATCGACCCGAGCTCTCGCTCGCGCACGACGCTGAGCGCCGTCAGCATGCTCGGGATCAACATCAGCAACAGCATGATGTCGCCAGGCACCATGGCGTAGATACTGTCGAAGGACTGGTTATAGAGGGCGCGCGTGTTGACCTTGATTGGCTGGGGCGCCTGGGGAATGCCACGGTCCTGTCGCCAGCGCTGCTCGAACTGACTCGTGCTCGCCTGGACATAGCTCCGGGCGGTCTCGGCCCGGAAAGGCATGGCAGCGTCGACATACGCCATCACCGTCGGCTGACGCCCGCGGATCAGGTCCCGTTCGAAGCCTGGGGGGATTTCAAGCGCGAACCTGAGCTCGCCGTTGCGCAGCCTGCGTTCGAGCTCCTGATAGTCCGGGATGGGCGCCTTCTCGTCATAGTAGATCGATCCTCGGAAGGCGTCGGTGTACTGCGCGCTGGCCTGGCTCTGGTCGAAGTCGAGCACCGCGAAGGTCAGGTGGTTAACGTCCAGTGAAATGCCGTAGCCGAACACGATCATCAGAAGCAGGGGTCCGAAGAACGAGAAGGCCAGTCGGACGGTGTCGTGCCTCAACTCGATCGCCTCACGACGCGCGAAGGCCCACACCCGAGCAAAGCTGAATCGCCCCGCCTCGGTCTCGGTCGCGCTCTCCACAGCTTCGGGAGGTGGAATGTGAACTTCGGGTGTCGCCTCGGTGCCCGGCGCCGGCCCGCTCTCGGCCTTGGCCGCGTCCTCTAGGTATCCAATGAAGGCGGCCTCCAGGTTCGGCGCCTTCCGTTCCGCCACGAGATCCGCGGGTCGCCCCTGCGCCAGCACCTTTCCCCGGTGCATCATGGACATGCGGTCGCAGCGCTCGGCTTCGTTCATGAAGTGGGTCGACAGGAAGATCGTGACCCCGTTCTCCCGCGAGAGACGGATAAGGAGCTGCCAAAATCCGTCGCGGGCGACGGGATCGACCCCTGAGGTCGGCTCGTCCAGGATCAGCACTTGAGGCTCGTGCAGGACGGCCACCGCGAGCGAAAGCCGCTGGCGTATTCCGAGTGGCAGGCTTTCCGCGAGGGTGTCGGCCTCTTCTTCGAGGCCAAAGTCCAGGAGTAGTTGGCCGACCCGGGCCTTTCCTTGCGCGTCCGGCAGATCGAACAGGCGAGCGTGCAGCATCAGGTTCTGCCGGACGGTCAGCTCCGTGTAGAGCGAGAAGGCCTGCGACATGAACCCGACGTCGCGGCGGGCCTCGATGTCTCCACCCTTTACCGGTCGCCCGAACAGCTCGGCCGTGCCCTCCGTCGGCGGGAGGAGCCCGGTCAGCATCTTCATCGTCGTGGTCTTGCCGCAGCCATTCGAGCCCAGGAAGCCAAAGATCTCCCCTCGTTCGATCCGGAAGTTCACATGATCCACGGCCGTGAAGGCGCCGAACCGCTGCGTCAGACCCTGCGCCTCAATGGCTGGCGGCCCGCTCGAGGGTTGATAGGGAGTGATGACCGGCTCCCGGTGACCACGTCGCGCCTCTTCCGGCAGCAGGCGGATAAAGGCTTTTTCCAGCGTGGGTTGGCCCACACTTTCGCGCATTTCCCTTGGCGTGCCGGTGCCGATTACCTTGCCGGCGTTCATGGCCACGAGCCACTCGAAGCCCTCGGCCTCGTCCATGTAGGCGGTCGCCACGAGCACGCTCATCGTGGGGCGGCGCTCTCGTATGCGGGCAATCAGCTCCCAAAACTGACGCCGGGCGAGCGGATCTACGCCGGTGGTCGGCTCGTCCAGGATGAGAAGATCCGGATCATGGATGAGCGAGCAGCAAAGTCCGAGCTTCTGCTTCATTCCGCCCGACAGCTTGCCTGCGGGGCGTTCGCGGAATGGCGCCAGGTCGGTCGAGACCAGCAGGTCGTCGATCCGCCACTCGCGCTCCTCCTTCGACTGTCCGAACAGGCGGCCGAAGAAGTCGATGTTCTCGAAGATGGAGAGGGTCGGATAAAGATTCTTGCCGAGCCCCTGCGGCAGATAGGCGATCCTGTGAGCCACCTCCGTCCGGAAGTGCGCGTCTGCGATATCGCCGCCCAGGACTTCCACCTGACCGGCCTGGATCTTGCGAACGCCGGCCAGCATGCCGAGCAGGGTCGACTTGCCGACGCCGTCGGGCCCAATGAGCCCGATCATTCGGTTGGCGGGGATATCGAGGCTGACGTCGTCGAGGGCCACGGCCTTGCCGTAGTGCTGCGAGACCCCGCTGACGCGTGCGACCCAGGAGTCGCCGGCGGGGCTGTCCATCACTGCGACGCCCCCGTGCCGCCGGTCGGCGCCCAGAGGTTAGTCGGGACCTGGGCGGCCGGCTGCAGCTTCTTGGGCCAATCGGCCGAGGTGAACCGCACATAGCCCATGCCAGGAAGACCAGTCTTCACCAGCGGCGCATACTGTTGCAGTCTTTCTTTGGGGATCTGCAGCTTCACGCGGAAGGTGAGGTTGTGGCGCTCCTCCGCCGTCTCCACGGTTTTTGGCGTGAACTGCGCCATCGGTGAGACGAAGGCGACATAGGCGCGGATCGGGTATTGCGGCGCCGCGTCCAGGACGATGCGAGCTTCCGACCCGACCTTCACCTTTCCGGTTACTTCAGCCGGAAGATAGATATACATGTAGACGTCAGAAAGATCGTTTAGAGAGAACACCCGCCCGCCCGACGGGAGCACCTCGCCAGGCTCGGCTAATCGTGTCTCGACCCGACCCTGGATCGGCGAGAGAAGCACCGCGTCCTTGATCTGGGACCGGATGCGGTCGGCGGTGGCCTGGGCCGCGGCGATCGCGGCGAGAGTCTGGGTCGCGGAAGCCTGGGCGCCGACGAGCTGGGCTTTCGAGCCCGTCACCTGAGCTTTCGAAGAGAGCATCGCGGCATTGTCGAGCTCCGCCTCGCGCTGGCTGACCGCGCCGCGTGGCACGAGATCCTTCGAGCGATCGTACTGTTTGAGGGCGTAGTCGTAGTCCGAGTTCTTCACCGCAACCTGGGCGTTGGCGGTGTTGACCTGGGCGAGGGCGACCCGTCGGCTGTCCTGAGCGGCAGTGATCTGCGCCTCGGCCTCGCGCAGCTGAGCGTCGAGGGCGGAAGTGTCCATTCGGGCCACCACCTGGCCCGGCTGGACATCGTCGCCCTCGTTGAACAGCACCTGGTCTATGCGCCCCGGGTATTTTGCGGAGACGTAGACCTGGTTCGCTTCGAGGCGGCCATTGCCACCGGCGAAGCCGGCCGGGAGCGCCGGCTTGGACAGGACCCTCCAAAGGATGAAGGCGACGATCGCCGCCACCACTACGACTGCGATCAGGAGGACCTGACGGGAAACTCCCCTCCCCCTTCTTCTGCCCGTCGCCGCGCCGGCCGGCCTGTCGGTCGGCTTCGACGGAGCGCGCGGCGCTACTCGAACTTCGGCCATGGTCGCCCATCCACTATCGCTTTGGGCGGAAATCCTAGGCTTGGGGAACGATGGGGATATCAGGTGAAGTCCGGGCGCCAGCCTCGGTACAGACCGACCCCCTGCCGACCCCGAGTGCGCGAGGGACCTGGACTTCGCGCTAGGGTTTTACCGGTCGCCACCCGATCGGGTTTTAGTGGACGATCTACTTCTTGACTGAGACCGACTTCGCGGCCGCCTTCAGGTTCTGCACGACCTGAATTCCGCGCTGGGCCCTCACCCGCACGTCCGGACGAGGATCGCGATTGAGCGCCTCCTGGTACCAGGACTCGATCGCATCGAGGTCGCCGACCGGCACTCCGCCCTTGAAGGCATAGGTTCCTCCGCCCGGCTTCTTGCCGCCGGTGAGGTCGGAGAACAGCTGATCGGCGACGAGGATGCAAACCAGCGGATCGCCTGCCTTCTCGGCGGCCTGCCACAGGGCCACGGCCTTCTTGGTGTCCTTCTTGCCCCCATCGCCGGCGGCGTACATCTCCCCGAGCCGCCGCAGCGCCTGCGGGCTGTTCTGATCGGCAGCCATGGCGTACCACTCGCGCGCCTCGCCGTGGTCTTCCCTGACCCCTCGCCCGTAGAAGTAGGCGTCCCCCACCACGAGTTGGGCCTCAACGTCCCCGGCGTTCGCGGACTCCTTGCACAGACCAATGCCGCGCTCGCCCGTGCCCGGCTCGCCGAGCAGCATGCGGCCCAGCGCGCACCTCGACTTGGAAAAGCCCATCTGGGTCGCGCGCGTATAGGCGGCCTCGGCCTTGACGACGTCCTTCGCGCCGGTCATCCCGTTCTGCCAGCAGACGCCAACCAGATGCATCGCATCGGCCCTCGTCGACGAAGCTTTCTCCTCGTACGCGCACCCTTTTTTGGGATCCTGCGGGATGCCGTTGCGCCCGTAGATGAGCATGACTCCCGCGTAGAATTGGGCGTCCGTCCGCCCCGCGTCGGCGAGCTTGATCAGGTCGGCCGGGTGACCGGCGTCGGCCTTGCCCATCGCCGCCTGCACCTCTGGCGACACCGGTGGCTCCGTCCAGGTCGTGCTGGGCGGCGCAAACGCCGCCGGCGCCCAGGCGAGCAGCGCCAACGGCAAGAGGCCCCTGCCGAGGACGCCGAACCATGCGCACGCCAGTGTCATGTCAGAACCGCCGATGGGATCACGAACCGAGGCTACGCGCGTGGATTAGACCCGCGACCCGATGAAACCCTGAGAGGGAGTGAAGGAACGTCCCCATAGCGGCGAGCTGCTCCGCGGCGGGTTAGCCCCGCCGGCTGAGGAACTCGCGGCCGGCCTCGGTGATGACGATGCAGCCGTCGATGACGTTCACCAGCCCGTACCCCGCCAGGGTCCGGAAGCTGGCGACCTGGAGGGCGGCGCCGTTGCAGAGGATGCCGGGACCAGGCTGGAGCCTGAGAACCTCTTCGGCCTCGGCGATCTCCTGCAGCGCACGCATGTCCGGACGCCGCAAGCGCGGAAGTTCAGGTTCCATCATCCCTGGCGATCCCCGTCATGGCGCAGCGCCGCGCGGCCGTGCTCGGGTCTCCTGACCGGTCTGCTGCATGCGCAGAACGCGACAGCCACGCTTGGGCCTCCCCTTTGCCACATCTGATTGGACGCGCCACGCGGACGGCGAGGCGTCCCTCCGGGAACTAATCGCGCGCGAAACCGGCAAGGTCGCGAGCGGCGGCGCGGCTCACGTCCGGACAGGTGCTCGGAAACACTTCGGTGCCATGGATCGTACCCATCGCTTGATGACAGCGGGCGGATACTCCGGCCCGCATCAGCAAACGATAGAAGTTGATCCCCTCGTCGCGCAGGGGATCGCACTCGTTGACGTTGATGACGGTCGGCGGAAAGCCCCTGACGTCATCCTCGGTGGCGAAGCTCGGCCAGGCGAGCGGATCGCGCGCCTCGAACGCCTCGATTCCGTAGCCCATGCGGCCGCGGTTGTTGTGCAGGTCCAGAAGGATGCCGTTATTCTCCACGGACGACGGCGCAGCTGCATCCGGCCATTTGCCGAGAATGTACGGGCAAAGCGCGTAGATGCCCTTGATCAAGCCGAGCTTGCCATCGCGGCGAAGCTTCAGCCCGACCGCCAGAGCCAGGTTCCCTCCGCCGCTTTCGCCAGAAACGACGATCCGCTTCGGATCGACGCCCAAGCGGCCAGCGTTGGCGGACGTCCATTCGAGAGCGGAGACGCAGTCGTTCAGTCCGGCCGGGAAAGGCGCGACGTCAGGAGTCGAAGACGCGCTCATCGAGTTGCGGAAGTCGGGCATGACCACGGTCACGCCCTCGTGGGCGAGCAGGCGCGCCCAGACGCGCTGGTTGCCGTCGAAGCAGGACATGGAGGCCATGCCCCCGCCATGGATGTAGTACACGCACGGAAGAGCGCCGGCGCCCTGGGGCCGGACGATGCGGAGGTTGATCGTGTTTCCGTCGGGGTCGCAAACGACCTTCTCCACTCGCACTTCCAGCCCGGCTGACGGCGAGATGTCCTCGCGGTCCACCGAGTCGAGTAGCGCCTTGAGGAAGGCCGCGCGCTGCTCGGCTTCCGGTCCGGTAAGCTCGGCAAGCATCGCCTCGCGACTGACGGCGTCGCCGGGGTTCGCGATCGGCATGGCGCCGAACGCGGCCTTTATCCTGGGATCGATGCGAGGATCGTCGGCGAGCTTGGAGGCCATAGGCTGCGGTTCCCGAGGGGCTAAGTCGGGCGACGATGCGGCGCAGGTCCGCGAAATTCAACAGCAAGGTTCGAACCGCAGGGGGCGGGCATGGTCCTGACCATCGCCTTGCGCGACGAACCGAGCCCGATCACCATTCGGTCGGGCATAACCGCCTGGGCGCTGACGACCGGCGAGGACGGCATGCGCACCCAGGTGCGCGGTCTCGCCCAGGCCGTCGCTGCCACCGTAATCGAGAAGATCACCCCGCCGCGCAGCTTCGCCGCGTCGCTTGCGGGGCTCACCGCCGCGCCAAGTCTTGCCCGCGGGTTCTCGCCGCCCTGGCCGGACATACTGATCACCTGCGGGCGACGCTCTGCTCCGTATGCGGTCGCGATCAAACGTGCGAGCGGTGGCCGAACTCTGGCCGTGCACGTCCAGGACCCGCGCGCGTTCCGCGGCGAATTCGACCTCATCATCGCAATGGATCATGACCGGATCGCCGAGGGGCCCGGCGTGATCAAGGTTGCGACCGCTCTGCACGACGTCACGCCGGCTGCACTGGCAGCGGCGGCAGAAGGTTGGAAGCTGCGCTTCGAGCGCCTCGGCCGGCCGCTTGCCGGCGTCGCCATCGGCGGAGATCTCCGAGGTCGGCCCTTCAGCCAGGAAGACGGCCGTCGGCTCCTCGAGGGACTGCAGCGCCTGCGCAAGGCTGGCATGGGGCTCGCGATCACGCCCTCGCGGCGCACGCCGATCGCCGTTCGCGATCTCCTCGCCGAGGCCTTTGCCGGCGACAGCCGCGTCTTCCTGTGGGATCTCGAAGGCGAGAATCCCTACCGCGCGATCCTCGCCCTGGCGGATCGCCTCGTGGTCACGACCGACAGCGTCTCAATGGTTTCCGAGGCCATCGCCACGGGTCATCCGGTCGAGTTGCTCGACCTCGGTTTCCGCCGGCACATCGGGTTCGTCCAGGACCTGGTGGACAAGCAGCTCGCGCGACGGTTCGAAGGCGATCCGTCAGGCTTCGAGACGCGCGGCCCCTTCGATTCCACCCAGGTCGCAGCCGCGGCGGTGCGGCGCCTGCTTCATGCGCGGACGGGGGCCGCCGGATAGGCGAGCTGCTCGCGCGCGCGCCATTCATCGGTGACATAGTTCATGATCACCGAGCGCCGGACTCCAGGGATGGGCCGCCTGGCGAGGCCGTGCCAGGTTCCTGAGCCGGGGACGAAGACGAGGGCCGAGTTGTCGACGAACGGCGACCGCTTCGCCCAGGTCCCCGGGTCCGCGTAGATGTCGGTCCCGAGATCCGACTGATCCTCGCCCTCCGTCAGATAGATCAGCATCGTAAAGCGCTTGACGCCCAGGTCCGTATGCGGCTCGAGCCAGAATCCATCCGTGTCCTGGGCGAACTCCAGACGGACGTAGGAGCCGGACAGGTCCGCCCCGGTTGTGGTCTCGATCATTTCGACCACCTCGGGCGACTGGAACGCGTCGGCGACGGCGCCGCAGGCATCGAAACGCGCGTTGTTGGCCGCGTCGAAGTAGTGTCGCTGGTCGTTGTGGAGCTCACGCTTGCCCGACATGCCGTGCAGGTCCGGGGGCGTGAAGGGCAGAAGCCGCAGTCGTTCTGTCAGGCCCGAAGGGAAGACGGACCCGACATTCCAGTGCGGATAGGGCGCGTCCTCGCGCCTCGCGGCGGCGAAGGCCGCGGCGAGCGAGTCCTTGATCGCTCTAGTGAGGGCGTCGCGCGTCGAAGGCAGGGTCAAGAGCGGCTCTGAGGCGGGAATCGGTCGGAGAGGCCCACCGCCGACCCCCATCTAGGCCAAGACGACCTCCACGTCACGTGCGGGACCGGACGCCAAGTGTCACGGCCGCGCAGCGTTTCCCGCCGCCCCGCTCAGAGGGTCGGCGAGCGGAACGCCCATGGACGCGCCTGTTCCAGCTGCGCGGCGAGCCTGAAGAGAACGGCCTCGCCCGCCGCCTGACCAACGAACTGGACGCCAATGGGCAGTCCGTCTGGCGAGCGGGAGAGCGGAACGGTCATGGCCGGCTGCCCGGTGATGTTGAACGCCTGGGTGTTGGGCATGAAGTGGAATAGTCGCTTCGTGTACTCCGCCGGACCGCCGCCGCGCAGCCACCCGACGGGCGGAGGCGGACAGCCGAGCGTGGAGGTGAGGAGGACGTCGAAACCCTGGAACGTGCGCGCCGCCTGGCGACCGAAGGCGTGGGCGGTCTGCAGGGCGCGGATGTAGTCGCCGGCGGCAATCTCGCGGCCCCGCCGGTAGAGCGCGAGGGTGTAGGCGTCGACTTCGTCCTCGCCGATCTCACGCCCCCTGCGCGCCGCTTCAGTGTTGAGCATGGCGGCGGTGTTCGCGGCGATGATCAGCCCTCCTGCCTCGCGGACCGGCTCGTAGTCCCAGTCCAGAACGATCTCCTCGACGTTGTGGCCGAGCTCCTGACACGTGCGCGCTGCGTCCCGCACAGCCTCCGCGCACACCGGATCGATCGCGTCCGAGGCGATGGACTGGGTCGTGAAGGCGATCTTCAATTGGCCGACGTCAGTTTCGACCTCCTCGGCGAATCGGCGCTCGGGACACTCGGCCCAATAGGGATCGCCTGGCTGCGGGCGGGAGACGATGTCCAGCAGGACTGCGCTGTCGCGTACGGTGCGGCTGACGGCATGCTGGATGGAAAAGCCGCCCCAGCCCTCATCTGCGGGCGCCATGGAAACCCGGCCGCGCGACGGTTTCATGCCGAAGAGTCCGCAGCAGGATGCGGGAATGCGGATGGATCCGCCGCCATCGCTGGCGTGGGCGGCTGGAACGATGCCCGCCGCGACGGCGGCGGCCGCCCCACCGGACGACCCGCCGGGGGTCCGATCGGTGTTCCACGGGTTGCG
>JAFANN010000268.1 GCA_019232665.1 Caulobacteraceae bacterium | reverse complement strand
GCCGGCGCTGATCGACGGCATCGAGCGGGCCTTCGGGTTCCGCGCGCCGACGCATCACGGCCATGACGCCGTCGGCGCCATGGAGGCGATGGTCGACGGGCGATCCCGGGTGCTGATCTGCCTCGGCGGCAACTTGTCGATCGCACTTCCCGATCCTGTCGCCTGCGCGGCGGGCATGCGTAAGCTCGACCTGGCCGTCCACCTCAATACAAAGCTCAACCGATCGCACCTTCTGATCGGCAAGGAGTCGATCATCTTGCCCGTGCTCGGCCGCACGGAGAAGGATATCCAGAAAGGCGGCGCGCAGTCAGTCACCATCGAGGACTCCATGTCCATGGTGCATGCCTCGCGCGGCAAGCTGCCACCTGCCTCCGAGCACCTGCGTTCCGAGCCAGCAATCGTCGCCGGCATGGCCGCCGCAACTCTTTCCCAGACCAGGGTCGATTGGATGCATCTCGTCGAGGACTACGACCGTATCCGCGACAAGATCGAGATCGTATTTCCGGACTTCCACGACTACAACGTTCGGATCCGCAAGCCCGGCGGCTTCCGCCTGCCGATCGGGCCCGCCGAACGCGTTTGGAATACACCATCCGGAAAGGCGGAGTTCGTCCTGCTCGAAGGGGTCGAGGTGGATCCCGTTGCCGACGCGCCAGACATCCTGAAGCTCGCGACAATCCGCAGCCACGATCAGTACAACACCACGATCTATGGGCTGGACGACCGCTACCGGGGCGTGTTCGGCCGGCGGGACGTGCTGTTCATGCACAAGCAGGACCTTGCCGATCGCGGGCTCGAGCACGGCGACCTGGTGTGGGTCGAGCCCGCAGTGGCCGATGGCGCGTCCCGCGCGCTGAAGCTCACCGTGCTGGCCTACGACATCGCCCGGGGATCCGTCGCCGCCTACTATCCCGAGGCCAACGGCCTCGTGCCGTTGAGCTACCGCGACAGGGCCAGCGGCACGCCATCCTACAAGTCGGTGCCAGTGCTTGTCCGGAAATCGGATTGACGTTGCGCTCTCTTGCGGCGCGTGACCGAAACGCGCCCGAAGCGGTTGGTCGTCGTCAGAGGCGGTGCGGACGGACGCCTGCCCGCCTCGGGCGCAAGAAATACGACATCGTACTGGTCGATCGCAGCTGGACGCTGGTGCAGGGTAAGTCCGCTGCCGAGGTGCGAAGTGTGTGGTAACGTGGGCAATTCGGCAGCCGCTGGCGTAATCGTACAGCGCCGCATCTAATCCGGGAGGGTAGGATGGACGAAGAACGCCTCAACATGGAAATCCGCAAGTTCCTGAAGAATGTCGGCATCACGTCGCAGCGTGAGATCGAAACGGCGGTTCGCAAGGAAGCGGCTGCCGGAAAGAACCTCGGCAAGGCCCTCTCCGTCAACATGGTCCTGACTGTTCCCGAAATTGGTCTCAGACACCAGATCGATGGTCAGCTCGACTTGGGGTGAAGAGAAGCCGCCGTGAAGTTCAGCGCTCGCGCCGGGGCCAGGAGAGCAAGGCCCGATCCGTATCAGTCACGTGCTGTCGATAAGCGAAACGCGGCGCGAACGGTCACTCCACAGTTGCTCGATCCAATTTAGCTCAAGCCGGCGAATGTTATGCGCGGGGTCGCCGCCACGAACCATCATCATGGGGTCACCAAGAGTCTCGAACTAACGAATCCGCTCGACGCTGGCGCCAGGCCCGCCGTGCTCAACGCGCTGCGCATCCCGGCCGAGGTCCGCGCCGAGATGGACCGCGACCTGCTGGCCGCTCGCCGTTGATGCGCAACATCGCCGTATCGGTGCTCGGATTATTCCGAGACTGAATTCGGTCATTCAGACAAATCATTCGCTATGCAGAGATCATGCACGCGATGATTGGGGAGGGTAGTTGTATGTGACTTCGACACGGAGCGAAGATGCGCGTCGCGGACCTCACCATCAGCCGCCTGCTGGTATGCGTCGGCCTCGCCGGCTGCGCCGGTATTGCCGGCTGTGCAGGCCATAGGGCGGTCGCTCCGCCGAAGTCGTTGCCGGTAACCACCGCCAAGGTCCTTTCCGGCGAGGCGCCCATCGAGCAGGTGGGGCTTGGTCAGGTGCAGGCCTTCAACACCGCGATCGCCCGCGCCCAGGTCTCGGGACAGATCGTCAGAATTCAGTTCACGGAGGGACAGACAGTCCGGGCCGGTTCGCCGATCGCCCAGATCGACGCTCGCCCGCTGGAGGCGACCGTGGCCCAGGACGAGGCGAACAGCGCCAAGGACCAGGCCGCTCTGTCGGACGCCATGGCCCTGCTCGGCCGGGACACCCCTCTCGCGGCCAAGGGTCTTGTCAGCGCACAGCAGCTCGACACCCAGAAGAGCCTCGTCGCCCAGCTCCGCGGCACGGTCGCAGCCGACGCGGCGATGACGCGCCGTGACAAGCTGCAGCTCCAATACGCCTCCGTCCGCTCGCCGATCACCGGCGTCACCGGACTGCGCTTGATCGACGTCGGCAACCTCGTCGGCCCGACAGATCCGCAAGGCCTGGTGACGATCACCCAGATCCAGCCGATCAGCGTCGTCTTCACCCTGCCCCAGGCCGATGTGCCCGCAATCCGACAGGCCATGACCGGCGCGGGTCCGAAGGGGCTGGAGGTCGACGCCTACGCCCAGGGGCAGAGCGGGTCAGCCCCGCTCGACATCGGCCGCCTCACCGTCATCAGCAATCAGGTCGACCTGGGTTCGGGGACGATCACCCTGAAGGCCGAGTTCCCCAATGCGCAGAAGGTCCTGTGGCCGGGCGAGGCGATCGACGCGCACTTGGTGCTGGCGCGCGCGCCCAACGCCCTGACGGTTCCTTCCAGCGCGATCCAGCGCAATGACCGCGGCGCCTACGTCTGGGTGGTCGGCCCCGGTCCCTCTGTCTCGCTCCGGCCCGTTCAGCCAGGCGGCCAGGTCGCCGACCACACCATCGTCCAGTCGGGCCTCGCGGCGGGCGAGGAGGTGGTGACGGACGGCCAGTTCGGCCTCACGCCGGGCGCCCGCGTCACGCGAGTCAGCGCCCAGCCCGCTTCCGCGGCGCAAGCTCTCAAGCATCCGGCGCCCGAAGCCCTCGGGCTGACGCCATGAGAGACGACCTGCCCCAACGCCACCCGGCGGCCGAGTCCCCCGTCGCACCCCCCTCCGGAGGCCTCTCGGGCCCCTTCATCCGGAAGCCGACGGCCACGATCATGCTGATGATCGGCCTTCTGCTGCTGGGCGCGGTGGCCTACTTCACTCTGCCGGTAGCCCCCCTGCCCGACGTCAGCGTCGCGACCCTTCAGGTCACCTCGCAGTTGCCCGGCGCGGACGCGCGGATCAACGCCTCCTCCCTGACCACGCCCCTGGAGCGCCAGTTCGGCCAGATACCTGGCCTCACCCAGATGACGTCCTCCAGCGCCCTGGGCTTTTCCCAGGTCGCCCTGCAGTTCGGGCCCAAGGTGTCCCTCCAGCAGGCGGAAGTGCAGGCGCAGGCGGCCATTTCCGCAGCGGGCGGAACCTTGCCCACGACTCTGCCCAGTCCGCCGGTGTTCCGGGCTGTGAATCCGGCCGACACCCCAGTCCTCATCCTGGGCCTGACGTCCGACACGCTGCCGCTGACCACGGTCGACGACTACGCCGAGAGCGTGATGCTGCAGCAGCTCTCCCAGCAGCCCGGCGTCGGCCTGGTGACGATCGGCGGCCAGCAGCAGCCGGCCATGCGCGTGGAGGTCGATCCGACCAAGCTGGCCAATCGCGGCCTGACGCTGGAGGAGGTCCGCACGGCCCTGGGCTCAGCGACGCTCGAGGCCGCGAAGGGCACGATCCGCGGCGCGCGCCAGACCTGGGGCATCTCGGCCGACGATCAGATTTCGGCCGCCTCGCAGTTCGACGACACCATCATCGCCTGGAAGAATGGCGCGCCGATCCGCGTGCGGGACGTCGGTTACGCCAGGATTGGGCCAGCGACGAGCGAACTCACCGGCTGGTACAACCACAAGCGGGCGATCATCCTCAATGTCCTGCCCTCGCCCGGCGCGAACGTGATCGACACCGTCGACCACATCAAGAAGATCCTCCCCAGGCTGACGGCAAGCCTACCTCCCGCCGTCAAGATCTCCGTCGTCTCGGACCGCACACTGACGATCCGGGATTCGGTGGAGGACGTCGAGGCGACGCTGATCCTCACGGTCTTCCTGGTCGTGGGCGTGATCTTCCTCTTCCTGCGCGAGGGCCGCGCCACCCTCATCCCCGCCCTCGCCGTCCCGCTGTCGATCATCGGCACGTTCGCGGTGATGAAGGCGTGCGGCTTCAGCCTCGACAATCTCTCGCTGATGGCGCTCAGCATCGGCGTCGGCTTCGTGGTCGACGATGCGATCGTGATGATCGAGAACATCGTCCGCCACCTGGAAGAGGGCCTGCCCCCGCTGCAGGCGGCCCTGAAGGGCGCGGGCGAGATCGGCTTCACCATCCTCTCGATCACCGCGTCGCTGGTGGCTGTCTTCATTCCCCTCCTGCTGATGGGCGGCCTCGTGGGGCGGATGTTCCAGGAATTCGCCATCACCCTGGCCGTGGCCATCGCCATGTCGGCCTTCATTTCGCTGACCCTGACGCCGACCCTCTGCGCAAAGCTGCTGCGTCACCAGGAGGGCGTGAAGAGCCGCCTCTACAACGTCCTGGAGCGGATGTTCGTGGCGTTGACCAACGCCTACGACCGCCGCCTCGTCGTGGTGCTGAAGCACCAGCGGGCGACCCTGGCGGTCATGCTCGGCACCGTGGTCCTCACCGGCGTCCTCTACGTCGCCATCCCAAAGGGCTTCTTTCCTCAGGAGGACACCGGCCTGCTCTCCGGCGTCACCCAGGCCGGGCAGGACATCTCCACCGAGGGGATGGCGCAGCGCCAGGAGGAGATCAACGACGCCGTCCTGAAGGACCCGGCGGTCGCTTCGGTCGCCAGCTATATCGGTCCCGGTCCCAGCAGCCCCGCGCCCAACCAGGGACGCCTGTTCATCGCCCTCAAGCCGCTCGGCCACCGCGGTCCGCACGGCTCCGCGCCTGAAGTCATCTCGCGGATCGAGCGCCGGGCGGCGGGGATCGCCGGCATCCGTCTCTACCTCCAGGCCTCCCAGGACATCACCATCGGCGCGCGGGCCTCCAAGAGCGCCTACCAGTACACCCTGGTCGACGTGGACCCCGGCGAGCTGCGCGTCTGGACGGCGAAGGTCCAGGCGGCGCTAAGGAAGGCGCCTGGCCTCACCGACGTCGCCAGCGACGCCGTGGCGGCCGCACCGGAGCTGAGTCTGCGCATCAACCGCGACCAGGCCGCGCGCCTCGGGATCACCACCAGCCAGATCGACGACGCCCTCTACGACGCCTTTGGCGAACGACCGGCGACGCGGGTCTACACGCCCTACAACGTCTATCTCGTCATCCTCGAAGTGGCGCCGTCCTTCCGGATGACTCCGGACGCGCTCAACCAGGTGTTCCTGCGGGCCGCCGACGGCTCGCCCGTGCCACTAAGCACCGTCGCGACGATCACCAACGACACCGCGCCGCTGCTGGTGAACCACGACGGCGGCTTTCCGTCTGTCACGCTCTCGTTCAACCTCAAGCCGGGCGCGTCCATTGGTCAGGCGGTGTCGGCGGTCCAGAACATCCGGCGCGATCTGCATTTGCCGCCGACCGTGCAGAGCAAGTTCTCCGGCGCGGCGCAGGCGTTCCAGTCGGCCCTGTCGGGGATGGACATCCTGATCCTCGCCGCCCTGACCGCGGTCTACCTCGTGCTGGGCATGCTCTACGAGAGCTGGGTCCACCCGCTCACCATACTCTCGACCCTGCCTTCCGCGGGGCTGGGGGCCCTTCTGACCCTGATGGCTGTGGGAATGCCGCTCGACGTCATCGGCATCATCGGCATCGTCCTTCTGATCGGCATCGTGAAGAAGAACGGGATCATGATGGTGGACTTCGCCCTGCAGGCGGAGCGCTCCGGCAAGTCCCCCGAAGAAGCCGTCCACGAAGCCTGCCTCGCGCGCTTCCGGCCGATCCTGATGACCACCGTCTGCGCCATGCTGGGCGGCGTGCCCCTGATGCTGGCGCAGGGCGCGGGCGCGGAGCTGCGCCAGCCGCTCGGCTTCGCCATCGTCGGCGGCCTGGCCGTCTCCCAGGCGCTGACGCTGTTCACGACGCCAGTCGTCTACCTCTTCATGGATCGCCTGGGTGCGCGCCTCGGCCAGCTCTTCCCCCGTGGTCGCGCAATCCGCGTCCGCGCCCTCCTCGCCCGATAACGGAGTCTGACATGCGCGCCACCATGGCCGCCCTCGTCCTTGTCGCATCCGTCGCACCCGCTATGGCCCAGTCCCCGAGGCTGACCCGGCCGACGCTCGCCCTCACTCAGGCGGGAGCGGAGGCGGCCCTGCGCAGCGCCGAGCGCCTGGCGGGCCAGGCCGGCGATCCCGCCGCCATCGCCGTGGTGAACACCGATGGACGCCTCCTCGCCTTCCTCACGATGGATGGCGTGCGGCCCGGCAGCGGCGATCTGGCCATCGGCAAGGCGCGCGCCGCGGCTCTGATGCAGCGGCCGACCGAGGAGCTCGAGGCCAATGTCGCCGCCGGCCGCGTGGCCCTGGCGACTTCGGGCCTGACCGCCCTTCGCGGCGGCGCGCCGTTGAGGGTCGACGGTGTCATCGTCGGCGCAGTGGGCGTGGCGGGCACACGCAAGGAAGACGACGCCCGGACGGCCGCGGCCGTCTCCGCGAGCTTCGGGGCGACGTCATGACCGCCCGGCGGACGATCGCCCTGGGTCTGGCGCCCCTCACTTTGCTCGCGGCGGGGTGCGCGCTGCGCCCGGAGCCTGTGGACCGGCCCCCGCCGGCGCCGCCGGCTTGGCGCGAGGCGGTCGACACGGGCGCCTGGCCCTCCCGCGACTGGTGGCGCAGTTTCGGCTCGACCGAGCTGGATGGCCTCGTCGCCGAGGCCGAGAAGGACAACGACGACCTCGCCGCCGCCGAAGCTCGGGTGCGCGAAGCGGACGCCCAGGCCAGGATCGCCGGCGCCGCCCTGCTCCCCACGGTGACCGCCGGGGCTGCTCCGGGCGCGGCCCAGCACTTCAGCATGACCGGAAAGGAGCGGCGCTATCAGGATCTCCCCGGGACGATCCAGGCGTCGTACGAGATCGACTTCTGGGGCAAGAACCGCGCCGCCCGCGACGCGGCGAAGTCCGACGCCCGGGCGGCGGCATACGACCGCCAGGTGGTCGACCTGACGATCGTGTCGGGGGTCGCCGGCGCCTACTTCCAGCTTCTCAGTTTGCGCGAACAACTGACGACGGCCGAGGCGAACGTGGCCGAGGCCCGCAACCTTCTGGCGGACATCCAGGAGATGGAGCACGGTGGCCTCGCAACCGAGGCTCAGGTCGTGCAACAGCAGTCGCTCGTGGACACCCTTGCCGAACAGCTTCCGCCCCTGCGCGAGCGGGAGGCGCACGCGCTCGACGCCCTCGCGATTCTGGTCGGACGCTCACCGGAAGCTATGCAGGTTCAGGCCCATAGCCTCGCCGCGATCAAGGTCCCAGCGCCACAGGCCGGCCTGCCCTCCCAGCTCCTGACGCACCGCCCCGACGTCGAAGCGGCGGAGGGCCGGTTGGCGGCGGCCCGGGCCGACATCACCGTCGCGCGCGCGCAGTTCCTTCCCAGCTTCAGCATCAGCGCCGCCCTTGGCGTCGAGGGGATGGGAGTCCCCGGCGGCGTCGTGGGTCCAGGCGTGCTTTACAATCTGGCGATGAGCGCCGTGGCGCCGATCTTCGACGGCGGCCGGTTGAGGGGACAGCTCGAGCTGAGCCGGGCGCAGAAGGCGGAACTACTGGCCGACTACATCAAATCGACCCGCCAGGCTTTCGCGGACGTCGAGGACGCCCTGGCGAGCGTGCAGGCCACGGACGAGGAACAGCAGACCGACCAGCGCGCCCTCGATGAAGCCGACGACAGCCTTGGCCTCACGAAAACCGCGTACGAGGGCGGGACGACCGGAGTGATGCCGGTCCTGTCGGCGGAAGAGGCGACCTTCCCCGGCAGACTCGCGGTCCTGAAGGCGCACGCCGCGCGTCTTCAGAGCATGGTGACTCTCTATCGAGCGCTCGGCGGCGGCTGGAGCGCGGCCTCGTGACCCGCCTCTCCCTCAGTGAGCCCGCCGACCTCGGCAGATTCGATCTCAACCTTCTGGTCGTCTTCGACGCGGTGCTCCGCGAGCGAAGCGTCACGCGCGCGGCCGAGCGGCTCTGCCTGAGCCAACCAGCCGTCAGTCACGCCCTCAACCGGCTGCGCCAGCTGCTCGACGATCGTCTGTTCGTGCGCGGTCCAGTCGGCATGGAGCCGACGCCTCGCGCCCTGCAGCTGTCGGCGGTGCTCCAAAGAACGCTCGAGGACCTGCGCCACGCCATTCAACCGCTCGGTTTCGACCCGGGGGCCTCGCAGCGCACCTTTCGGATCGCGGTGAACAACTATGCCGCTGCGGTCGTCGCCCCGGCGGTGATTGGCGCCTGCCGCAAGGCGGCGCCGGGCGTGCGGCTCGCCATTCGCCCCAGCGGCTCGATGGACGTGGAGGGCGCGCTCGAGCGCGGCGAGCTCGATCTTGCCGTCACCGCCCGCTCGCTCGGCTCGAGCCGCATCACCTCCCATACCCTCTTCATGGACGACTATGTCGCCCTGACCCGGCGCGAGCACCCGGGGGTCCCGGGGCCGCTGACCTTGGAGGCTTTCGCGGAGCTGCCGCGCGTGACCGTCTCGTCGAGCGGCGACGACACCAACTTCCTCGACAAGGCCTTGGACACAGCGGGGCTACGCCAGGAGGTGGTGGCGGACGCGCCTTATCTGTCCCTGGCGGTCCTTCTCGCGACGTCCGACATGGTCGCACTCCTGGCGCGGCGCTTCGCCGAGGCCGTGGCGGCGAAGCCGGCGATGATGATCAGTGACCTGCTCTTCCCGACGCCATCGGTCCCTTGCGTGATCTCCTGGCGCCGCCATCTCGAGGACGACCCCTCCCACATCTGGCTCCGCGGAATGGTTGCCAAGGCGGCGCCGGACGAGCGGTACTGACCCGGTCATGCTAAGTTGACCTCAATCGTACAGCGGCGTTTGCAGTCGACCTTCTGGCAGGTCCCGCGGACCTCCTGGAGACGCGCCCGATAGCCGGCAATCGTTCCGTCAGGGGTCAGCAGCCCGTCGAGCACAAGCCACCCGGCGGTGGCGCTTCAATCGAAGCCTATGAAAGTGGCAGCGACATGTGGGACTACCAAGCGGGTCTGTCCTCTGCTCGGCGCGCGCGAGCCGCCTGCCGCGAAGCTCGGGTTTGGAAACCCAACGGCGCCGAAGGTGGAGATTAGTTGGGCTTGGACTGCCAGCACCACCAGACGGCCGCCGCTTACCACGCCCTCGCGTTGGCCCCGTGGAACCTCCCGAAAAAAGGCCGCACCCGCGGGGCGCGGGGCGCCTTGCGAACGCGATCGTGTGGTGGCGCTTCGCGGGGTCGCCCGGCGCTCGTAAACTGCGCGGCCAGTCGCATCGCCGTTGACTCGCCATCGCCGCCGCTCGCAACATTGCGACACCGAAAGAAGAAACCTGCCGGCCGGACGGTTCGAAGCCATCGGGCAAGATGCCGGGCGCGTCGAACGCGGACAACATCCAGGGAGAGATTGTGATGCCTGACTTCGGCGGCGACGAGAGCCAAGAACTGGCCGCTTTCCGCGCTCAGGCGCGCGAGTGGCTGGAGGCCAATGTTCCGGCGTCGGTGCGCGGAACGCCCGACATGACCATGGAACAGATGGAGGGGGGACTGAAGCCCACCGCCGACGCCGAACTGTGGCGTCAGCGGATCGGCGCCAAAGGCTGGGGCACGCCGACCTGGCCGAAAGAATATGGCGGGGGAGGCCTCTCCTTGGCCGAAGCGCGGGTGCTCCAGCAGGAGATGGCGCGGGTCGGCGCGCGCAACCCGATTCAAGGCATGGGTCCGGGCATGTTCGGCAGCACCCTCCTCGAATACGGGACCGAAGAACAGAAGCTGCGCCACCTGCCGCCGATCTGCCGTGGAGAGCTTCGCTGGTGCCAGGGCTTCTCCGAACCCGGCGCCGGCTCCGATCTGGCCTCGCTGACGACCAAGGCCGAGGACAAGGGCGACCATTGGCTGATCAACGGCCAGAAGATCTGGACATCGGGGGCGCAGTTCGCCGACTGGTGCTTCTGCCTGTGCCGCACCGACACGTCCAAGAAGCACGAAGGCATCAGCTTCATCCTGATTCCGATGCATCAGCCGGGGGTCGAAGCGCGGCCGATCAAGATGATCTCAGGCGCCTCCGGCCAGTGCGAGACCTTCTTCACCGACGCCAGGGCCGCCAAGGAGGACCTGGTCGGACGGCTGAACGGCGGCTGGGCGATCGCCAAGCGCCTGCTGCAGCATGAGCGCAACGGCATGGGCAACCGGACCGGCGGTGGGACCGCGCGCGAGGTCGAAGGCCTGGGCGAGGCGGCCAAGCGCTACATCGGCGTCGACAGGGCCGGGCGACCGGCCGACAGTGACCTGCGCGAGCGCATCACAGAACAGAAAATGGAGGAACAAGCGCTGCGCCTGACCGTGCGCCGCGCCGCAGCCGATGCGAAGGGTAACGCCAGCGTCAGCGCCACGACCTCGATCATGAAGAACGTCAGCATGAAATCGGCGCAGGACCGTTCCGAACTGATGGTCGAAATGATGGGCGCTCAAGGCCTCGGCTGGGAAGGCGAGAGCTTCACGCCCTCCGAGATCGCCGAGGTCCGCGGGTGGCTGGCCGGCAAGGCCTTCTCGATCTTCGGCGGTACGCACGAGGTCCAGAACAACATCATTTCCAAGCGAATCCTGGGACTACCCGACCCCAACGGATCGAGCTGACCCACACTAGGCTCATTCGCGAGCCAGGATGACCGATCCCGCCCCCTTCCAGACATCCCACGGCCGCAAGAGCGAGCGCATCCAGTCCATCGGAGCCTGCGTCTGCGGCGCGGTGCGCGTCGCCATCGACGTGCCGGCCATCTGGGCCTGGCACGACCACTCCGCTGCAAGCCGTCACGCCCAGGGTTGCGCCTACGCGACCTATGTCGGCAGCTGGAAGAGCCGCTTTCATGTCCTGGAGGGCGCCGACCACGTCACGCGCTACGCGGACGAGGCGCTCGGAACCGTGCGCAGCTTCTGCGCCCGCTGCGGCACGCCCCTCACCTACGAGCGGTCGCGCGCGCCCAAGATCGTCAATCTGCCCCGGGCTTTGTTCAGTGAAAGGACCGGTCGCGAGGCGCGCTACCACATGTTCCTGCAGGAGGTCGCCGATTGGACCTACATGGGCGAGCCCCTGGCGCCGCTAAAGGGCTACCCTGGCGTGATGCGCGAGCGCCCGCGCAAGCGAAAATCTCGACCGGAGTGGATGTTCTGAGCGGCCATCGAGCCCCGCGATAGATGGCCGTCGGACTGTCAGCACCACCAGGCTTTTCAACAACTTACGCTTTTACGGTCACGCTGCTGACCAGAATGCTGACCAAGATCGATCCGGATCCGGAATTACGAATCTGAGGGTCTGGCGCTCGAAGCGCTCCGAGTGCGCCAGCTGTCCCTGAAGGAAGACAACCGGTTAAGCGGCTCGTAAATCGGGCAACCCGCCTCAGGTTGAGATGGCGATAAGCAGACCGTAAGCCCGCCATCGCTCCGTTCGCGCCATTAGCTCGGCGAGGCCCTTTTCGGGAGCCCGAGAGGTGGCTGAATGTTCGATATCGCACTCGAAATTCGGCGTACATCAGTCCATAGTCGGCGAGCCTGGGCTGGGAGCCGTGGCGCCAGATCGAAAGCTGTTCTGATCCGCACGGTCTGTGGGAGGGCAAGATGGCGTGGTTGGGCCGAAAGAAGCTCGCGTTCATTCCGCTGTCGCGGACGGGCATCACCCCACCCGACCAGATACCGCCCGACTGGCCGGGGCAGATCATGCAACGGCTGTTCTATGATCCTGCCACGCCGGGCGCGGACCTGTCGGTCCGCACCTATTTCCATACGGTCTCGTCGGGCTTGGCCGACCTCGACGCCGTCGTCCTACCCGCCCAAACCATCGCCGAGGAAGATGTGCCGCCCGACGCGCTCGCGGCATCCATGGAGGCGCAGCTCGTCGCCGAAGGTTACGTCGGCGCGGCCATCGTCATGCTCGGCGGCCCGGGCGGCGGCACGACCACCCAACCCGCCAGCTTCTCCTGGTCGCGCTTCTGCATGTCGGACAATCTCGGGAACTGGGCCGGCGAGCTCCTGCACCAGGTCGCCCTGTGCGGCATTCCCGACTTCTTCGATTTCGCGGGTAACTATCCGCAAGATGAGAACATGGGTCCCTACGAACAGGAGGCCGGCTACGACGCCACCCACCCCTGCGCCTGGACCAAGCGTGCGGTCGGCTGGCTGGACCCGTCAGCCGTGGCCCAGCACCCGGGCGGGACCGTCGACTACCTCCTGCATGCCGCAAGCCTCCCGCAACCCCCGCCAACCGACCGAGCGGCCGCCGTCCAGATCGGCTCGGAGGTCCCCTACCTGATGGTCGAGGGCCGCGTTCGTGCCGACGCCTACGACGTCAACATCCCGGCCGAAGGGGTCATCGTCTACTGGGTCCAGACCACCGATCCTCTCGGCCACGCGCAGAACAACACCGCGCCCCTGGCCCTTGTCACCAAGACGGCGCTCGGGACGGGTCAATCGGTGACGATAGGCGGCTACACCATTACCAACACCGCCCCGCTGCTCGGCGGGGGGTTCGCCGTCCAGGTCGCCGGAGCGGTGGGTCCGGGGCCGTTCGTGCCGGACGTCGTCGGGCTTAGCGCCACGGCGGCCGAGAAGATCCTCACGGACGCCGGCTACCTTTCGAAGTTCGTAACCCCGGGGCACGGCCGGCCAGGTCCGACCTGGGTGGCCAGCCAATCTCCCCCGGGCGGCTCGAGCGCGCCGCACGGGACCGTCGTCACGATGGTCCTGCGCAGCGGCCCGGAGCCGTGAGCAAGTCACAGACCCTGGGCTGACGCCCCCTTCACGCGCGAAGTAGGCTTCGGCCACCTGCCGGAGGGTCACCTGGGAATATCTCCGGCATAACCGATAGTCAGTCGCCGACGCGCGCGGAGTCCTGCTCACGCGTCCAATGCGGCTTGCTTTCCCCCGCGTCTCGGCGGCGATGCTGCCATGTCCGCTTAAGTTGCCGCTTTGCGCTGCCGCGGCGCTTTGAAGGGCTGGAACAACGCCCAGGAGGAAAAGGCCATGCTGAAGAAGCCGATCTCGGCGGATTCGCACATCACAGAGCCGCCCAACTGCTACGTCGACTACATCGAGCCTTCGTTCCGTGATCGTGCGCCGGTCATCAAGGAACTGGACGGCGTCGGCGACGCCTTTGTCGTCGAAGGCATGGCGACGCCTGTGCCGCTCGGCCTCCTCGCGGCCGCCGGCAAGGACCCGAAGGACATCACCACCGGCAACGTCGCGTTCAAGGACCTCTGGCGCAGCGGCTGGGACCCGAAGTTCCGCGTCGCCGACCAGGAACTCGACGGCGTCGGCGCCGAGATCATCTATCCGACCGTCGGCATGCTGATCTGCAATCACAGCGACTACGACTTCAAGAAGGCCTGCTTCGAGGCCTACAATCGCTGGCTTTCCGACTACTGCTCCGAGGCGCCCGACCGGCTGTTCGGCATGGCGCAGGTGTCGATGCGCACGCCTGACGATGGCGTCGCCGAGTTGAAGGCTGCGAGAGCGGCGGGCTTCAAAGGCGTGATGATGCCGGGCGATCCGGCGGTCGAGGACTACGACAGCAAGGTCTACGACAAGGTCTGGGCGACCGCGGTCGAGCTTGGCCTGCCGCTATCGTTCCACATCCTCACCACCAAGTCAGGCTCGCTGGCGCAGAACGCGCGCGGTCCGCGGATAAACGGCTTCCTTTCGATCATCCGCGGCAACCAGGACATCATCGGGACGCTCATCTTCGGCGGTGTGTTTGACCGCCATCCGGACCTGAAGATCGTCTGCGTGGAGGCCGACGCCGGTTGGGCCCCGCACTACATGTACCGGATGGACCACGCCTATAAACGGCACCGTTACTGGATGAAGGCGCCGCCGCTCGAGCGCATGCCGAGCGATTACTTCCGCGAGAACGTCTACATGACCTTCCAGGACGACTACGTCGCGTTCCAGACCGCCAATCTGGTCAATCCGCGTCGCCTGATGTGGGCCAGCGATTTCCCGCACTCCGACTCGACCTGGCCCCGCTCCCGGGAAGTGATCGAGAAACAGACCGCCGAACTCACCGAGGAGGTGCGCAACTGGATCTGCCACGACAATGTCGCCGAGCTCTACGGGATCACCGCGAACTAGGGGTGACGACCGCTTCGACCCGCAAGTCGCGGGACGAGGCGCCGACGCTGATCGTGCGCGCCCCCGAGGGCGTGAGCCACTGATGATCGGCCGCGGACCAGTATTGAAGCTGGCGAAGCGGCACGTGCAGCGCGACGGTCCTCGTTTCCCCTGCTTTCAGGGTCACGCGGTCGAAGGCGGCGAGCTTCCTGACCGGGAACTGCGCGCCGGCGGGAGGATCTGCGGGCGCGCCAAGGTAGACCTGGGGGACCTCGTCCCCGTCCCGGGGCCCGATGTTCCGGATCCTGACGGAGACGTCGAAGCCGCCGTCGCTGGCGTCTGCAACCTTGAGCGCGGAGTAGGCGAAGCTCGTGTAACTGAGCCCGTGGCCAAACGGGTAGAGCGGCGCAACGCCCTGGCGATCGAACCAGCGATAGCCGACGTCCAGGCCTTCGCTGAACGTCGTCTTCCCGTTCACGCCATCGCCTGAGCGCTCTGGGTGGCGCGGATC
>JAFANN010000053.1 GCA_019232665.1 Caulobacteraceae bacterium | reverse complement strand
CGGCCGGAAATTTCATCAGCCGCACCGAGGACCTCTCGACGCGGGCGTTCGACGCGATCGCCAACATCGTTTTCCGCGGAAGCTTCTTCACCACCCTCGATTGCGGCAAGCGATGGATCGCCGAGGGAAAGCCGGGTTCGGTGATCTCCATCCTGACGACCTGGGTCTGGAGCGGCGGCCCCTTCACGGTTCCCTCGGCGATGTCGAAGGCCGGGCTCAACGTCATGACCCAGTCGCTCGCCGTGGAGTGGGGGCCGAAGAACATCAGGTTCAACGCCATCGCGCCCGGCCCCTTCTACACCGAAGGGATGACCGCGCGGCTCAATCCCGGCGCGAGCGCCGACTCCTATCAGTCGATGCGGGGCAACCCGATGGGGCGGGCGGGAGACGTGCGGGAACTGGCCAACATGGCCGTCTGGCTGCTTCACCCCCTCTCCGCCTATGTGAACGGACAGACCATCGCCATCGATGGCGGCTCGTGGAACGCCGGAGGCGGCGCGTTCTCGTCCCTGCGGGACTGGACCGATGAGGACTGGACGAAAGCGCGGTCGATGATTCAGGAAACCAACCAGCGGGACCGCGCGAGTCGGACCGTCTGATCTTGCAGGGGCGCGGCGCTGGACAGGCGGCGCCCTTGGGTCGATTCTTTGGCGGCCGGCCTCTTGCCGGCGCGCCTGATGCGGTTCTCTGGAGGGACATGTCCCAAATCGTCTACATCGGGCTCGGCAAGCGCGAGCAGACCAAGGCCGCCAATCGCACCGCGATCCTCGAGGCAGCGCGCGAAGTCTTCGGCGAGATGGGCTTCGAGGCGGCGACCGTCCGCGACATCATCCGCCGCACCGGCCTGTCGGTCGGCGCCTTCTACAATTACTACCGCTCGAAGGAGGAGGTGTTCGACGCCCTCGCTGATGACGGCGCCCGACGCTTTCGTCCCATCCTGCAGGCGCAGTCGGCCAAGGCCACCGATTTCGAGTCGTACCTCCGGGCCGCCGTCACCGCCTATTTCGACTTCATCGCCGCCGAGCAGGGGCCTTGGGCGGAAGGGGCCGAGCCCATGCCCCATGTCCGCAACACGCCTGAGATGCTCGCGGTCTTCGAGGAGGTTCGCGCGGCCTTCGCCGCCACCATGGATCGCAACCTCGCGGCTGAGGTGGACCTGGACTATCTCGCCGGCAGCGCCATCGCCGTGGCCAGGGAGGTGGGCGAGGGGATGCTTGCGCGAAGGCCCGTCGATGTCGCGGGAGCGGCGGACTTCGTCGTGCGCCTGATCATGGGCGGCGTTCCGAACCTCCCCCGCCCGGAGCGCTGAGCAAGGTGCGAGCTCTGTTTGTCGATGCGCTGGCGCCCGACTACGCCGGCTGCGTGCTGCGCGAGGTCGAGACGCCCGAGCCGGGCCCCGGCGAGGTAAGGGTCCGGGTGAAGGCCGCTGCGGTGAATTTCCCGGATCTGCTGATGACCCGGGGCGAATACCAGCACAAGCCGCCCCTGCCGTTTGTTCCCGGGCTCGAAGTGTCCGGAGAAATCGAGGCGCTCGGAGAGGGGGTGACGACGTGGAAGGTCGGCGACGCCGTGGTCGGAGGCCCGAAGTTCGGCGGCTTCTCCGACGTGGCCATCGCCTCCGCCCAGTCCCTGCGCCGGAAGCCTTCGCCGCTTTCCTTCGCTGAGGCCGCCGGGTACGGCGCAGCCTATCTGACGGCCTACGTCGCACTGGTGCGGCGCGCCCAGGTCCAACCGGGTGAGTGGGTGCTCGTCCATGGCGCGGCAGGAGGCGTCGGCCTCGCCTGCGTCGACCTCGCCTTGCGGCTTGGATGCAAGGTGATCGCGGCCTCGGCTTCCGACTTCAAGCTGGCGATCGTGCGCGACGCCTATCGGCCCGACGCCTGCGTCAATGTCACCGGCGGTTTTCGCGAGGTCGTGAAGGACATCACTGGCGGGCGAGGCGCGGACGTCATCTACGATCCCGTCGGGGGAGATGTGTTTGACGAGAGCGTCCGCTGCATCGCCTTCGACGGCCGGCTGCTCGTGATCGGCTTCACCTCGGGACGGATCCCCACCGTCTCGGTCAACATGCCGCTCATCAAGGGATTTTCGGTCATGGGAGTCCGGGCCGGGGAGTATGGAAGACGCTTCCCAGAGAAGGGACGGGAGAACACCGAAGCCGTCTGGCGAATGGCCGAGGAGGGGCTCATCAGCCCCCGCGTCCATGCCTCGCTCCCGCTCGAGCGCTGGCGCGACGCCTTCGACCTTCTCGCCAACCGGGAGGTCGTCGGCAAGGCCGTCATCGCGCCTTGACTCTCGTCAGACGAACCAGCGCGAGCGAAAGCCGCAGCCTGGCTGAGCTGCTTGCGATGCGCACGGCGGGCTGTCCGAGCGCGAAAGCAACGCCGGGTCCCGGCGGCGCGGTAGTCGGCGAGATCGACGGCCGCAGGCTGCTTCAGCCGGCTTCGGCGATGGCGCCGAGGTCTCCTGAGAACGGCGCCGGAACCCCGATTACAACGGCGTAGAGAGCTGCTCGGGTCGCGCCTGAAACGCCCAGCGCCGCCTCGGTGACGGTGGTGTTGATCAGTCCGGTTGGATTGCCGACCAGCCCATGGTGCGTGGCCACAAGAAGCATGTTCTGGGCGATGTGGCCCGCCTCGATCGCGATCACGCGATAGGTCATCGGATCGTGGTACTTCCACATCGAGCGCTCGAAGTTCGCCACGAGGAACACGACAGCCGCGGCGTTGGCCGTCCATTCCTGTTCTCCCAGCATGGAGGGAAAGGGGGGCGGCGGCCCCTCGCGCACCAGGCTGAAGGACCGGTCGATCGCGGCATAATGATAGACCCCCGGCGTCATCCCCTCGACATTGCGGACGCACACATAACCCTCGAAGGGATTCCGGGCGCCTCCGGACGGGGTCATCTTCAGCGGAAGTTCGCCGATTCCTTCCAGGTCCAGCATGGCCGTGATGGCCATGGAGAACAGGAAGCAGTCGGACAGGGCCTCAAAGCCGACCGGTTCGTCGAGCATGATCCGGTTCGTCCGTCGGCGCGTCATCGTTCTGAAAGGCTCGTCGTACGACGGCTTCAGGGGCGCGGTGAGCTTCGGTCGATCGTCAGGATTTCGTTGATGAAGAGCCGGCGAGGGCGTGAACTTCGCCAGTTCGCGCAGCATCATCTCGCTGTCCTGATCGGAGACGAAGACGCCACCCCTGGCGCCGAAGTGGAAAGCGCCGGCGAACGGGCCCCACAGCCACGATCTCTCGAATTCGGCGTCCTGGGCCGCCGCCGGCGAGCCCTCGGCGACGACAGCGCCAAGCTCGACCAACTGGTTGAGCCCCCGTTCGACGGACGAAAGGCTATAGCCCGATAAAGATTTATGAAGTTGATCAACGTCCGTCCAGGCATATAGCCGACGAACAATGTCGAGCGCGGCCGCGTTTGCGGCAAATGTCGACTGAATTAGAAAATTGTGGAAGACGAACTGATCGTGTTCCAGCAGCACCACTAAGGTGCTGGAGCGCTTGAACCTCATAGTTCGACTATGGGGCCTCAAGCGCTCCGGGACAACGCCTGCGTCTTAGATGGACAGCAGGGCCTTGGCGCCTTCGGCGTTTGCCTTCAGCGAGCAATAGGGCATGCGGGCGGTCGCGCAGTAAGGCATGCGGACGGCGATCTCGTCGATCATGGCGACGCCGAGCTCCAGCTCAGCTTCCACGCGATCGATGACGAGCATTTCGGCGGTATCGCGAACGTTGGTCATATCAGGCCCCTGGCTATCTGGTGATTCGTCGTGTTCGTTTGACGGCGACGAAGTTGATGAACACTTAGCGTGTTTGCGGGAAGAAGCAACACCTAAATATGCATGACAGCACAAAAAAGCATTTTGTGATGTCTTCTACTAAAGAATCAATAAACCACAAGCACGCAGAGCCCAATCCTCTCAGGGATTGAGCGTCTAAACCACGTGCCGTCCCCCAATTTCTGGGCGATGCTTACAATTCCACGCAAATGCAGAGTTGTCAACATAGGACAGCGCCACACTCAATCTAAAAGTTTACTCATCCTTCCTGCGCATTTCCGCGCACTCGAAAACGAATTCGAAGCGAACGCGGTCCGGAGATGAACGTCGAAGGCAGCCACTCCGGCTCTCCGACAACTTCTATGGCGGACATTCGCGACAGGACTTCCGACAGGACCGCATCTATCTCCAGGCGCGCGAGATGCTGACCGAGACAGACGTGCGGCCCTCCGCCGAACGCGATGTGCTCATTCGGGGACCGGGAGAGGTCGAGTTCGTCAGGCCGGTCGAAGTGGTCCGGGTCGCGGTTGGCGGCGCCGAAGTACATGACCACCTTGTCGCCCTCGGCGATCTCGGCGTCCGCGATCCCGACGTCCCGCGTCGCCGTGCGGCGCATGTAGATGACGGGGCTCGTGAACCTCAGGAGTTCCTCCCGCGCCGCAGGCAGGCGCTGGGTCAGGTCGCCCATGAGCCAGGCGAACTGATCGGGATGCCGGCAGAGGGCGAGGAGTCCGCTGCCGAGGAGATTGCGCGTCGTGTCCCCGCCCGCGTCGATGAGCAGGAGGAAATACAGAAGGAACTCCGTCTCCGTCAGCGGGCGGCCTTCGACCTCGGAATTGAGGAGCTTGGTCGACAGGTCATCCCCCGGCCGGGCCCGCTTCTCCGCGATCAGCCGCATGGCGTAAGCGAACATGGCCGACACAGCTTCGCCGCCGGCTCCAGGGGCCACGGCCTCGGGCGCGGAGTGGATCGTCTCGGTCAGCCGGTAGAGTTCCCGGCCGTCCTCCAGGGGTAGCCCCATGAGATCGGCAATGACGTAGGAGGGCATCTCGCCCGCAACGTCGGCAACGAAATCGCACTCTTCGCGATCGATGACCTTGTCGACGATCTCGCTGGCAAGACGCCCAAGTCGTCCGTTCCGGGCCTCGCTCGCGGATGTCGTGAACTCCGCGCGGAGCAGCTTGCGGAACGCCGTCTGACGAGGGGGATCCATCATCAGCATCATCTGCGCGTCGCCGAACATCCCCTCCGGGCCAGGATCGGCGATCATGATCGTCGGCTCGGACGAGAAGGTGTGGAAGTCCCGATCGACCGCGCGCACGTCATCGTAGCGCGTGAGGGCCCAGAAACCGGGCCCCCCGCGCTCCGGATTACGGTAGACCGGTGCCTCTGCGCGCAGTTGCGCGTAGAGTTGAGCCGGGTGCCCGTTGGCGAAGGTTGCAGCGTCCAGCAGATCGATCATCTCTCCAGCCTTGGACGGTTTGCGTCTTCATGCCGGCAGGTGTGCATGAAGGCGCGGCGAACCAGAACGCCGGTTGACCCATACGAACGCTGATAAACTTATACATATCGTGTAAAAATTTAAATCAACGCTTAAGGTTCTCGGGTCAAGGGGTTTGCTCTCAGCCAGCGACGAAGAGGCGCGGCGCGCGCAAAGTGTCGCAGCAATGCAACGCTTGGCGGGGGCGCTGCTCTTGCTGATGTGCGCGATCTACCTGGCCGGACGGCTTTCGCCGGCGAGATGGACGCCCGGTCCCTATCTCGCCGCTTTCGGAGAGGCCGGGATGGTGGGGGCCATCGCCGACTGGTTCGCGGTCACGGCGCTCTTTCGCCATCCCCTCGGCCTGCCGATACCCCACACGGCGATCATTCCAAGGAACAAGGATCGGATTGGCGTCGCTCTGGGAAGCTTCATTTCCCACAATTTTCTCGAGCCGCGACTGCTCGATCGCCGCCTGATCGACCTGCAACCCGCGCGCCGGATCACCGACTGGCTTTCGCATGAGGAGACGCGGAACATCCTCGCCCGCCGGTTGGCCGATCTCGCTCCGGAGATCATCGGCGCGGGTCCGGCGATCGCGGATCTCGCCGCCGAGGGCGTCCGCCGCCTCGCCCGCGCCGGTCCCCTCGCGCCCGCCGCCGCGCGGGTCCTGAAGTATGTGTGGAACGAGACATGGGCGCCGGCCCTCGTCGACCGGGCGATCCTCACGCTCGGCGCATTCGCGGACAGCCGGCCGGAGCTATTCGAAGCAGCCGTCGAGGCGCGGACCTGGTCCTGGCTGCCGAAGTGGGTGGACCGTGCGCTCGCCGAGCGGCTGAGAGCCGGACTCCTGGAGACCCTGCAGGAGATGCGCTCGCCCGACCATCCCTTGCGCACTGCACTCGACGCCCAGGTCGAGAGCCTTATCTCCCGCCTCGCCACCGATCCGGACTATCTCGAAAAGGGCGAAGCCCTCAAGGAGCGGTTGCTCGCCGACCAGGGCCTCATCGGATCGATCGCCGACGCCTGCGCGGAGGCGGCTCGACGCTGGGCTTCAGAACCCAATTCCGTCCGCGAACTGGTCGAGGAGGCGGCGCGCCGCGGCCTCGCCGCGACAGCCCGCTGGCTTGCAGAAGACCAATCCGCACGGGACCGGCTCGACCGCTGGATCCGCGCCGCCGTCAGAAGGACCGTGACTCCCGGTCGCGAAGCGATCGGCGATTTCGTCGCCCACGTGGTCCGCGGCTGGGACGCACGGGCGGTCGCGGACCGGCTCGAGCTTCAGGTGGGCCGCGATCTCCAGTTCATCCGGATCAACGGCGCCATCGTGGGCGCCATCGTCGGCTTGGCGATCTTCACCGCATCTCGTCTGATCAGCTGAACCACTTCGTCAGGCGCCGGATCACTCTGCCGGGGCGAGTTCTGTCCCGGATGCGAGTTCCGGCTCGCAGTCCTCCTCCTCGTCGTGACGAGGCAGCTTGAGGATGAAGACAGATCCCTCGCCTTCGACGCTCTCGACGGAGATGTCCCCATTGTGACGCGTGATCACAGTGTGGACGAGGGCGAGGCCAAGGCCGATGCCCGCCGGAGCATTTGCGCCGTCGCGGTGGGAGGCGAACTTGCGGAACAGGCTCCCAGCGTTCTCCCGGCTCATCCCCCCAGCGTGATCGGCGATACGGCACTCGATCGCGGGCGCGCCCTCGAGCGTGGCGTAGCCGATGGAGCAGACTACCTTCTCGCCCGCCGGACTGAACTTGACCGCGTTGTCCAAGAGATTGACCAGAGCGCGAGTCAGAAGACCGCGATCCGCCAGGATGACGTACTCGTCCTCCTCGTTGTCGACCTGAACCTCGACCTTGACCCCAGCCGCCTGGGAAAGCCCCCACACCGCGTCAGCGGCGTCCTGCGTCACATGGGAAAGATCGATGGGCTCGAGAACGTACCTGGCCGATTCCGCCTTCGCCAGGCGCACGAACGCGTCGGCGAGTTCGAGCGTCCGCCGCGCGTGCCCCTCGATCCGCTGCCGCAAGGCCGGAGGCGTTCCCTTGAACTCGGGATGGCTGAGGGTGGCGAGGATCGCCGACTGGGGAGATCGCATGTCGTGCGAGAGGAGCTGCAGCGCCTCCTCGCGCTGACGCTGGGCCGACACCAGCGAGGTCACGTCGGCAAGGTGGATGATCCAGCCGGTCATTTCATCGCCGGCGCTACGCGTCGCGGTGTACCTCACCTCATAGGCGCGACCTCCCATGCCCAGCCCGCTGAAAGGCCGCGTGTTGATCGCGTCCCGCTCCGGCGGCGGCCAGGCCGAGCCCCCGTTGGGCGTGACCGGCGCAAGACGCGCCAGGATCGGCTGGACCGGCGAATGGGGAGTCGTCGACAGCCCGCTCTGCTCGGCGAAATCCGCTGCGGCCTGGTTTACGGTGAGGATGTGGCCTTCGCGGTCCACCACGAGAACCGGATCGGGAAAGTTGGCGAGGATGTCGGCCACGAACCGGCGCAGATCCGAGACCCGGGCCTTGGCCTCCTGCAGCAGGGTCATCTGCTGGAGGACGAGATCGCCTCCTGGCGGCGGCGCGCTCGCCGCTCGCGCGAGCACAGCCCCGCCGACGCTGCGCTCAAGCGCGCGAAGCTCCTCCGCCAGATAGCCGCTGGCGGCGTTTAGCCGCCGCCAGCCCCAGTAAGGGACTATCATCGCCTCGGTGACCAGGAACGAGGCCGGGGGCAACCAGACGCGGAACGCCACCACCGCCACAATCGCGCCGATCGCGGGAAGCGCGGCCATCCCGGCGGCGACGACCAGATTGTCGGTGGGGCCGAGCCGCACCAGGGCGACCAGTACGAGCCACATCATCGCCAGCGAGACGAGCAGGACCGTCACCTGCGAGGCGGGGGCGATGGCGGTGCCGGTCAGCAGCGCATTGAGGATATTCGCATCCACCTCGACGTTCGGCATGCCCGATCGGCCGGAGACGGGTGTCGGGTAGTTGTCCAGGAGGCTGGGCGCGGTCGCGCCGACCATAACGTACTTTCCCCTGAAGAGATCGGGAGGGATTCTTCCGTCGAGAACCGCGCCGGCCGAAACATGCTTGAACGATCCTGGCGGCCCGACGAACGGGATGAGTATTTCCCCCGCGCGATAGATGTCCTTGTCGGCGATCGTGGGATGATCGCTCACTCCCGGGGTTGAAGGTCCCTTATGCGCCAGCCGCGCCAGTTGAAGGGTAAGTCGAGGCACCGGGGCGCCCCTGCCCTCGAAGAGGAAGGCTCTGCGCACGATCCCATCATTGTCGCCCTCGGAG
>JAFANN010000038.1 GCA_019232665.1 Caulobacteraceae bacterium | reverse complement strand
CGTCGGCGGACTGCAGGAAATCGTCGGGTGAAGCGAAGGTGCGCACGGCATAGCCGGAAGCGCGCAGCAGGCTGTCGAGCGCGGCCCGGACCTCTTCGTCATCGTCGATGACGCAGACAAGGATTTGGGCCGCATTGGGTATGATCTCGGCCATGTCAATCCGGCGCGCGCGGTTGAGCTCAGAGGATAATACCCTTTATGGGGGCATAGGCCATCGTTTGGGCCGAATCTGCTTCTCGGGCGGAGAAGATGTGAGCCCCGACCTCCCAAACCTGGCGTGGACGATGACCACGTCATAGTCCTGCGCCACGCATTCGAGCTGCTCAATAGGACTCTCCCGGTCAGCACGCGCACGCATGAAGATTCGCCCGAAGATCTTCTTTGAGATTCTCACTCACCTTGAAGAAATCGTGTCAGCTTGTCCTTGTCAGTGTAGCTTCAGACGTGGACGGATCACGCGATTGACGGCACCTAGCGCGATGTGAACCGCTCCGCGCACGGAGCCATGAATCGCGGTCAGGTGCATGGCGTAGAGCGATTTGTAGAACAACCGCGCGATGGTTCCCTGTATCGCCAGCTGTCCACCCACCAGGGCGCCCATCAGCGTCCCGATCGCCATGTAGCGGCTGAGAGAGACCAGTGAGCCATGGTCGTGGTAGCGGAACTGGCGCAGGCTGCGCCCTCGCAGGCCTCGTGTGATATTCTCGCAGGCCGTGGCCGCCATTTGGTGAGCAGCCTGAGCTCTCGGAGGCACGGGCCGCTCGGAGCCGGGCCAGGGGCAGGCGCAGCAGTCGCCGATCGCCCAGATGCGATCGTCGTTCGTCGTCTGCAGCGTCTCTTGCACGAGAAGCTGCCCGCTGCGGCTGCGCTCCAGTCCGTCGATCCGTTCCAGGACCGGCGGCGCCTTCACGCCGGCGACCCACAGCAGGAGGTCGGCGCCAATCATTTCGCCGTCAGCGGTCATGAACCCGCCCGGGAGGGCCGCGACGATCTTCACGCCGGCGCGGACGCGAACACCCAGCTTCTCGAGCTCCACGCGCGCCGCGGCGCTGAGCTTCTCTCCCAGCGCCGGCAGGATGCGCGGGGCCGCCTCGATCAAGGTCGTCTCGATGCAGGCCTGGTCGAACAACCCACTGCCGTGGGCGCCAAGGCTCCTGGCGACCTCGTGCAGTTCGGCGGCCAGCTCCACGCCGGTTGCGCCGGCGCCGACAATGGCGATTCTCACGCTTTCGGTTCGGGGCGGCGAGGCGCTGGCGGCGCGCGAGACGCGCTGGCACTGTTCGAGCAGCCGCTGGCGGAACCGGTCGGCGTCGACGCGGCTGTCCAGACGCAAACAGTTCTCGCGGACGCCCGGCGCGCCGAAGTCGTTCGCCTCCGAGCCAATCGCGAGGACCAGCCCGTCATAGGCGATCCGCTGGCGTCCGCCGATCTGTCGACCCGCCTCGTCCCACAAGGGCGCGAGGATCAGTTCACGCGCCACGCGGTCAATGGCTTCCATCTCCCCCAGGACGAAGGTGTAACCCCACCGCCGGGCGTGGGCGCCGTAGGCGAGTTCGTCGAGATTGGCGTCCAGCGCGCCGGTGGCGACCTCGTGCAGCAGCGGCTTCCAGACGTGCGTGCGGCTCCGATCGACCAGCATCACCTCACAGCTCTTTCGGTCGAGCCGGGTGGCGAGGCGGGTGACGAGTTCGAGACCGCCTGCCCCACCGCCCACGACGACGATCCTGGTCCGTCGCTCGGCCGGCATGGCTGGGGCCGACGGCGACACCATTGGACGAGCCTCGAGGTGCGACTCGCGCTGCAGGGCGTTGCTTGCGGTCATGGGATGCGAGCCGACGGAATATCCGGCGCTCATGCGGCCTTGGCGAAGTGGGCGGGCGCGGCGTTCAGCCGACGCCACGCGGCAGGGCCCACGCCTTCTGAGCGGCTGAACAGCCGTGTGAGGTGGGCCTGGTCGGAAAACCCGCAGTCGAGAGCGATCTCGCGGATCGGCGCTTCGGTGGTCAGCAGCAGGTCCTTGGCTCGATCGATGCGCTTGCTCAGGATAAATGTGTGCGGCGTCACACCGAGGCTTCTGCGGAAAGCGCGGTTGAAATGGCCGGCGCTCACGCGGGCGAGGTTCGCAAGATCCTCGATCGCCAGGGGGTCTTCGAGGTGGGCGGCGATGTGCTCGCACACGCGGCGCAGTTGCCATGGGGAAAGGCCCCCACGCACCAGGAGGTTAGCGTGGCGAGTTTCCGCCGCTGGATCCAGCGCCTGGGCGAGGCGGTCGAGTGAGCGGCGAGCGGCCGGCAGGTCGTGGTCCATCTCGGCGCGGACCTCGGCCAGGATGCGTAGCGCATTGCGCACGGCGGCCCCGGCGCCGGCGTCGAGCGGATTGGT
>JAFANN010000019.1 GCA_019232665.1 Caulobacteraceae bacterium | reverse complement strand
TCCGATATAGCCGGCTCCGCCGGTCACGAGAATGGACACCTCTGACCTTCCTTTGTGCGAACCTGCGGCGCTCCGAAAGACGAAGACGTCAGACCAAAGATTAGGAAGACCGATCGGCATCCACTCTCTCAAACGACAGTCCAGGCGCCATATGGCGCCCTTAGCGCGATCAGATCAGGCGGGATCGCTTGATTCCAGAATCGTGGCATATATTCAAAGAGTTAAGCGCGTTGAGGCCGCATAACCAGCTCCACTTTGCGCAACGCGCTCTAGGATGGCGTTGGCTGGGGGGCGAGTTGCTCAGGGCGAGGCCCCCGGCCGAGCTACGGGCGCCGTCGCCACCGCGGCGCAACCTCCTTGCGCGCCCAGCGCGGGGCGGCGCCCCGCGCCGCGGTTGAAGCGCCTCCGCGGGCCGCGCGAGCGTCGTCCGGCTTGCCGGACATGGCGAAGAGCCCGCCGCCCGACGGCGGCGCCCCTGGCTGCTCGCCGCGGTTCGCCCAGTGAACCACGAGTATGAAGGTCACGACCTCCAAGACGAACAAGATTCCCGACATCACCCGCTCCGCATCGATCGGACGGTGGCTCCCGCAACAGCTCGCGGCTGCGCCAAAAGATCAGTCGTCGTCACGCAAGTGCCGAAGGGGCGATCGTCCCGCGCGCCCTCTCTCATCTGACACGGCCGGGCCTATCTGGCGGCCGCAGAATGGGCGGGAGCTGCGGAGCGCCCCATGACCGTCCGCCATGACCTTCGCCCTGATTTCGAACGCACCCGCCAGATGAACCGGGAAACCAGAAGTGCTGAGCGTCTCTCAGCCCATTACGTCCTGGAGCAAGGGCTCGCGGAGCGGCTGCGCGCTGCGGCGCGCGAGGAACGGGCGAACGTCTATTCCGAGGTTTACGCCGAGCTCTTCGCGAGCCTCCCGGACCATCCGCAACATACCGCTGCGCGCACCGGGCAGTCGGGGCGGGTGGCGTCGCAGGTCGCGCTGCTCGAGCCGCTCCTCGACGGCGAGCGTCGCTATCTCGAAATCGGCTGCGGCGACGCGGCCGTGACCTTCGCCATGGCTGGGCGCGCGACGATCGCCTACGGGCTCGACGTTACCGCCGCCCTGGTCCCGCAGGCGGCGCCGCAGAACTTCCGGCTGCTGTTGAGCGACGGCGTGAACATCCCGCTTCCCTCCGCCAGCGTCGACCTGGCCTACTCCAATCAGCTCATGGAGCATCTGCATCCGGACGACGCGGGCGCCCAGCTGCGCGAGATTGTCCGCGTCCTGGCGCCCGGCGGAAAGTATCTCTGCCGCACGCCCAGCCGGCTGAGCGGGCCACACGACATCTCGGTCTATTTCGACTACGAGGCGACCGGCTTCCACCTGTGCGAATACGACTACCGCAGTCTGCGGCGTCTGCTGCGCGAAGCCGGCTTCGCGCATGTGCGCTTTTTCGTGAACGGGCGGCGCAGGGTCCTTATGCCCTATCCACTCGCCGCGTCGCTGGAACTCGTGCTGGGCGCGCTGCCGCGGGCAGCACGGGTGAGCGCCGGTCGCCGCCTCGCGCCCCTGCTCGGCGTCTCGGCGATCGCAAGCAAGGGCCACGCGCCCAGCTGAGACCGCGCGGGGCCGCGAGCAGCCGGATCTACGCTCAGTGATACCGCGCGATCTCCAGGCGCGGCAGGATGCTCGCGCCGCGGCGACGCATCGCCTCTTCCTCCGGCGCCTCGACGCCGTAATAGTCGAGCAGCGTCGGAAGGACGTCCAGGATCGAGACCGAGTCCGTGCACGCCTCGAAATTTCCTGTCTTGAACCACAGGGTGCTCTCGGGCCTGTGCGAGCCGCTCTTGGTGTGCGGGATCAGGTAGAAGAGGTCGCAGAAGCGCGCGCTGCAGGCTGCGTTGCCGGAGAAATGCACCTTCGCCTCGGGCTTGACTTCTTCGTGCAGGCCGATCCCGAAGAAGAGCGTTTTCGGCCGGGCGTCGTAGAGGTCGAACAGCGGCTTGCCGCGGTAGAGCAGAGTCCGCAGGCGTTCGCCGGCGTGGTCGGCCTTCTCCTGGTCGGAGAACTCCGCCGAGTACTGGTGCGCCATGACCGGAAGCAGCCGGTCGGGACCGATCCCGAGCTCCCTGAGCAGGGCGTCGACGTCACGTGGCCGGTAGTAGTTGAAGCCGGCGCGCGGGTTCGGCCCCTGACTCAGACCGGTCGTTAAAACCAGCATGGCGCCTTGCTTCTCGAACTCGAAGAACCGGCCGAGCAGCTTGTCCATCTCCTGGTAGCCGAAAAGCACGGCGTCGCTGTGCGCAGAATCTTCCGGGCTCTGCAGCATTCCTTCAAATCGCTCCGGCTGCAGCAGGTGGAAGTAAGCGTGCTGGAAGTGGGCGGTGCTGTTGATGAAGAAGGACGAGAAGTCGGGCCGCAGGCGCCGCCAGTAATGCGAGAAGATGTCGAACTGGACCTTGTCGAGAAGCACCGCCCGTCGCCAGGACTGTTGGCGGTCGACGCTTTCGCGCAGCAACTGCTGGACGATCGCGCTGACCGAATGGGCGCTCAGGCCGTGAGTGGTCCAAAAGCCCATGAAGTCCAGATACTCCTTGCGATCGAGCGCGCCGCCGCCGTTCGAGTTTTCCTGCACCTTGTTCAGGACCACCCGCTGATAGGCTTGCAGTTCGGCGGGGTAGGGCGCCTGCGAATTACACCAGGGGTCGGGGAGGTAGAATGACCCCGGCGCGCGAAAGCCGGGCGCGTTCATGCCCGCGCAATTGCCCACACGGTAGCCCTTCTCCAGCAGCAGGCGCCAGACGTCCTTCAACCCACGCCGCGGGCCGTCGGTCAGGTTGTAGACGCCGTGCTGGTGGTAGCTGAAGCCGGTATGCAGCGAATACCATTGGATCCAGGGCTCGAGGAACTCCGGGTCCGTGACATCGGCGTGAGCGGTGAAGGCGCGCGAGGCGCGGTGGAAGGAGCGGAAGTTCGGCAGCAGGCCCTCGTCCATCCACTCGGCGAGCAGGTCGGAGCAGAGTTCATTGAACTCGAGCAGAATGATCGGCCGTGCGTCCATGCGGCTCGTTCCTCCGGACTGGGCGCCGCCCTGCGCTGGCAGGACCCGTCGATCGGCTCGGCGCAGCGGCTTGCGGGAAGGTAGGGAGAGGCGGACTACGGCACGCCATCAAACGGCAAGCCCCTCGCTTATTCTCGCGGCCGCCATGGGACGCGCGCTGCCGTGGCCGCGAGGTAGGCGTGCTTCCAGCGTGGGACGGAGGCGCCGCCCGGGTTTGCGATTGGGGCTGGCTGGCGCACTGCATCGAGCAGGGCCGCGGTGAGCGCGAAAATGACGACCCCCCCGTCATAATAGGCCATGGACAGAGCCGCTCCGCCCGAAAGGAATCCCACCATCGACACCTGGATCATCCGTGCGAGCTTGGCCGCCCAATCGAGTTCGGGACGGCCGCGGACGATGGTCAGAATCCGGAAGGTGTTCACGCCGGCGGCTGCCAACGCGGCAAGATAAATACCCAGCCCCACGAAGCCGGTGTCGCCCAGGACTTCGAAGTAGACGCTGTGCGCCGCCCGACCGTGGTTAAGGCTGCCCGGGGACGGGAAGGCCTTGGCGATCCAGGTCTGCTCGACCGCCGCGAACCCGCCGCCGGTGAGCGGCCGGGCGATGGCGATATTGTAGCTTGTTCGCCACGCCGAGACCCTGCTCTGGAAGGAAGAGTCCTCGTTGTAGGTCTGGATCGTGGACATCCGCTCGAACCAGGTAGCCGGCAGAATGCTGGGAAGCGCCACGGCCAACACCGCGGCGGCGAGCGCCAGCATCACGGCATGGCGCGAACGCGACGCGTAGACCGCGCCGGACGCCGCCGACGCGATCAAGGCTCCGCGCGAAAAGGTGCCCAGGATCGCCACCATGGTCAGGGCCATCAGGCCCAGCAGCGGCCAGTGCACGATTGGTCGCGCGCTCGTCATCCGCAGGTAGTCCATCAACGGGAAGGCCACGACGAGGGCCAGGCCCATGGAGTTGTTGTCCGCGATCATCGAGTTCGGCGGCCCGTAGACGTGGCCGCCGCCACCGGTCAGCAGGACAAAGCCGCCCCCCTTGACGGCGTAGTAGCCGATGGAGATCACCATTACCCAGATCACCGCCTGCAGCCGCAGCCGAGTGGTGGCCAGAATGGTCACGGCGACCACGAGCACGATTGTCTTGAGGTTCCGTTCAAGCAGGGGCGTGGCGTGTTCCGGGTCGAGGGCGAAATAGGTGCTCACACAGGCCCACAACGCGAACAGCACGACGAACACTGTGAACGCGTTGGCGGGGATGCGCTTGCGCTCGTTCGAGATGGCCCAGGCGCCGATGGTGAGGACCGCAATGATGAGGTTGAGCTGAGCGCCGCGCAGGAAGCCGTAGACCTCCTGGTGAGGGTTCATCAGCGTGACCCACAGCCAGGCCAGCAGGCCCACAAATGGCGAACGCACGATCAGCAGGAGCACCCCGCCGATCGCCGCAAGCAGGATCAAATCGCGTATCATGGCCTGGGCCACTGCGGATTCATCTGGCGCGAGTCTTGCAAACCGTTGTCCGCGCGCCCGCTGAGCAGCTGGACTGCGCGGCGCGCCCGGATCTCGTAGTCCCGCGTCCTGAACCGCACGTAGCCGGCGTAGTGCGCGAAGATGGTCGCCGGGCCGAGTGAATCGGCGTTGCAGTAGCGGGGGTGGGGCAGGAGGAAGGCCCCGGGGGTGCTGGCCGCCAGCAGGTTCGAAGCCACCTGCTCGGTCCCCCACTCGTCCCATCGCGCGCCGAGGAACTCGCGCATCTGTGCGGAGAACTCGCGAAGCCGGTTGGGGGCGAGGGCGCCTCGCCCGAAGCCCGTGAATCCGGAGCAGCCGCGGGCGTAGCGCAGCGAACCGGGCTCGGGTAGCTCGGCGAGCCTGGCTTCAGCCGCCACCTGGATGTGGCTCGTGTGGGCCTGCCGCTCGACGCCATCGCGGCTGGCGCTCGCCAGGTCGACGATCCTCACCCCCGCCTCGGAGCTGATCACGAAGGTGCCTCCGTTCGAGGCGGCTTCAACGACTTCGGTGGGTTCGTCGAAAGTGACGGTGTCGGCGTCCAGCTGCACGATGGACTCATCGGCGTTGAGGGCGGCGATCGCAGCCAGACGCTCCCACGTCCCGCCCTGCGGGAGGCTGGGGTGGCGGAACGCCTCGGGCGGCAGGATCTCCACGTGCGGCACGTGCCGCCGGATGAGGGCGCGATCGCCGTCTGTGAGGGTCGGGTCGGCGACGACCAGGACCCGCTCGGGCCGAGCGAAACGCACAAAGCTCTTGATCGCCAGGAGATAGGGCAGGACATCCCGGGTGCGCACCATCGACAATGCGGTGAACCGCGCGGCGCCCCGGGGCGCTGGAGGCGTGTCCAGGATCGCCTTTATCGCATGGCTGAATCGCCAGCCGTTCATGCGCTCGGCGAGGCCGGTCACCCCGCTTCCCCGCCTGCGAGCGGCGATCGTCGGTGGAACGGGAGGTTGGGGAAGCGCTTGCCCGGCCTCATCTCCAGCACTCTGCAGAGGCTGTCTCCGGGGCGAAGGTCAACACTGGCGCTGCCGCCTCGCTCCATATGGACGGCCTTCGCTCGGGCAACGCGCCTCTCCTGCTGCAGGCTTCCCCGGTCGCAGATTGTGACCGGAGCAGCGACGCCCGGAACACCAAATGATGTGGGCTGCGCCCGTCGTCTTGAGTGAATTTGAGAGTCACGTCGCGCGTTCGGGGCAGGGCTGGAGGCAACTCGTCAAAATCCACCACCGCGCCAGACCGTCGAAATTTGAGTGTCGGGTGGCTGACCGCCATTCGAAAGCGTCGTCAGGTTGGGCGGAAACAATGGAAAGGGACGCCGGGCGCCTCAGTGGTCTAGCTGTGCCTTCGCCGCGGCCAGGAGAACCGTAGATGCAGGGCTACATCACCCTGGCGACGGGGAGTCGGACCTATTTCGAGATGGCGCTCAACCTCGCGCTATCGCTCAGCGTGAACGATCCGAACCGCCCGCGGTGCCTGCTCACCGACCGCCCCCAAAATCTGCCACGCGCTTTTCACCGGCACTTCGACGTTATTCGGGACATTAAGGATCGTCCTGGCTCTTACGGCTGCCCCAACAAGCTCCAAGTGCAGGCGCTGAGCCCATTCAAAGAAAGCATGTTTATCGACGCCGACTGCATCGTCGCCAAGCCGGACATGGACCGGCATTGGGCGAAGCTCGCCGGGCGCCCGATCGGCATTTCAGCCGAGAAGAAAACGGCCGGGACGTGGCACGGGATCGAAATCGCAGACGTAATCTCTGAGCTTGGGATCGACTACGTAGGAGTGATGAACAGCGGCGTCTTCTGCTTCGGCGCAAACAGCGCTTCCGCCGCCTTCTTCGACACCGCCCTCAAACTCGTCACCTCGCACTGGACTCTGCTTGGCTCTGTTCACCGGCAGAATCGGCTTGCCGACGAACCCTTCATTGGCGCGGCTCTCGGCCTGCACCGGATCGAGCCGGTCAAATACGCGCCGGAAGAAGGCTCGGTGATGGTCACCACCTACCGCGCTTCAGATACGGCGTGCGATCCTTTCTTGGGGCGTAGCGAACTGGTCAAAAGGGGAGACTTCGCAGTCTTGGGGCGGCTCTGGCCGCGCTCCTCCGTCCAACACTCGCCGTCCGTTGTGCATTTCGTGAGACTGAGGCCGCGCGCAGCCTACCAAAGCATCTCAGACCGATTGCGCGCCTACTTCAGTATCGAGCGTTTCGACTTCTAGTCCGATCGTCGTTTGCCGTGTGAAAAGTATAAAGCAGTGCGTTCCGCAGTGGGAGCCGGAACCAGGCGACGTTCTGCGCGCACCAGGCCACCAAGCCGGCGAGCCCCTGGTCGAGCGGAACGGTCGGCGCGTACCCGATGAGCTCTCGCGCGAGCCTCAGGTCGGCCAGGCGGCCATCGTGCTTATCGCCCTTTGGCTATGGGGCGTCGAGCCGCTCAGGCGAGGGATGGCGCGTGAGGATCTTTCGATATGGAGGACAAGGCCTCGCCGACCTCTCGCGCCTCCGCGACCCTCGCCGGACTGGGGGCGCGGCAAGTCGGCCGAAGAGATGTCGCCCATGCACGGGCTGCCGCCTGTCGGCTTCAGGAGGGTTCCGGCGAGTCCTCCATCGACGCGGCCGAAGTGGCGTCGCGACGCCTAGAGCGCGTCCGCCGGGCGACCCTCGCAATCAAAGCCAACAGACGATCCAGCACGCGCCCGGGAAGAGTGGCGCGCCGTACCCGGTCCCAGGTGTAGTCGAGACCCGCCAGGTCGAGCAGGTGATTGAGCGCGAACTCGGGCGTCTTGACCCAGCGCAGGTCTGGGGGGCGGGTCGCCGCCCAGGGGCTCTGGCGGAGGTAGCGCCAGTAGAGCCGCTTGGCCGGGGTGGCCATGACGAAGAGCCAGGGCTTACGCGCGGAGGTGTAGTGCAGGATGGCCGGCGCCCGCGCCGCCCGCTCAATCGCCTCGGCTTCGGGAAGCCGGCGCCTTTCCCGCCGCCGGAGCATCTTGGCTTGCAGGTTCCACTGGAAGTCCAAGGGCAGGATCTGCCCAGCAAGCACAGCGTTCAGGGCATCCTGATCATGAAACAGCAAGGCCTCGCCTGCCGCCTCGACATAGGCGTAGAGCCGGCCGGTGAGGTCGTGCCGGCGCCACAGGTCGAGGTTCATCAACAGGACGCCCGAGTTCACGTAGGGCACGTCGAGGCCGATGCCGAGCGCCTCACGGCGGGCCTGGCCGTAGGGGTCCGGCGCGGCCGCCACGGCGAAGCCCGACAGGTCGATCTCCCAAAGGGGGCGCAAACTGCCCAGCACAAGGAGGTCGGCGTCGAGATAGAGCGCCTTGCCGATCGTCGCGTCGAGAAAGCGCGGCGCGAACAGACGGATGTAAGCCTCCTGGGTGATGTGGAACGACGTGTGCCAGCGCGTTTCGCCCCAGTCGAAGCGGTGCAGGTGAAATCGAGCGCCGCGCTCCTCCAGCCATCCCGCCAGCCTAGACTCCTGCTCCGGGTCTGGACGGCTGGTCGCGAGGTGGATCTCGAGCTGCTCGCCACTGTTGCTCTCCAGCAGGGACGCGATCGCCGCGGCAAGCGGGGCGAAGTAGGAGGGGTCGCAGCAGAAGAGGGTGCGGATGGGGTCTCCTGGACCTGCCTCGTCCGATCGCGCTTCCATCGGCCGCAGCTCAGGCCGCCGGCGCGCCGGCGCGCAGGGCGTGGCCCAGGAGATAGCGACTCGCCCCCTGCATTTCGCGCCAGAATTTTTGGAAGCCGCGCGACGATGGGCGCCAGAAGATCTGCGTGTTCCAGTACCAGTGCTTCAGGATCGTGCGACGATGTTGGGGGTACTCGACGAGAAGCTTCGCCAGGTGTGCGCCTCTGGCGAAGTCATAGTTCCACGTGATCATCCTGGCGCTCTGGCCCCGCCGGCGGTGGTGGTGACGGGTCCCCGGTTCCGGGAAGAAGCCGCCGGCCCAGCCTCCGAAGGAGGCTCGTGCGACAAGGTCGCAGTCCTCAGCGCCCTTGAACGGCGCGCCTGCGCCGAAGGCGGGATCGAACAGACCCACGCTGTCCAGCACTTCCCTCCGAAACGCCATGCAGGAGCCCTGGATCTCTCCCGTGGCGATGACGCTCCCGGCCGGGAATATCACAGACTCAGTACGGTTCGTTACGCAAACCGGATCGTCGGCGGGATCGAAGAGCAGGGCCTGACCGCCAACGAAGCCCACCTCATGAACGCGAAAGATCTCGACCAGCGCGTCGATCATGTCTGGGCGCGGATAACAGTCGTCGTCGGTGAAGCAGAGTATGCCCCCGCGCGCGGCGGCTATGCCGGCGTTGCGCCCATGCGAGGCGCCCGGCCGAGCTTCCCGCACCAACTGCACCTGGAATTTCGAGCGTTCGGCAAAATCCCGCACGAGGACCCAGGCGCCATCCGTCGAGCCGTTGTCGACCAGGACGATCTCGAACGGGTGATGGACCTCCAGTTCCTCGAGGCTGTCCAGGAATGGCGGCAGGAACCGGGCTCTGTTGCGTGTGGTGACAATCAGGGAAGCGACGATCGCCTCCCTGGCCTGGCCAGAGGGGAGCGAGAGTCCGTCGCCAGAGCCCGGGAGTAGGTTTCGCTCTGCGCTCGCAACGTGAGGTCGCATAGGAATTCCATGTCCGCCGGCGCGAGCGGCTGAAGCCGTCGGGTTGGTTTGTCCTCTCTGGGGAGACTACGGCGCCTCCTCATTTGAGGAGCGACTGTGACCTACGCGGGCGGTGCGAGCGCGCGCCCACCATACGGCCCTCAGACAGCCGGCGCGCTGGCGCGCAGGGCGTGGCCCAGAAGATAATGTGCGGCGCCGCGTAGCTCGCGCCCGAACTTGAGCAGGTTCCGCCGGGTGGGCCGGGCGAAGACCGGCGTGTCCCAGTACCACGCCCGCAACACCCGCCTGCGCACGCGCGGATGCTCGAGCAGCACCTTCGCGAAGAAGGCGCCGCGGGAGTAGTCGTAACTCCATGTGACTCTCGCCGCGCCCTCATGCCGGCGACGATGGTGGTGGCGGATCACGGCCTCGGGGAAGAAGCCCCCGTTCCACCCGGCGAAGCAGGCTCTAGCCACCATCTCCGAATCCTCCGCCGCCTTGAGCGGACCGCCGGCGCCAAAGGCGGTGTCGAACAAGCCCACCTGCTGAAAGACCTCTCGTCGAAACGCCATGCATGCGCCCTGGATTTCTCCCGTTCCGAGGAACGCCCCCGCCGGGAAGATCACCCGTTCGGTGCGGCACGTGATCGACACCGGCGCGTCTTCAGGGTCGTGCAGGAGAATCCGGCCGCCCATGAAGCCGACCTCGCTCTCGGCGAACACCCTTGCTACCGCGTCAATGAAGTCGGGCTGCGGGTAACAGTCGTCGTCGGTGAAGGCGAGGATCGGCGCAGAGGCGGCCCGCACCCCTGCATTGCGTGCAAAGGAGAGACCAGCCTGCGGCTCCTGCAGAATCTTGATGTGCAGATGGGTGCGGCTGGCGAAGGTCTGCAGGATGGACCATGTGGCGTCGCTCGAGCCGTTGTCCACGATCACCAGCTGCCAAGGGCGGTTGCTGCGGATCGCTTCGAGGCTCTCGAGGCAAGGCGGCAGGAACTGGGCCCTGTCGCGGGTGGACATGATCAGCGACACTTCGGGAGTGTCTGGTTCAGGCGACGAACCGGCGGCGGCTATTCCCGTTGCGCCGGGGGAAGCGGGTTTCTGGCCGAGGCCCGAGCTGCGAATGAGTCGCTTGGCCGAGAGCCTAACGAACGCGCGGCTCAAGACGATGGCGGGCGAGATTTCGCGCGCCGCCGAGATCGCAGCCTTGCACGGCCGGCCCTTGTCGAAGGCCTGCTCTGCTTCGGTCAGCGCCTCCTGCGCCAGGCCGCCGCGCGCTATGGCCGCCGACCGGCGAGCTTGCGGGATCCACTGACGTTCGCTCGACAGCGCCGAGACGATCGCCGCGTGCCGCTGGCGGAGATCGGCGATCCGTCCGTAACCCTCGCGCATGTTCTCGCCGTGAAGCCGGACATAGGCCTGGGTGGCCTCGATGCGGCCCACGTCTCCGTGCGCGGCGCATCGCAGCCACATCTCGAGATCGCCGGCATGCGGGAACTCGGGGCGGTAGCCGCCGACCGCCCTCTGCACTGAGCCGCGCACGACGGCTGTGGCTGCCTCCACCGGGTTGATCGGACGCTCGCAGACCCTGCGGATGAACGCCTGCCCGTCCAGGACGGTAGTTCGCCCAACGATCGCTTCCGACTCGAGCGCCTCGGGCGCTGCGCCCTGAAACTGGATCGCGTGCCCGTACACGAAGGCGACGCTTGGCTCAGCCTCCATCAAGGCCACGGCGCGACCAAGCGCTCCGGGCGCAACCATGTCGTCCGCCGAGAGCAGAAGCACATAGTCTCCGGTCGCCCAGGCAAGTCCCTCGTTGTAGGTGGCGATATGACCCAGGTTGGTCGCATGGGAGATGGCGCTGACCCGTGGGTCCTGGGAGGCGAGGCGTTTGGCGATCTGGGACGAGCCGTCGATCGAGGCGTCGTCGATGATCAGGACCCGCACCGCCAGGGAGGTCTCGCTCAGTACGCTGAGCACGCACTCCGCCAGGTAGCGCCCGTAGTTGTAGCAAGGGACGAAGACATCCAGCCGGGGCGGGCTCATAGCTCCGCTCCGCGAGGCTGGACCTTCGGACGGGCGAGATGAACGACCTCGTTGGTCGCCCAGGCGCCCCGCTCGTGGAAGACGCCGAAGTGAGTGTCGAGCAGGGGGTCGCGGACGTGGAAGCTGCCGCCGGACTGGGCGCACAGCAGCTTCTGAAATCCGGCCTCGCGGACCAGAATCTCGATTCGGTACACGTCGGAGACCAGGGAGAGTGGCGGGGTGGTGAGCTCGAGCCGGTTCACGCCGGGTTCGAGATCTAGGCTCAGACCGTCGAGCTCGGTGCTGTAGCTGCAGCAGGCCACCTCATCGGAGCGAATGAAGGCGACGACGAAGTTGGCGCCCTGGATCGGCGCCTTGGCCTCGTAGTCGAACCGCAGCCGCAACCGCTCGCCGCGGTCGAAGACGCTGCGCAAGCGGCGGGTCTGGTCGGCGATCTCGACCTCGAGGATCCGGACGGAGGGATCGGCCAACTCCTTGGCCGCCCACGCCGCCGCCTCCAGGCAGCCATCGGCCTCGTAGAGCTCAATTCCGGCGCTGGTCGGACCGTCGAAAACGATGCGTCCCTGCTTCAGGTAGAGCACGCGCTCGCACATCGTCTTTATGCTGAACATATTGTGCGACACCAACAGGATCGTCGCCTGGCGCTTCTGCAGGTCCTTGGCGAAAGCCATGCATTTGCGCTGGAACGGCAGATCGCCGACGGAAAGCACCTCATCTAGAAGCAGGACGTCTGGCTCGAGGTGCGCCGCCACAGAGAAGGCAAGGCGCACATACATCCCGCTGGAATATCGCTTCACCGGGGTGTCAACGAACGCTTCGACACCGGCGAAGGCGACAATCTCGTCGAACTTGCGCGCCACCTCGGCGCGTCCCATCCCCAGGATCGCGCCATAAAGGAAGATGTTCTCACGGCCGGTGAGCTCGCCATGGAATCCGGTGCCCACCTCCAGGAGGGAGCCCAGCCGGCCGGTGATCGTGGCGCGCCCCGTCGTGGGTTCGGTAACCCGCGACAGGACCTTTAGGAGCGTACTCTTGCCGGCGCCGTTGAGACCCAACACGCCGACGTTTTCCCCATGCCGGATCTGAAAGGATGCGTCCTGCAAGGCCCAGAAGTTGGAGCGCGGCGTGCGGGGCCCCGCTCGGCCCAGTTTCGCAAAAGCGGCGCTCAGGCCATCGCGCAGGGTATCGCTGCGGGAGCCGCCGATGGCCTTGACGTAGGCCTTGCCGAGTCCCTCGGCGCAGATGGCGAGGTCGCCGCGCGTGTCAGATGACGTCGGCAAAGGAGCGCTCCATCTTCCGGAAGAAGACGACGCCGCCGGCAAGCAGAACGACGATCACAGCCGTGCTGAGGCCGATGGCCTGCAGGTCGGGAGATCCGGATCCCAGCAGCGCCCAACGAAACCCCGAGATGACCCCGACCATCGGGTTGAGGTCGTAGAGCGCCCGCCAGCGCTGGGGCACCAGGCTCTCAGAGTATGCGACCGGGGAGGCGTAGAGCCAGACCTGGATCAGGAAGGGGAGAGCGTGGCCGACATCACGGTAGCGGACGCTGATCGGCGCGAGCCAGAGCGCGAGGGAAAGCGCGAGCGACGTCGCCACCAGGAGGAAGAACGGCAGCAGGACGATCCCAGGTCCCGGCGTCAGGCCATACCAAGCCAGGAGCGCCAGGAGCACGGCGAAGCCGGCGGCGAATTCTGCTAGCGGCGCGATCACCAAGGCCAGGGGCGTCAGCAGCCGCGGGAAATAGATCTTCCGGACCAGCTCGGCGTCCCCGATCAGTCCGGTGGAGGCTCGCCGGAGAGCCTCGGCAAAGTAGGTCCATGGCAGCACGGCGGCGAACGCAAAGACCACATACGGGACGCCGCCCGAGGGCATCTTGGCGAAATGGCCGAAGATGACGGCGAAGATCGCCACCGCCACGATAGGCTGGATCAGGGCCCACAGCGCGCCCATCGCGGCCTGTTTGTAACGGACCTTCAGGTCGCGCATGACAAGGACGTAGAGCAACTCCCGGTGTCGCCAGACCTCCCGAAGATCGAGGCTCCAGAATCCAGCCGGGGGCTGGATCACCACCGTCCCTGCGCCGAAATCGCGCCGGGCCGGCTCGTGAGGCGACGTCATCGGACGAGTTCCCGCGAGAGCGCCCTCACAGCGCTCAGGCCGTGAGACGCGTGGAGGGCTGCATGAAGTGCGAACGCCACCTCGTCCTGCATCGCCTCCGTCATCTGTGGGAACAGGGGGAGCAGAATGCATTCGCGATGGGCCGCCTCCGACCGGGGGAGCGGAGCCGTCCTCAGCCCCGCATAGGCGGGTTCGAGATGGGCGCACATGATCCCGCGGCGGGTGGCGACCCCGCTGTCCAGCATGGACTGCATCACCTCGATCTGCCGCGCGCCCTGCGGGAGTCTCACGCAGTAGCTTTGCCAGTTCGACCGCGCCCAATCCGGCTCAGCGGGCGGCGTCAGCCCGTCTATGTCGGCGAGTTTTCGGCGGTAGCTCCCCGCCAGCTCCCGCCGGCGCGCCACGATCTGCGGCAGGGCGGCAAGCTGGACGCGCCCGACCGCCGCCTGCAGGTCGCTCATCCGATAGTTGAATCCCGACACCGGATAAGACTCGAGGACCACCTCGCGTGCGGCGTGGCGCACGGTGTCCGGCACGCTCATCCCGTGCTGGCGTAGCAGGCGGAATGTGGCGTCCAGCTGAGGGTCGCGCGTGGTCAGCATTCCCCCTTCGCCGGTGGTGATCACCTTTCGCGGATGGAAGGAGAAACAGGCTATGTCGGCGTGCGGAGAGCCGATGGCCGACCACTGATCGCCAAGACGGATCTGCGCCCCGGCGGCGCAGGCGGCGTCCTCGATCACCCTGAGGCCGTGGGCGCGCGCTATCGGCAGAATCGCGCCGAGGTCGCAGGGCATCCCGATCTGATGGACCGCGAGGACCGCTCGCGTCCTTGGGGTGATCGCCCGGGAGACGGCGTCAGGGTCGAGATTGAAACCGCCGAGCTCGATATCGGCGAATACGGGCGTCGCGCCGGTCTGCCGAATCACGTTGGCGGTTGCGATGAAGCTGTGGCTGGCGGTGATCACCTCGTCGCCAGGGCCGATTCCCAGAGCCGTCAGGGCAAGGTGAAGGGCGGTCGTGCAGTTGGAGACGGCGCAAGCGTGAGGGGCGCCGACCATCTGGGCGAACTCCGCTTCGAAAGCTGCGACCTCTGGGCCCTGGCTGAGCCAGCCGGAGCGAACGACCCGGGCCGCCGCTTCGGCTTCAGCTTCCCCGAGTTGCGGTTGGGTTATCGGGATCATGCGGCGCGTCCCGGGACAGACGCCGGAGCCCGACGACGCTCCGCGCGCCACCATGCCACCAAGCCGGCGAGCCCCTCATCCAGGGGAACGGTCGGCGTATACCCGATGTGTTCTCGCGCGAGCCTCAGGTCGGCCAGGCGCTTTGGAACCGGGTTGACGGCGCGCGGCGGCTCGTGGATCGGAACGAGATCCTCGCGGCCCATCGTCTCTGCCAACCGGCGCGCCAGCGCTGCGAGACTGGTCTCGGTCCCGCTTCCCACATTGAGGGCCACATCGGTGGCCGGCGAAACAGCGGCGAGCAGGTTCGCGCGCGCGATGTCTTCCACGTGCACCATGTCCATGGTCTCCGAGCCGCTACCGAAGACCACCGGCGCAAGTCCTGCCTCGATCCGCTCCATCCAGCGGATCAGCACCTCGGTGTAGCGCCCGTGGATGTCCATCCGGGGGCCGTAGGCGTTGAAGTAGCGTAGGGCGACGTACTCGAGGCCGTACATCTCTTTGAACACGCGGAGTAATCCTTCGCCAAAGGTCTTGGCCGCGCCATACAAGGTGCGGTTGGCGTAGGGCGGATGCGCCTCCTCTGTCGGGAACGACGAGGCCATTCCGTAAACCGACGCGGAGGAGGCCATGACCACCTTGCGCACGCCTGCCGCAACACAAAGGTCGAGGATGTCATAGGTCGCGTCGACCATCACCTGCATGGCGCGACGCGGTTCGGCCGCGCACTGCGTGATGCGCAACGCCGCCAAGTGGAAGACCAGGTCGGCGCCCTCCAAGTGCTCGCGCACGAGCTCCTTGTTGCAGATATCTCCGTGGACGAGGCGCACGCGTCCGGTTGCAAGGGCGGAGGAAAGATTCTCCGGCCGTCCCCTGACCATGTCGTCGATCGCCACGACTTCTCCTGCGCCGTGGCCGATCAGGCCGTCGACCGTCCGGCTGCCGATAAACCCGGCGCCGCCCGTCACCAGGACCTTGGCGCCGGCGATGGCGGTGAGGGATGGGGTCACTTGGCGACTCCCTCGTCGGCCATTGTTTCCATGCGGCTGGAGATGACGCGCGCAGGCGCCCCCGCCGCCCTGGCGTAGGGCGGCACGTCTCGTGTCACGACCGCGCCGGCGCCCACGATTGCGCCCCTGCCGACCGTGACTCCGGGCAGGATCACGGCGTTCACGCCGATATCGGCCTCCGCCTCAATGGTGGTCGGGGAGATCAGCAAGTCGCTGGCTATGATCGGGACGCCGATTGGCAGGCCGGTATGCGTCGACCCCAGGAGACGGGCCCCCGGGCCCCATCCGACATAGTCGCCCAGTACGGCGTCTCGGACATCGAGGAACGCCTGGGCGCCTATCCAGACCTTGTTACCGATCACGCACCGCCCGTCGTGACGTCCCTGGATCACGGCCTGCTCGCCGATGGTGACCCCTTCGCCGATCTCGAAGGTCTCGACATGCCGCAGCCCGACGCCTGGCCCGATCCGCAGGCCGTCACCGCACCGGCGCGCCAGCGCGCGGACGCAGATCCGTCGCATCAGATTGTCGATATGGTCCTCGCCTTGATTGAAGCGTCGAAACAGCGACATGATCTCGGCGGGCGCGCAGCGCTGCGCGAGATCCCTTGCGAACTCCGCCTCGAAGGCTGGATCCGGCTCGACGGCCAAGCGACCGTGAACGGCCTTCACGAGGCGTGGGCGCCGCATTACGCCGCCTCTCCCGCAATGATCAGCGTCTGTTGAATTGCCTCCCCGAGGCGCCTGCAGACCACGTCGATCTGATCGTCGCCAATCCCCGGGAACATCGGCAGCGACAGGGTCTCGTCGCAAAAAGCCTCCGCGATCGGGAAGTCGCCCCGCCGGTAGCCAAGGTCCGCGAACGCTGGTTGCAGGTGGACGGGGATTGGATAGTGCGCGTTGGTCGCGATCGCTGGAGCCATCCGCCCGCGCACGGCATCCCGGTCGCGGACCCTCACAGCATAGACGTGGTAAACGTGACGCTCGTCTTCGGCGGGCGCCGGATGAGCCACTCTCAGGCCCCTCAGGAGCCGGTCGTATCGGGCAGCCGCCACCCGGCGAGCGTGGTTCCAACGCTCCAGGTGCGGCAGCTTAACCGACAGGAACGCCGCCTGCAGCTCATCCATCCGGTAGTTGAACCCTTTCTCCGCGTGCAGGTATTTGCGGGACTGCCCCCAGTCCCGCAGGCGCCGAAGACGTTAGTCGAATTCGGGATGATTGGTGACCACGGCTCCCCCTTCGCCGCAGGCGCCGAGGTTTTTGCCGGGATAGAAGCTGAAGCAGCCCAGATCGCCGTGCGCTCCTGCGCGCAGGCCGTCTGCGCTCGCGCCGAGGGCCTGGGCGGCATCCTCGATCACTACCAGCCCATGCGCCCGGGCGGTGTTCATGATCGCGGTCATGTCCGCCATCCGGCCGTGCAGGTGCACTGGAAGGATCGCGCGCGACCGCGGCGTGATCGCGGTCTCGATGCGCGCCGGATCGAGAGTCCAGGTGTCCGGATCGATGTCCACGAGGCGCGGGATGGCGCCCACGTATTGAATCGCAGCGATCGTAGCCACGAAGGTGGCCGGAGTGGTGATCACTTCATCCCCCGGTCCCACGCCCGCCGCCAACAGCGCGAGATGGAGGGCCGAGGTGCCCGTATTCACAGCCACCGCATGCCGGGCGCCACAGAACTCCGCCAGCGCGGCCTCGAAGACTTGCGTTTCCGGGCCCAGGGTGAACTGCGCCCGACCGATAACGCGCTGGGCGGCCCGCATCAGCTGCGGCTCAAGCTCAGCGTGTTGCGCCTTCAGGTCGAGGAAGGGGATCATGAGGCCCTCCGGAGCGGGGCGAGCGCGATGGGATGGCCGCGCAGGGCGATGGACCGGCTTGCGGCCTCCAGCATCTCGACGACCTGGAGTCCCAGGCGCCCATCGGTGATCGGCGCCGCTCCGGCGGCGATGCAATCTGTGAAATGCTTGATTTCCGCCAGCAGCGGCTCGGCCGTGCTGATCCGGGGCGCCCACATGTCGCCGATCCGGTAGCTGACCAGGAGATCGTACAGCTCCTCGGGGCCGCCGGCGACGTTCACGCCGCGGTCGTAAACCTTGATCTTCTCGCTCGGCTCCAGATCGTCCCAGACGATCATCTTCCGGCTGCCGCCGACCAGAACCTTGCGGACTTTCACGGGCGCGAGCCAGTTGACGTTGAGGTGCGCCACCGCCCCGTTCGCCAGATACAGCGTCACTTGGCCCATGCTTTCGGGCGCGCCGGCGATATGGCGCGTCGCATTGGCCGAAATCTCGGTGGGTGGACTGCCCAGCACGTGCTGGAGGATCGAGAGATCGTGGACCGCCAGGTCCCAGAGGACGTTCACGTCCGACTGGAACAGTCCGAGGTTCACGCGTGTGGAGTCGTAGTAGAAGACCTCGCCCAACTCGTCGGTGGAGACGAGCTCACGCATTTTCTGCACTGCGCCCGAATAGATGAAGGTGTGGTCCACGAGCAGAGTCAGTCCGCGTCGCTGGGCGGCCTCGATGAGCTGGCGCGCTTGAGCGGAGGTCTCCGTCATCGGTTTTTCGACCAGCACATGTCGGCCCGATTCGAGCGCCGCCAGACTGATCGCGAAATGGGTGCGCACGGGCGTGGCGATGGCGACGGCGTCCACGTCGGAGCGGGCGAGGGCTTCGCGCCAGTTCGACAGAAGAGGAGTCGAACCGAAGCGGCTCCGCGCCCGCTCGAGGGCCGCACTCGAGGGATCGACGATGGCCGCAAGCCGGCAACCAGGCGTCTCGGCGATGCAGCGGGCGAGATTTGGACCCCAATATCCGTACCCGATGACGGCGATGCCGATCATCTTCACGCTCCTGAGGTTTCCACGAGAGCAAGCTCGCTATCTTCACGGCGAAACCGTGCGGGAACGCCGGCGACGATCGTGTGAGGCGCGACGTCTGAAGTCACCACTGCGCCGGCGCCCACGAGGGCGCTCGTCCCGATCGTGATTCCCGCCAGGATCGTAGCGTTGGAGCCGATGGAGGCGCCGCGCATCACTCGCGTCGGTGCGAGCGTCCAGTCGCCTGGCCCCTGGGCCTGTCCCAGTTCGTTCACGGCGCGCGGGTAGAGATCGTTGGTGAACATCACCCCGTGGCCGATGAACACCTCGTCCTCGATTTCCACGCCTTCGCAGATGAAGCTGTGCGAGGAGATCTTGCAGCGCCGCCCGATGACGGCGTTCGCCTGGACCTCCACGAACGCCCCGATGCGCGTGCCGTCGCCGATCTGGCAGCCGTAGAGGTTGACCAACTCCGGATGGAAGATCGTCACGTCGCGCCCAAGCCGGACGTTCGCGGCGACTGGCATTGTGAATCCCCGTGCAACTTTGGGCGCGCAGGCGCCGTCCGCCCAAAGGTCGGTCGGCGAGCGCGCGCAAACCATGTCGTTTGATGCCTTTGGTGTTCGGCCGCCGAGCGGCCGCACGCGTCGGGCGGCGCGATCCCGGCGTCGAATGATAGTGCGGGCGCCGCGGCCCTTGCCTCTAGGCTGCCTCCGGACCCGGCGCAGGGAGGCGGATTTCTAGATGCTTGCGTCAGATGATGCGTCGCAAAGGTCGCTCCAACGACGAGCTTCGAGTGGCGCCGAACGCGTTTCCGGCGACGTTGGCATGTTAGCCACGCCCCGGGTCTCTGTGATCGTGCCGGGGTACGGAGTAGCGGGCTTCCTGGCCGAGGCCATTTCTTCGGTTCAGGCCCAGTCACTCTCGGACTGGGAGGTCATCGTCGTTGACGACGGGGACCGGACCCGAGTTGCAGCCGCCTTCGGGCCGTTCGCCCGCGAGCCGCGCATGCGCCTCCTACAGACCAACAACGCCGGCGTCGCGACCGCTAGAAACCGCGCAGTGGCGGCCGCCCGTGCCGACGTGATCGCCTTCCTCGACGGTGATGACGTTTACGAACCCGACTATCTGGCGCGCATGCTGCAAACGCTGGACGGCGATTCGTCGCTCGGCTTCGTCGCGTGTGACGCTCAGTTGTTCGGCGCGGGCGTGCGCCGCCCTCGTCTCTACTCGCAGGCCTATTCGATCCGGGGACCGGTCACCCTGGAGCGGGTGCTCACGAGGCAAGTCCACATTTTCACCGCCGCCATGGTGCGGCGCTCCGCTTTCGAGTCGATCGGAGGGTTTGACGCCGACCTGCGCGTCGCGGAGGATCTGGATCTTTGGCTCAGATTGCTCGCCGCGGGATGGAAGGGAGCCGTCGTGCAGGCCCCGCTCGTGCACTATCGCCGCCGGCGAGGATCGCTGTCGTCCAACGTGCGACCGCTGCTCGACGGATGCTGCGCCGTCTACGCCAATGCGGCCGACATGTTGGCGGGGCGCCCGGAAGCTGCGGCGGCGCTGGCCGTTGGCCGCCACTACGCCCGGCGTCTGGCGTGGGTGGATGGCGAGGCGCTGATAATGGAAGGCAAGGTGTCGGCCGGCCTGGCGCTCTTGCAGGACGCTGCCGCCCGCTCGCCGCGATGGCGCCTGGCGATCGCCGTGATGCGGCGGGCGCCATGGGTGGCTGCACCGCTGCTCAGGTTACGACGGTGGCTGCCTCAACCCGCGCCGGCGGCGAGTCGCTCGATCAGGCGGCGATGAGTGCTGACCATAGTGTCTGCACTATAGACTTCCGCAGCGCGCGCCCGGTTGGCTGCGCCCACTGTGCGCCGAACCCTGGCGTCCTCCACCAGTCGGCCGATCGCCGCCGAGAGGGCGAGGGTCGAATGGGGAACCACGAACGGGTGGTTGTCGGGCGAAAGCATGCGCCGCACATCGCCGACGTCAAACGACGCCACCGGCAGCGCTGCGTCCATCGCCTCGAGCACCACCAGCGGCATCTGCTCGGTGTCGCTGGAGACGACCAGCAGATCGCATTGCATCAGGATATGGCGCGCGTCGCGGCGCGCGCCGAGCAGACGGACGCTGTCGCCAAGGTCGAGCGCGCGCGCCGCCGCGACGACCCGTTCGCGTTCAGGGCCATCGCCGATGATCAGCAGGATCGCGCGGTCCCGCAAGGGCGCGAAGGCTTGCAGCAGCCGGACGGGGTTCTTCTCGGGTCGGAGCGCGCCGCTCCAGGCGACCCTTACGCGGTGTGAGGGGAGATCGAGGCCAAGGCTTGTCAGTGGCGTCGACGCTCGTCGCAGCGCGGGTACGCCGTTAGGGACATAGTGCAGTCTATTGGGGCTTACACGCCAACAGTCGAGCGCGATGGTGCGCATGGTTTCGGACGGCGCCAGCACATGGCTCCGCCGTAGCGCCAACCGTCGCCCCCATGCCCGTCTTCGGAGCTGCCTTGACGATTCCTCCGGGCCAAAGCCGTCCTCATGATGCAGATGCGGACGGCCGACGAGGGTGTTGGCCAAGGCGAACTCGATGGCGCCCCAGTTGTAGGTGAGCAGCACGTCCGGCTGCAGCTCGGCGAGCATGCGGGCATAAGCGAAGAGCCGGTGCGCGAGCCCCCCTCCTTGAGGCTTCCTGAGGTACTGGACCGCCGCAGCCGGACAGACGATCTCAGCCGCTTCGTAGTTACCGGAGAGGGACAGGACGCTGTGTGAGAAGCCGGGGCCGAAGCCGGCGGCGAGGGTGGCGAACCGCATCTGGGCGCCGCCGATCGCGAAGCTCGGAAACACGTGAAGCAGCCTCAGCCGCCGTTCCGGCGCTCCCGCGCCCGCGTGGTTCTGGGCGGGCGCATCAGGCGGTGGTCCGCTGTAAGGATGCGCCGGCGACCTGGAAACGAGCTGGGTCATCCCGCTTCAGCGGGCGCCGTGCGCGAAGAGTACGACCCTGACCGTCTGCAGCAGAATGACCAGATCCAGGACGAGGTCGCTTCGCTTCAGATAGTACAGATCGTAGGCAAGCTTGCGTCGCGCATCCTCGACCGTGGCTCCGTAGGGGTAGTTCACCTGCGCCCAGCCGGTGATCCCCGGCGGCACTCTGTGCCTCAAGTCGTAATACGGGATCTGCGCCCTGAGCTGCTCGACGAAGAAGGGTCGCTCCGGGCGCGGGCCGATGAAGCTCATTTCCCCTGCCAGCACATTGAGGATCTGCGGTATCTCGTCGATCCGCACCTTTCGGATGAATCGTCCGACCCGGGTCACCCGGTCGTCCCGGGCGCCCGCCCACCGCGGCGACCCGTCGCTCTCGGCGTCGACGCGCATGCTGCGGAACTTCCAGGCTTTGAAGATCGCGCCGTTAAGTCCGACGCGCTCCTGGCGGTAGAATACCGGCCCCGGGCTATCCAGGCAGATGGCCAGGGCGACAAACAGGCAGAGCGGCGCCGCGAAGAGCAGGAAGGCCAGACTGATGGCCACGTCGATCATGCGCTTGGCCCGCAGGCGGGCCGGGCGAAGGATAAGCCCCTCGGAAAGCGCCAGCCACGCGCCAGCGCCGCGGGCGACCTCCACGACTCCGGCCTCCCGCTCCCAGAAGTCGAGGGCGTCAACCACCTCGATGCCCCGCAGCTTGCACTCCAGCAGCTCATCCACCGGCAGCGCGCCGCGGTCCTCGCAAGCGACGACGATTTCGTCGCTCTTCAAATTTTGGGCGAGGTTGGACAGACTTAGCGCCGGGTCCGAGCCCGAGTTCTCCAGTGTGGTGAGGTGCTCGAAGCGGTCGCGCCCCGGACCGCGCAGGAAGTCTCGCACCTTCTCCGAGCTGGCCGCGTCGCCGAGGATAACGACCCTACGTTTGTGCGAGCGGCTTCCGAGCCACCAGCCAAGCATCAGGCGCAGACCGACCTGGAACGACATGACTAGGATCGCCATCGCTGCGAGGAGCGCCAAGGAAATCCCCGGTCGCCCCACCCTGGCGAATCCGGTCACGACCACGAACAGAGCTGCAGCAGCCCCAATGAATTCCCAGCTCACGAGGAACCGTCGCAGATACGTCCCGACGTCGCGGGCTGCGTCGTTGTTGTAGACCCCAAGGGAGATCGTGATCAGCAGCAGCCCAAGGGCGATGGCCACGGCCTGGTATGGCTCAAGCATTACTCCCCGTGTAGAAAAGGTGTGTGGAAAGCTGATCCACGCGAGGGCAAGAAAAAATATTAGAGCGTCCAGCCCAGCGTAGGCGACTGCTTGGCGCTCTACATGATGACCTAAGAACTTCACCGCGCATCCCCATTTCTGGGTATTTCACCGAGGCCACACGAACCTAGGGATCGTGCGATCTGATCTCTCGACTCATGCGGAAGTGCAGGGGCGCGCCCCCTATCCAATGATCGTCACGTCTGCCGATTTTTCCCCTCCGCCGCTACGCCGATGCTGAGCCGAGCGGGAGCCGCCCGCTTCCCGTGCGCGACTGGCTAAGGCGTTATCTTTCGATCACGCCCCGGCGGCGAGCCTCGCGCGACTGTCCCCGCCGTAGCGGAGGCTGGCGAATGACGCGTGTGCTGGTGTTCTCCACCCTCTTCCCGAACGCCGCCGACCCAAACCATGGCGTCTTTGTCGAGAACCGGCTCCAGAAGACGATTGCGCTCCCCGGACTGTCAGCGGCGGTGATCGCGCCTGTCCCCTTCTTCCCCAGCACTCACCGCGCCTTTGGACGCTACGCCATCTTTGCCCTCGCGCCGGTGCAGGAGGTCCGTCGCGGCATCGAGGTGCTGCACCCGCGCTATCCAGTGCTTCCAAAGCTTGGATCATGGATGGCGCCGAAGGCGCTTTTCCACACGGGGCTTCATGTCATCCGCAGTCTCGAGGCGCGGGGGCAAGGCTTCGATGTCATCGACGCCCACTACTTCTACCCTGACGGCGTCGCCGCCGCCCGATTGGGGCAAGCCCTGCGGATCCCGGTGGTCATCACTGCCCGAGGAAGCGATCTCACTCTGATCCCTTCCAGCGCCGGTCCCCGGCGCGCGATCCAGTGGGCCGCCCGGGAGGCCAGCGTCAGCGTCGCCGTTTGCGAGGACCTCAGGCGTCGCCTCGTGGATCTGGGCGCGCCGGCCGAGCGCACGCTGGTGCTGCGCAACGGCGTGGACCTCGATGTCTTTCGTCCGCTCGACCGTCGAGCCGCGCGGGCGAGCCTTGGATGCGACGCCTTCACGCTCCTCTCGGTCGGTAGCCTGATCGAGCGGAAGGGCCATCACCTGGCCATCGAAGCCCTGGGCAGCCAGCCCGGATGGCGACTGCTGATCGCGGGATCGGGGCCCCTCCGAGGCGAACTCGAAGCACTCGCGCGCCGCCTGAAGGTGGCCGATCGGGTCCGCTTCCTCGGCGAAGTTCCGCACGAGAGTCTTCCGGCGCTCTATTCCGCGGCGGACGTCCTGGTTCTCGCGTCGTCGCGCGAGGGCTGGGCGAACGTTCTTCTCGAGGCCATGGCCTGCGGCGCGCCGGTGGCCGCGACGGATGTGAATGGAACGCGGGAGGTCGTCGCTTCGCCGGCCGCGGGTCGGTTGATCGCCGAGCGCTCCGCGACCGCGGTCGCAGGTGCGGTCCGCTCCATAGAGGTTTCGCCGCCGGGTCGGTGGGAGACGAGACGCTATGCCGAAGAGTTTGGCTGGGACGACGTCGCCCATGCCAACAGGGCTCTGCTCATGGCCGCCGGCGCCGCAGGCTACGAGGGTCGTCATGATCCAAGGATCGCTGCCGCTCAGGCGCTGATCCGGCCGCGGGAGCGCCAGGCGACCGCCGCCACAGCGTGAGGCTACGCCTCCCAGGTCAGCGGCGATTGCCGATCGATGGCTGGTCGCTTCGAAAGTATGCGGCAGGGCAGGCCGGAATTCCTCGCGGTGAGCCCAAAGACCTCAACCGCCTCCGCCTGGACGGGAATGAAGTGGGAGCCCGGGCCGGAAGCTGCAGGGCCGGCGCCGCTTTGATTGGCGAGGCCTTCCAGTGGCCACGAGGGATGACGTCGCAGCGCCGCCGGCGTCACCATTGTCAGGTTGCGGATCACGACCGCCGACGGATTATGAAAGGCTTGGCTTTCCCCTGAATAGTGGATGACCCAGCCTGCGTCGGAACCGGGCGACTTCTCGCAGACCAGGCGGTCGATCGTAAGCAGGCCAGCATTGGGGACATCCAGGCATGCGCTCTCGGTTCCGGCTGCGCCCAGCAATCGACTGTTACGGATGGTGGTCGCGGCGGCCCGCGACTTGAGGAGATGGCCGATGGCGCAGTCGGTCGAGAGCAGGTCTTCGACGACGAGTTCGTCCGCTTCGCCGACATAGATGTTGTGACAACGTCCGGTCCCGTTGCCGTTGTGATGGAAGTGGCAGCGCCGCAACAAGACATGCTGGCCAGCGCCTCCCCCGAGGATCCCGTCGTCGCAGGCGCTGATCTCGCAGTCCTCGATGACGATCCTGTTTTTGAGCGGCCGGTTGAAGACGCTCGGACCAAGGCGGATCGCAGCGTAGTTGCCATAGCCGTCCTGGCGGCGGAAACACTGGAACCTCAGGTGGCGGAAGGTCGCGTCGAAGTCGCCGGTGATGAACAGACCCTCCTGGTAGTAGAGCACGCCATCCCCATACCCGTCCGTGCACAGCAGCGGCGGCGGCTTGCCCGCCTCGCCCTCGATGATCACCGGCCCCTGGAGATTGCCTTCATAGGGCGGCCACCCCACCAGGGAAGGCCATCGCCGAGAGTGTGAGCCGCTATCATTGACGTAGTACCCGGGGGGCCCCGGACTGACGATCAGCCGGAACCCCATCCGCGAGTTCTGCTCGGCGCCGCGTGAGGCGCTATTCCAGCGCGAGAGCGAACTCATGAAGCAGCCGGCGAGGGTGAGCGAGGGGAACCGCTTTCCCGGCCCAACCTCGAGGACTTCGTAGGCGTCGTCCCTGGGTCGCGGAAGCGCCTTACTCGAGCCGTTCGCCGCCTGGCGTCCCGTTGAGTTGGCGAGGGCGCCCGCGTTCGCCGGAAGGAGGGCTGTCGACAAGATGCCATTGATGACCGAACGACGGGACCGTGCTGGCCGAGCCTCGGTGGACTTCCCGTCGCGGGTTTGCCGTCCGCCACACAATTGAACGCTTCCTCCGCGGCCTTGCCAGAAGTTCAAAACGAGCGGGCCTCGGCCGAAAATACCAAAAGAGGTGACTGCCGGCGGCCGAGGTCCTTCCGGAAATTGGCGATCGTCTTTTGGTCTGACGCGAGCTTGGCTGGAATGGGCGCGCAAAAGTGCTCCGCCGGGCGGCGCGAATCGGCGCATTGGCGGGAATATCGGCGAGTTGTCCGGTGGTTGGGGGACCGTGTCTCGATCGGAGACTGTTGGCGAGGACCGGCTGGCTGGGGAACTAGGACTCGAACCTAGAATAACGGTACCAAAAACCGCTGTGTTACCATT